>DATJKE010000134.1:0-11637 GCA_035491735.1 Sphingomicrobium sp.
AGAGGGCGTCGAGACTGGGGTGATCACCGATCGCTACGAGCGCTTCTACCTCGAAGACATGGGCGCCTTGGGGGTCAATCCGCCGACGATCGCGCCGCACGCCACCCAGGAAATCGGGCCGATGGTCGCGATGATCGCGGATCTGGTCGCCAAGGGCCATGCCTATGAGGCTGAGGGACATGTGCTGTTCTCGGTGACAAGCGATCCCGATTATGGGGCGCTGAGCCGCCGCGATCGCGAGCAGATGATCGCCGGGGCCCGGGTCGAGGTAGCGCCGTACAAGCGCGATCCCGCGGACTTCGTCCTGTGGAAGCCAAGTGACGAGGGCGTGGTCGGCTGGGACAGTCCATGGGGCCGCGGCCGGCCGGGCTGGCACATCGAATGCTCGGCGATGATCCGGGAGCATTTGGGCGAGACGATCGACATCCACGGCGGCGGCCTCGACCTCATCTTCCCGCACCATGAGAACGAGATCGCCCAGAGCCGCTGCGCGCATGAAGGCAAGCCGCTGGCGCGATATTGGGTGCACAATGGCTTCGTCGACATGGGCGCCGAGAAAATGTCGAAAAGCCTCGGCAATATCATTACGCCTGAGGAGTTGCTGAAACGCGACCCGCGCGGGGAGATTTACCGCCTGGGACTGCTATCCGCGCATTACCGGCAGCCATTGCCGTGGACGGAGGCGCTGGTCGAGCAGTCCAAGGCGACGCTGGACCGACTGTACCGGACGGCCGGAGATGCCGATCCGACCAATATCAACCAGGGCGTGATCGAGGCGCTGTTCGATGATTTGAATACGCCGCTCGCCATCTCGCGGCTGGTGGCGCTCGAGGACGGCGGGGAAATCAAGGCGTCGGCCCGCCTGCTTGGGCTTTTGACTATGGATGCCGACCAATGGTTCCGTGGCGAGGGCGATGCCGGCGACATCGAAAGCCGGATCGCAACACGTGCCGAAGCCAAGAAAAACCGCGACTTCGTCGAGGCCGATCGCATCCGCGATGAGCTGAAGGCCGAAGGGATACTTCTTGAGGACGGGCCGATGGGCACTACATGGCGAAGGGCGTGAAGGAACCGCCATACACCCGTGAAATCCTGCGCCTGGCGGCGTCGATCCCTTATCTTGAGCCTTTTGAAGAGCTGGCCGGGGCGACCGAGCGACGCTCTCCGACCTGCGGCAGCTGGATGCGGATGGCGGTCGAGCTGGACTGGGCCGACCGGGTGGTGCGGTTGCGCCACGCAGTCGAAGCCTGCGCCTATGGACAGGCGTCTGCCGCATTGATGGGCGCCCACGCCATGGGCCGGAACAGGGAAGAAGTGGCTAGGGCCATCCAGGAATTGGAAGCCTGGCTGGCCGGCAAGGGCGATGTTCCGCAGTCCTGGCCAGGTTTTGAGACCTTGGCTCCCGCGCTGGGCCGCAAGGGGCGGCACGGCGCGATCCTGCTGCCGTTTCGCACCCTTCTGGCGGCGATCGAGGAGGCGAAGTGAGCGGAGAAGTCCAGGCTCTGGCGACCACTACCACGCTGCTCGAAGGCGGCGCGATCATGCTCGGGACGGCGCTGGTCTTCGTCACGCTGTTCCGCAAGCTCGGGCTGGGCGCCACGCTCGGCTACATCGTTGGCGGTATCCTGATCGGTCCTCACCTGCTGGGCCTGGTGGGCGATCCCGAGCAGCTGGCGAGTATTTCCGAAATCGGCATCGCGCTGCTGCTGTTCCTGGTCGGGCTGGAGCTGCAGCCAAGCCGGCTGTGGCGGCTCCGAAAGGACATCTTCGGTCTCGGGCTGGCGCAGGTCGTTCTGTGCGGGCTGGCGCTTAGCCTACTCATCTATTTCGCATTGGGCTTCTCGCCGGAGGCTTCGCTGGCCATCGGCCTGCCGCTTGGACTGTCGTCGACGGCGCAGGTGCTACCGATGCTTCGCGCCGACCGGGAATTGAACACGCCGCAGGGCGAGCGGGCCTTTTCTATCCTGCTTTTCCAGGACCTGGCGATCGTCCCGATGATCACCATCATCGCCGCCATGTCGCGGGTGCCGATCGATCCCAACGCGCCGGGCGGCTGGACGTTGGCGTTGTTCACGGTGGGAGCGATCGGCGCCCTGTGGCTGGCGGGCAAATTTGTGATCAATCCATTGTTCCGCCTGATCGGCCGCTTCGGCGAGCGCGAACTGTTCGTCGTCGCCGGCCTCTTCGCGGTGTTGGGCTCTGCCGCCCTGATGCACGTGCTGGGCCTGTCGGTGTCGCTCGGCGCCTTCGTCGCCGGTGTGATCCTGGCGGAATCGCCCTACCGGCACGAACTGGAAGGCGACGTCGATCCGTTCCGGTCGATCCTGCTAGGGCGGTTCTTCCTGGCGGTTGGAATGATGCTCGATTTGGGCACGATCGCCGCACAGCCAGCCCTGGTGGTTGGCCTCGCTTTGTCGCTCATCCTCATCAAGTGCCTGATCATCTCCGGCCTGGCGCGTGTCTTCGGCAATAATTGGCCGCGCAGCATCAGGCTCGGCCTGCTGCTCAGCCAGGCCGGTGAATTTGGGTTCGTGTTGTTCGCCCAGGCGGCCGCTGCGCAGCTGATCCTGCCTGAAGCGGCGTCCCTATTCGGCGCGGTGGTAACGCTTTCGATGCTGGCGACCCCGTTCCTGATGCGCCTGACCGACTGGCTGGAGCGACGCGAAGTAGAGGGCGTGAAAGGATTGGCGGGACCCGAGGAGTCCCCCGAAACCAGCGTTGTCATGGTCGGCTATGGCCGGTTCGGACAGACTCCGGCGCAGATGCTGATGGCCAAGCGGATCGGCGTGACGCTGATCGATACCGACGCGGAGATGATCGAGGCGGCGGAGCGATTTGGAGTGAAGGTCTATTTCGGCGACGGCATGCGGATCGACCTGCTTCGCCTGGCGGGCGCGGAAACGGCCAAGGCGATCCTGTTCTGCAACGACCGGGACAGCGGGCTGGATCGCGCCGCCCTCAAGCGCGTACTGGAGGCATTCCCCCAGGCCGCTGTGCTGGTCCGCGCGTTTGACCGCATCCACCTGATGTCTTTCGACGGACTGGACCTGGCCTTTGCGCAACGGGAGATGTTCGAAAGCGCGGTGAAAATGGGTCGAGCGGCGCTCGAAATACTTGGTGTCGATGCGGAGGAGATCGACCGCGTCGATTTTGAGTATCGGCTGCGCGATTGCGAACGGCTGGAGCGTCAAACCGAGACCGGAGATCTCAGGGCCGGACTCGAACAGTCATTCGCCCCGGACCGGACGCTCCCCGAAAGGAGCTAGGCAGCACGATCGAGGAAGGCGGCAAGGCGCTGCGCGTCGACCCGCGGTTCGAGGAACGCCCGGCCAATGCCGCGGGCAAGGACCAGTGCGATCTCACCCTGGCTGTTCTTCTTGTCTCGCCGCATCCAGCCGGCAAGCTTTGCGCCCCGGTTTTCCAATCCGACGTCCGCCAGCCGGGTCGGCAATCCGCACGACGAAAAATGCGCGACGACGCGCTCGCTATCGACCGAAGCACAGAGGTTGAGTTCCGTCGAGAAGCGATAGGCGAGCGTTATTCCGAGTGCCACCGCCTCACCATGAAGGACGGCTCCCAATCCGGCTTCCGCCTCGATCGCATGCCCAAAGCTGTGGCCAAGATTGAGCAACGCGCGGCGGCCCAGTCGGTCTTCTATGTCGCTTGCAACAATCCGCGCCTTTGACTGAACCGATGCGACAATTGCTTGCTGGCGCAGGTCGCGATGGCCGGCGAGGACGCCTCGTGCGTTGGTTTCACACCATGCAAAGAGGACGGGATCGTCGATCAGTCCATATTTGACGACCTCGGCATAACCGGAACGGAGCTGGCGCACATCCAGCGTATCGAGGAAGGCGGGGTCCACCACTACCAAGGCCGGCTGGTGAAAGGTGCCGATCAGATTCTTCTCGCCGAAGGCGTCGATGGCGGTCTTGCCGCCGATCGCACTGTCGGCCTGGGCGAGGAGGGTGGTTGGCAGGTGGACGACGCGACAGCCGCGCTTGAACAGAGACGCTGCCAGTCCAGCGACGTCGCCGACACTACCCCCGCCCAGCGCAATAATCGGGGTCGAACGCGTCACGCAGCGATCTGCAAGATCAGCCAGAAGTTGGTGCAGGATGCCCCAATCCTTGGCAGCCTCTCCCTCGGGAAGCAGGACCGGATCCGCCCCGAGCCGATCGGCGATCAGCTGACCATGCAGGCCGAACACCCTCGGTTCGCTGACCAGGATCGGAGACGCACCGCGAGCAAGCTCCTGGATACGGTCCAACCCAGCCTCGACCGGGCCAATCAGCACATCGTAGGCTTCCGAACCTAGCTTCACCGGGACGGTCGTCATGCGCCAAAGCGCTCACGAAGTGCTGACACGATTGCTTCGACCACATCGCCATGCGCGCCGCCGCCGCTACGAATATGGATCTGGGCCTCGGCGTATCGGTCACGTCTTTCCACTGACAGGCGTGAAAGGATGTCCGTCCGATTGCCCTTCCTAAGAAGTGGGCGATTGTCGCGGCGGGTCGTGCGCTCGGCTAGCACGTCGATGGGCGCGTCGAGCCAGACGGTTATTGCCCGTTCGTTGAGCAACTCGCGCGTGCGTGGATCCAGAAACGCACCCCCGCCGGTGGCGATCACCCGGACGTCGCCATTGACCAGGCGAGCGACCAGCCTGCGTTCGCCGTCGCGGAAATCATGTTCGCCATAGCGTTCGAACAGATCGGCCGTGCTCGCTCCGGAAGCCTCCTCGATTTCGACATCGCTGTCGACGAACGGCAAGCCGAGGCGACGCGCCAGGCGCCTGCCCACCGTCGACTTGCCGGCACCCATCAGGCCGACGAGAACGATAGGTCGATCCAAATGTTCGATGAGCTTTTTCACTTTATCGGTAGTTCCCTTTGGCCGGGGCTATACATAGGGCCTCAAGGTCGGGCAAAAGCCTTTCTCCACCCCGATCCCAACGCGGAGCCACCATGCCTCGAGGCCTGATTATCCTGGTTGTTGCCATCCTTCTGATACTCGGCGGCATCTTCCTGCTGTCGAGAAGTGCCGATGAAGTGCCGGTGAAGGCCATTGAGACCGACGTCACGAGCAATGCCTCCGCGAACTAAGAACATCCTGATCGGGGCAGCCGCCCTGGCCGTGGCAGCAGCACTCCCGGCGATCGCCCAGGACCGGCCGGAATCTATCCTTCCACCTGCCTTTGGCGAACCCGCGGCGCCTGCGCCCGAACCGGTGACGAACAACAGCGAGCCGACGTCCCCACGTCCTTCGGTCGAGCGTCAGGCGCTCGAAGGGGCCGCCGTCGAGATTGTCGAATCGCTGCTTGGCGACGAACTGGCTGAGGCCGAACCCGTGCCGCAGGTTGAGTATCCGCGATTTGCCCGTCGCGACCCGCGCGTTGCTGGGACCCTCAACCCTTTCGATGTCGGTTTCGAATCGCCGGCTTGGGGCGCGGCCAGCGGGAAAGCTCTGGAAATCCTGATGCGGCGAATGGACACGCCGCTGGCATCGCGCTGGGCGCACATCGGTTTGCGTAACGCCTTGCTCGCCAGGGCGCCGAGCCCGGTGGATGTCCATCCCGCCGATTGGGCAGCAGAACGGGCCTGGCTGTTGCTTCGAATGGGCGAAGCCGATGCTGCGCGGCTGCTGATCGCCAGCGTCGATAGCGACCGCTTCACTCCGAAAATGAGCCAGGTTGTATTGCAGTCGGCACTGGCCAGCAGCGATCCGTCTGCCATGTGCCCGGTGGAAGGTGCGCTCGGTAAGCTTGAGCCGCAGGTGGCCGGACTGGTCGGCGCGATATGCGCTTCCCTTTCTGGTGAATCTGAGCGCGCCGCAGCAGATATCGAAGCTGCACGACGGCGCGGGAGGCTTGGAGGGATCGATCTTGCCTTGGCCGACAAGGTCGTCGGGGCAGGCGCCGAGACATCCCGCGCGGTGACAATCGAATGGGACCCGGTGGATCGGCTGAACAGCTGGCGCTACGGCCTTTCAACCGCGACAGGAATGATGCCGCCAGACCGGCTGATCAACTCAGCCAGCGTGCAAACCCGGTCATGGCTGGCGCGAGCACCGATATTTTCGGCGACCCAGCGCTTGCCTTCGGCGAGGGTGGCAGCGGCATTGGGAGTATTCTCCAGCCAGGCGCTGATCGACCTCTACTCTGCTTCCTACGATGCGACCGATCCCGACGAGCTTGGCGGGACCGAGGCATGGCAACTTCGGCTGGCCTTCATTGGCAAGGACCAGGATGCGCGGTTGGCAGCCATGCGGACGATCTGGGGCAATGCGGACTCGCCGCTCGATCGAGTGGCGGCGCAAGTGTTGCTGTCGCGGGCCGCACGGCGCGTTGTGCCGAATGCCGACCTGCAATCAGATGCGCCCGACCTGGTCGCATCCCTGCTCGCCGGTGGCTTCGATCGCGAGGCGGCCCGGTGGGGGCGCGCCCTAGACGACATGGATGACGAGCCCGCTGACAGGGTGTGGGCTATGCTGGCACTCGGCGCCCCCGAAACCAGCGGGCTGGGGATCAGCGCTTCGCGGATCGAGGACTTTGCGGATCGCGACAAGAGCGAAGGTAAACAACGCACGGCACTGCTGGTCGCCGGGCTGGCAGGCCTTGGCCGGATCAACCCGGCGACAGCCGGGCGCCTCAACCGCGCCTATGGGCTCGGTCTTGGCGCCAAGACGGGCTGGACAGGGCTGATCGACGGAGCAATGCGGCGGCGGCAGCCGGGAACAACTCTCGTGTTGACTGCCAGTGCGCTTCAGGGTGGCGATTTCGACCAGGTGCGCGCGGTCTATATTTTCCATGCGACCAACGCATTGCAGAAGACCGGACAGGGCTATCTGGCCCGAATGATTGCCGCCGAGGCCCTTGCGCGGACGTGATGGGAGAAGAGAGCGGACTTGGTGACAAGGCTCTGGTCGACCGTTTCTGTGACATGCTGGCAGCGGAAATGGGGGCATCGCGAAACACGTTGCTGGCATATCGCCGCGATCTCGAAGCGGCATTTGAGGCGATAGGCTCGCTTGAAAGGGCAGGAAGCGCAGAAGTCAGCCGGTTGGGCAGCGCATGGGCCGGCCTCGCGCCTTCGACTGTGGCCCGCAGGTCAGCAGCGCTACGGCGTTTCTTCGGCTTTCTGTTCGACGAAGGTATCCGCATTGACGATCCGTCCGCGGCGCTCCCCCGGCCGAGCCTGCAGCGTCCGCTCCCCAAAATCCTCGACACGCCCGAAGTCGAGGCGATGTTCCTGGTGGTCGGAGAACGGGCTGCGAGCGGCGAGCCGTTAGCCCTTCGCAACCTGGCCCTGCTTGAATTGCTCTATGGCTCGGGCCTTCGGGCAACTGAGTTGGTTTCGCTGCCAAGGCGTGCCGTCCGGGCGGGCCAGCCGTTTCTGATGCTCCGCGGCAAGGGGGACAAGGAGCGGCTGGTGCCGGTTTCCTCTCGCGCCGCCGATGCAGTGCAGAAGTGGCTGCCGCATGTACCGGAAAACAGCCCATGGCTGTTTCCAAGCGGAAAATCCCATTTGAGCCGTGTTCGCCTGTTCCAATTGGTGCGCGGCATGGCGGCGCAAGCGGGCATTGCGCCGCACCGGGTCAGCCCGCATGTCCTGCGCCACGCCTTTGCGACCCACCTCCTGGCTGGAGGCGCGGACCTGCGCGTCCTCCAGTCGCTGCTGGGCCATGCCGACATCGCCACCACGCAAATCTACACGCATGTCGACGCGGCCCGCCTGGTCGAATTGGTCAACGCCCGCCATCCGCTTGCCACGAGCCATGGCAAGGGCGTTGGCGTTGACGGATGAGCCGGCGCCCCTTACCCCGCGCCGCCGATGCTTACTTATCTCGAGTTTGAAAAGCCGATCGCCGCGCTGGACCAGCGAATTGCCGAGCTGCGGGATACGGCGACGGCTGGCGAGATCGATATCGATGCGGAAGTGGCCAAGCTGGAGGCCAAGTCGGCCAAGCTGCTCAAGGATACTTACGCCAAGCTGACGCCATGGCAGAAGACGCAGGTCGCACGTCATCCGGAGCGGCCTCATTTCAAGCATTATGTCGCCGCGATCACCGACGATTTCATGCCGCTGGCAGGAGACCGGGCCTTTGCCGACGATCCGGCGATCATCGGCGGCCTGGCCAGGATCGAGGGTCACCGGGTAATGCTGATCGGCCATGAAAAGGGCGACGATACCGCCAGCCGGCTCAAGCATAATTTCGGGATGGCCAAGCCGGAGGGATACCGCAAGGCGATCCGGCTGATGCAGCTGGCGGACCGGTTCGGCTTGCCGGTGGTAAGCCTGGTGGACACGTCGGGCGCCTTTCCAGGCGTCCAGGCAGAGGAGCGCGGCCAGGCCGAGGCCATCGCTCGGTCGACCGAACAATGCCTGGCGATGGGTGTGCCGATGATTGCAGCCGTGGTCGGCGAAGGCGGGTCCGGCGGGGCGGTGGCGATTGCCGCTGCCAATCGCGTTCTGATGTTCGAACATGCAGTCTATTCGGTAATCTCTCCCGAGGGATGTGCATCCATCCTGTGGCGGACCGCGGACAAGGCCGCAGATGCCGCAGAGGCGATGAAGGTCACTGCCGGCGACCTCCTTGCGCTCGGGGTGGTGGACCGAATGGTTCCCGAACCGCTTGGCGGCGCCCATCGCGCGCCGGCCGAGGCGATCGGCAATCTCAAGGCGGCAATTGTCGAAGAGCTCGATGGGCTAGCCAAGCTCAGTGCAGCGCAGATTCTGGAACAGCGCCGGGCCAAGTTCCTCGCCATCGGTTAGGCGGACATCGGAACCATCGTTTCCGCTGCGTCGTTCATTTCACGGAAATCCGCAATTGGCGATGGAGATGTCATGCGTACCGCTATTGCCTTGCTCGCTACAGCCGCGGCACTGGCCGCACCGCTTGCCGCTGATGCCCAGCAAGCACGTTATCTGAATCCACGCGATGTGCAGGAGGCTACGCGCCAACATCCCGAGGTGGTCGAAGAATTCGGCGGGGCCGAAACGGGGCCGCGCGCTGCCTATGTAGAAGCCGTTGGGCGCCGCATTGCAGCCTATTCCGGTACCGCTAATGCCGGCCAGGTTTATCACTTCACCACATTGGATAGCGCGGTTGAAAATGCGTTCGCGGTGCCGGGTGGCTATGTCTATCTGACAAGGCAGCTGATGGGCATCATGAACGACGAGTCCGAGCTGGCCTTCGTTGTCGGGCATGAAACGGGCCATATAGCCGCGAACCATGCGCAGGCGCGGAAGTCGGCGGCCAATACCAATGCGATCCTGGGCGTGCTTGGTCAGGTCCTCGGCTCGGTGGTGGGAGGACCAGCCTTCGGCGGGCTGCTTTCGCAAGGCGCCCAGCAATTTTCAAAGGCGCGACTGCTGAGCTTCACGCGCGAACAGGAGTATCAAGCCGACGTGCTCGGTATCCGTTACATGACGGCCGCCGGTTACGACCCCAACGGCAGTGCGACCATGTTGTCGCAGATAGCCCGGACGACCGCGCTCGAAGCGCGGATCCAGGGCGACCAGAATCGCTCTACGCCGGAATGGGCCAGCACCCATCCCCTCAGCGAGAACCGCGCGGCGCAGGCGACGCAAATCGCTCGGCAGACGGGCAGGGTAGGGGCGGGCCTTCGCAACCGCGATGCATTCCTTGCGCAAATCAAGGGAATGATCGTCGACGATGATCCGGCCCAAGGGGTGATCGACGGCAGGGTCTTCACGCATCCCGACCTACATCTCTCCTTCGCTGTCCCAACAGGTTATCTGATGCAGAACAGTACGCGTCGGGTGTCCATCCAAGGCTCGGGCGGCCAGGCGGAGTTTGCCGGCGGCACATTCAACGGCCGGATGGAGGATTATGTTTACCGTGTGCTGCAGCAGCTGACCGGTGGGCAGGCGCAGTTGCAGCTAGGTCCGATGCAAAGGACCACGGTGAATGGCATCCCGGCTACCTATGTGGTCGGGCGCGCAAACACGTCATCCGGCGGACTGGATGTCGGCGTGTTCGCTTACCAATGGGATTCAAACACCATCTATCACTTCCTCACGCTGACCCGCGCAGGGCAAGGACTGGCGCCGTTCGCGACCATGGTGGATTCCTTCCGCAGGATAAGTCCCACCGAGGCGGCGGCCATCCGGCCGAGGGTCATCGATGTGGTGACGGTAGCCAGGGGCGACACGATTCAGTCGCTCGGCAATCGCATGGCTTATCGTGATTTTCGGGTGGATCGCTTCATGGCGTTGAATGGACTCGCCGCCAATAGCCCGCTGGTTCCTGGCCAGAAGGTCAAGCTGGTGGTCTACGGAAGTCGGCGAGCTTAGTTCGAGGCGTCCTCGACCTTTTGGTCAAGTTTGCCCCACATGCCGGTTGATCCACCGCCAAGCTTGCTCATTCCGCCAATCGCGGCAACTGCGATCAGTGCCGCGATCAACCCATATTCAATTGCGGTCGCGCCACGCTTGTCCGAGCGAAGCTTACGACCCGTTGTTCGGACAGCGAGCACGCCACCCTCCTCTGGTCTTGGTCCACGAGGCGGTTTTATGGCCGAAACGATTAAGAATTGATTGGCCAAAAGAGGTTAATTCGCTGCTTTCCGCGATTATTTCGTCCAGGCGAGGAAATGGAGAATTTCCACAATTTCCTCGCAGCGGCCGTCCGCCCCACTAGCGGCAAAGGCCTGCCGAGCAAGCTGCAGCTCCGCTTTGGACATCGGCGGTGGACGTTGCGCAAGGACCGACGTCGCGCCCATTGAACGCAGATCGCGGACCAGCGCATCGAGTTCTGCATAGCGAAGCCGAACGCGATCCACGTCCACCACTGGCATGCTGAAGTCAGCCGACGTCAGCAATTGCGCCAGCGTTCCAGGATCGATCCTTGGATGGGTACGGCCGACAATTCGTCCTTGGTGGCGGCCCGCCTCGATTAGCGCCCCGCGGAGCGCAGGCAAACTGTTTCCACCCGCGACGGCGCCGATAAGCGGCGCGTCCCGCCTCAGAGCCCGACCGATTAGACGCAGCGCGATCGGCAGCTCATTGACGCTGTCCAGTGTCCCGATCGCGATGCAGAGGTCATATTGGTCGCTGCCGAAGTCATGGCGGTCCTCCTCGACCTGCTGTCCTCCGGCCTGGGCCGCGAACAGGGTGCCCGGATCGGCAACGTCAATGTCTCCAACGATGCTGGAGAGCCGCGACGGCCATTCCGTGGAAGGACAACCGAGCAGCAGGGCTCGGTCGAAGGGGCGCTCGATGTCGCGCAACCGGTCGAGGCATTCGTCAAAGGCGCGATCAAGCAGGAATAGCTCGGGTCCGGTCCGCGCAGCACGGTCACGGCGCAGGATGCGAAACTCGCGATTGAATAAGTCCGGGGGCACGGCGCAGCTTGTGCGGCGGCCCGCCTCGCGCGACAAGAGGTGATGGCAAGCGCAATGTTGCGCCCGGTCCGGGGGCTTGGAAATCTGCTGCTCGATTTTGCGTTGCCGCCGAGGTGTGCGGGCTGCGGCGAAATCAGCGACGAAGTGGGAAGCTTTTGCCCGTCCTGCTGGCGGGAGCTGGAATGGTTGGGCAATAGCGGCTGCCTGCTTTGCGGGTTGCCGTTGGCCGGGACCGAGGCGGAAATGTGCGGACGGTGCTTGGCCAATCC
>DATJKE010000135.1:0-10324 GCA_035491735.1 Sphingomicrobium sp.
GACAGCGTGCTCAACGCCAACTACATCCTCCGCAGCCTCGAAGACGTGCTTGACGCGCCCTTCGCATTTTCCGGGCCTTGCATGCATGAGGCGATCTTCAGCGATCGCGGATTCGCAGAGGGCTTTTCAACGATCGACGTCGCCAAGGCGCTGATTGACGAAGGCTTCCATCCAATGACCATGTATTTCCCGCTGGTCGTCCATGGTGCGATGCTGGTCGAGCCGACCGAGACCGAGTCCAAGACCAACCTCGATCAGTTCATCGCCGCGCTTCGGTCCATCGCCGAAAGGGCCAAGGCTGGAGACGAGAGCCTGAAGGCGGCACCGGTCCATGCACCGCGGCGGCGGCTCGATGAAACGCTGGCTGCAAGGAAGCCGGTGCTGGCCTACAAGACTCCGGCGCCGGACGGCTCATCGACAGGGCTGGGTGCGCATTTCGGCGGCGGCTAATGGCTGAGCCAAGCTTCCCGCCCTACAATGTCGGAGACCTCGGCCAAGGGATCAAGCGTCGAGCCCCTGCTGCCGGCCGGAATGTCGCGCCAATCGGGGATGTGCTCGAGGACTGGCTACCGGATCATGGCCTGGTTCTCGAAATCGCCAGCGGGACCGGCGAACATGCGTTGGCATTCGCCCAGCGTTTTTCCGCGCTCGACTGGCAACCGACCGATCCGGATCCGGATGCCCTGGCTTCGATTGCCGCCTGGCAAAGGGAAGGGCCGGCCAACCTGCGGCCGCCGATCGAGCTTGATGTGACCTACGAATGGCCGGTCGATCGTGCCAATGCGATACTCTGCGTCAACATGGTCCACATCAGCCCGTGGAAATGTTCGCTCGGCTTGCTCGACGGTGCGTCCCGCCTTCTCGGGCCGGGCGCTCCCTTGATCCTATATGGTCCATGGCTGGAAGCGGAGGTCGTGCCCGCGCCTTCCAACCTCGCCTTCGACCTGGATTTGAAGGCTCGCGATCCGCGCTGGGGCCTGCGACTGGTAGAGGAATTCGCGGCGGAAGCGGCCTTACGCAGCTTTGTCCTCGCCGAGCGGCGGCCCATGCCGTCCAACAACCTCATGCTGCTGTTCGAGACTCAGCGCTCCTGACCTCTCGCCAATGATGAGCGTGACGCCGACGGCGATCAGTCCGAGTGCCCAGCCCCCGATTACGTCGGTCGGCCAATGGACGCCCAGGTAGATGCGCGACAGGCCGACTACGACGGAAAGAAGGATCGCTCCGGCAGCCAATGGCCCTCGGCGGGCTGGAGGAGCCAAAATCAAGACCGCTGCCAGGAAGGCGGTCATGCTATTGGCGGAATGGCCGCTTGGAAAGGCCAGGCTTTGCGGGAGCCAATCCACCCCAAAATTGGGCCGCGGCCGGCCAATCCAGGCCTTCAGCGCGTCCATCAGCACTCGCTCGATCAATACGCTGAGAACCAGCAGCAAGGCTGGAGCGGTGGATCGGCGCTGTAGCAGCCATAGCGAGGCGCCTGCGGTGACGCCTAGCGTGACATAGGCCCCGCCCAAATTGGTTATTCCCACCACCATTTCCGTCAAGTTGGGCCGGCCGGCGCGAAATTCCGCGATGGCCTGCATGATGGTCCGCTCAAGGCCGTTCGACGGGCCGCCAGTCATCGCCGCGAGGCTAAACAGCCCCAGCAATGCGATGATGACAAACGGTCGCGTAAAAATGATCATTTGCAGCCCACGTTAAACGAAGTTTTACCGCTTGGCCCTAGCATTGCGTGCATGGACCAGAGCAGCGCCAGCCAGAATCGCAAGAATCGGCGGTCAAACGTGTTGATGTCCGCCAGCCTCGAGCTGTCAGGCACGTCATTGACGGTCAAGCTGCGCAACCTCAGTGCCGAAGGTGCCCTGGTGGAAGGCGACAAGTTGCCCATCGAGGGCGCTTCCATCCAGTTCCGCAAGGGCGATCTCAGCATGGCAGGGACCGTCGCCTGGGTGAAAGGACGCCAGGCCGGCATCAACTTTGCCCATAAGCTCGACCCCGAGCAATTGTTGCGGCATGTGCCCGCACCGCGGCCGCGGGTCACCCCAACTTTCCGGCGTCCCGGGCTGAAGAAGTTCACCGACGGCGACCAGAGCTTCGGCGATGCCTGGCATTGGCGCTTTCCCGGCGCGACCGACTAAAAGCCGACACCAAGTTTTTCGACGGCATATTTGCCTTTCCGGAATTAATATTGGTCGTTCATAGACATTAAGGTCGCGCTCGTCGGAGCGGCGCTTGCGGCGCCGATGGGCGAGGCGTAGCATTCGTGCCAGGATAAGAGCCCGAAATGGGCTCCCGGAGCCTAGCTCATGAAGCTTTCCCATTGGCTTGCAGCGGCACTTATCGTTGGCAGCACGACAGTTCGGGCCGAGCCGGGCCGCGAGCCCACCCGCATGGATGCCGAAGTAGTTCCCGGCCAGATCGACAAGATCACCACATCCGAGGAAGTCGCCATCGGCCGGGACGACGGCGATCGAATGACGGTCGATGTTTCAGTTGGCGGAAAGGGGCCCTACCGGTTCCTGGTCGACACCGGGGCCGAACGAACCATCATTTCGCGTGAACTGGCACATCGTCTCCAGCTGACGGACGGCAAGGATACGGTGCTGCACAGCGTGATCGGCGTCAACGACGTCAACACCGTCTTCATTCCGCATTTGCAGGTTAGCAACAACGTCATTTCGGTGGTCGACGCGCCTGCCTTGCTTGCTGCAAATATCGGCGCCGACGGAATGTTGGGCATCGACAGCTTGCGGTCGCAGCGCGTGCTGTTCGATTTCAAGGCCAATACCATGTCGATCACTCCCGCGGCCCGGCGGACGGAGAAGCTCGATGGCCAGACCATTGTCGTGCGGGCACGGGCGCGCCAGGGCCGCCTGATCTTCACCCAGGCGCAGATCGACGGGCAAAGGGTAACAGTGATTGTCGACACCGGCTCGCAGGTAACGATCGGCAACACCGCCCTTCAGCGCGCGTTGACAAAGCGACGGCTGTTGACGGTTCCCAATGAGGTAACAATTGAATCGGTGACCGGTGAAAAACTCAGCGCCCGTGTCGCTGAGATCAAGAGGCTGGAGTTGGGCGAGGTGAGGATTGAGTATCTGGCGGTCGCCTTCGCCGATGCTCACATTTTCAAGCAGCTCGACCTCAGGAATGAGCCGGCGCTGCTGTTGGGAATGAACGCAATGCGTGCCTTCGACCGGATCTCGATCGACTTCGCTTCCAAGAAGGTGAGGTTCGTCCTGCCAGGCACCAGCATGAGGCAAACCGTCCGATTGGCCGACGCCGGCGGGATCTAGCCCCCTTCCTGCTGGCGCGCTGATTGGAAAAATGCCCGGGCGAGACCGTCTCGCCCGGGCATTTGTCTCTACCCTACTCGCCGATTATCCGCGTTCCGGCTCCGGCGGAGGTGGCGGCGGAGGCGGCGGCGGTGGCGGTGGCGGACAGGCATCCGTCGCCAGGATCACCGAACCATCCGGGCAGGTCTGCGTCGCCGGAGGTGGCGGCGGCGGAGGCGGCGGCGGAGGTGGTGGCGGCGGCGGCGGCGCGCCGAAGTTGTAAGTCAGCGTCAATAGCAGGTTATGCGCCTTGAACTTCGTACTGAAGTCTGTGTCGACATCCGCCAGGACGGTCTGTGTGGCAGGCGCTCCAGCCACATTTGTCACCAGTCTCAGGAATGTAAACGAATTGGTATTGTCGTGGAAGTTCAGGTTGCCAGTCGAGAAATATTTATACCTCAAGCCGATGTCGACGTTTGGACTGACCGCATAATTCACGCCGAGGATTGCCTGCCATGCAAAGGCGCTGTCCTTGTCATTGACCATCTTGGACTTCGCCCAGCCGGCGCCAAGGCCGGCCTGGAAGGAAAAGCCGTCGTCGTCACCGAAGTCGACCAGGCCATTGAGCATGAAGGCGAGAGCGGAAGTCGCCTGATCAACGTTGACGTTCGTGTCGACCAGGTCGGGACTTGCAATGGCGTTTATCGCATCGATAAAGTCGGAATCGACCGAGAGATCATCCAAATTGGCGTGCATCCAGTCGACTTCGCCCTCAAGGCGGAACACGCCGAAGTCATAACCGCCGTACATGCCGATATTATATCCCATATGGGAATCGAGATCGAAGATGTTGTTGAAACTCTGGCCGGCGGGAAGCAGTGGGGTTCCTCCCGGAACATCGAGCGGCGTGTATGTGATGTCGACGTCCCCGCTCTGGCTCTTTACCCAGGCGACACCAGCCTCGACGCCAACATAACCCTGGCCGTCTCGGGCCACCGCGGGCGTTGCGATCGCCGCCGTGGCGACTGCTGCAAGCAGATATCTTTTCATCCGAATTCCCCTTGTTAGGCCGACTGACACTTCGCGAAACCCATGTTTCATCTGAAGGTTTCCAAATAAAATTGGTATTCGGGTATTTCCGGATAGGGCTGTGGCAAGAGAGTCACAGCAGCCAACCATTTGCGGCTACCGCCAGAGCGGCCTTCAAGACTGTTGAACAATGACAGGCAGGTTGGGCTATTATAGGGCCGAGGTCACTCGTCACTTTGGTTGACGGGTCGGTGAGGATGATGCAGCACAGGTTCAGCCAATGCCGTGTATTCGCCATTGGCCAACATCGGGGAATTGTCGTGATTTCAAAGGCCTACAGGCTTATACTTCTCGCCGCCGTGATCGGTGCAACTCCGGCATACGCCAAGAAGCGGCCGGAGCCTGCGCCGGTGGTGGCGCCTATAATCGTGCGCAATTTCACGCCGATCGATCGCTTCTATTCGGCGCGAAAGGATGCGCCCCTGTGGATGTCGAATCGCGAGGCCCAGGTCGCGCTGATCCAATTGATGCGCGATGCGCCGATCGACGGCTTCGCGCGCGGTCCGGCGCTCGCGACCCAGATTGAGACGGCGATTGCCACTGCCCAGGCGGGCAATCCTGCCGCCGCGTCCAGCGCCGACCGCCTGATGTCGCAGGCGCTGATCGACTATGTCCAGTCGCTCTACACGCAAATCCCCGGCATGACCTATGGCGACAATTGGGTGCGCCCGAAGGCCCCTGGTGGGGAAACGATCCTCGCCACCGCCGCTCGTGCGCCGTCGCTCGCAGCGCACATGAATGAGGTGTGGAACCTCAACCCGGTTTATGCACAGCTCCGCCAGGCAGCGATCGAAGAGGCCAAGCTTCCGGGCGGCGGGCAGTCGGCCCGTCTTGCGCTCAATTTGGCGCGCGCGCGATTCAAGCCGCCGTCGAGCAAGTTCGTGCTGATCGACATCGCGTCTGCCCGGCTGTGGATGTATGAAAACGGCGCCCCAGTGGATTCGATGAAAGTCGTAGTCGGCAAGAACGAGATCGATGAAAAGAGCGGCGCCAGCCTGCGAACGCCGATGCTCGCGGGCGTCATGTATTACGCCATTTACAATCCCTATTGGCATGTGCCGGATCACCTCGTCCGCCTCAACATTGCGCCGGCCGCGGCAAAGCTTGGGCCAGGCGCGCTCAAGGGCAACAAATATGAAGTGGTCGATAGCTGGTCGAGCAACCCGGTTATCGTCGACCCGGCGACGGTCGACTGGAAAGCGGTTGCCGCCGGCACCGCTCACGCCTTGCTTCGCCAGAAGCCGACCGGTGCGAATTCCATGGGCAAGATGAAGTTTCCGTTCGAAAACGGGCTTGGCATCTATCTCCACGACACGCCGCACAAGGAATATTTCAAGGAAGCGAAGCGGACACTCAGCAATGGCTGCATCCGCCTGGAACGAGCCGCCGATTTCGGAACCTGGATGATGGGGCACCCGGCGAGGCCGGAAGATACATCAGCTGAGCTGACCGTTCCTTTCCCGCGGGGTGTGCCGATTTACGTCACTTATCTGACGGCGCTGCCCGATACCGGCAAGATCGCCTACGGCAAGGACGTCTACGGCTGGGACCCGCCGTCGCCGAACACGGCCCAGACCGCCGTGCAGGCCGCGGGAGCAGGTTCGTAAGGCTCGGCTATTCACTTGGTTCGTGAGCCACAGAAAAGGCCTGTCCCCCGGACAGGCCTTTTTTTTTGTGGCTGGTGAGCCCTGCTGGATTCGAACCAGCGACCTACTGATTAAAAGTCAGTTGCTCTACCGACTGAGCTAAGGGCCCACAGCCGTGCGAGGCCGTTAGCTTGCCCGTCGCCGCTTGCCAAGGCGCGACGCGAGTTGGCGAGGCGTCAGGCCGGCGATGATCCGCCAGCTGGGCGCAATGGCGGCCAGGGGCCCCACGACGAAATCGCGCTGGGCAAGTCGAGGATGAGGAATCGTGAGATTACGCGATGCGACCTTCGGCCCATCCCAGGCGACCAGGTCCAGGTCCAAAACCCGCGGCCCCCAGCGCTTGCCCGGCCGACGTCCGAATTCGCGTTCGATGGCCTTGAGGCCACTAAGCATGTCTTGGGGACCAAGGTCGCTTTCGATCAACGCCATCGCATTGGCGAAGTCGCGTCCTGCGCCGCCGACGGCCTTGTTGAGGATGATCGGTGAGGCATCGAACAGCTCATATTCGGCATCCAGCCGGGCGATTGCCGCCTCGATCACACCCGCGGGGCGACCGTGGCTGACATGACGGCGGTTGGACCCGAGGGCGATGGCGTAGAGGTGCATTGCGTCGCTCACCGGCGCCCGCCTAGGCTAGCGTCATGCCTAACGCCAGCCCTGCCGACCTATCGCCGGTGCCGAGTGCCGAGGCCGCGCGAGATTGCCTGCTCTGCCCACGGCTGGTCGCGCTTCGCAACGAGTTGCGGTCCCAATTTCCAGACTGGTGGAACGCGCCGGTGCCGGCATTTGGCGATCCGGCCGCCTGGCTGGCGATCGTCGGCCTCGCGCCCGGCATGCGCGGCGCCAACCGTACCGGCCGGCCCTTCACCGGCGATGCAGCAGGCGAGTTGCTCTACGAAACCCTGCTCAAATTCGGGCTCGCTAAAGGCAGCTATGCCGCGAGACGCGACGATGGTTTGCGCCTCAAAGGCGCGATCATTCTCAACACCGTCAAATGTCTGCCGCCGAAGAACCGAACCCTGCCTGCGGAGGAAGCCAATTGCCGCCCTTATTTGCGGGCCGCAATCGATGGTTTGGCCGGCCTCAACACTTTCATCGCGCTAGGGAAGGTAGCGCACGACGGCATTTGTCGCTGCTTTGGCTTGTCGCCTGTCCGGGTGAAGTTCGCGCATGGAGCCATTCATTTGCTTCCCCGCGGCGGCATGCTGATCGATAGCTATCACTGCAGCCGCTACAACCAGAATACTGGCCGTCTTGATCGGGCCATGTTCGAGGCGGTGTTCGAAAGGGCGGTCGAGGCGCATGGATGAAATCCTTACCGAGCGGCTATTGCTTCGGCGGGCAAGGCAGGATGATGCGGCCGCAATGCACCGGATTATGAGCAATCCTGTCGCCATGCGTTACTGGTCGACACCACCGCACACCGACATGGACCAGACCGAGCGTTGGATGGCCTCGATGGTTGAGGACGATCCGTTCGTCCGTGACGACTTCATCGTCACCCTCGGTGGGGTCCTGATCGGCAAGCTCGGCGCCTGGAGGCTGCCGGAAATCGGCTTCCTCCTCGATCCGGCTCATTGGGGGCATGGTTATGCCCGGGAAGCGCTGGCCGCCTACGTCGAGCGCCGCCGCTCCCTGGGATCGACCGAACTCACCGCCGACGTGGATCCGCGCAACATCGCTTCGCTCAAGCTGTTGGAGCGCTGCGGATTCGTCGAGACGCACCGCGCGGCGGGAACCTGGCAGGTCGGCGATGAGCTCTGCGATAGCGTCTATTTGCGGCTGGCGCTTTAAACGTCCTCGACCAGCCGGCCGTAGAGCTCCGGCCTCCGGTCACGGAAGAAGCCGAACGCGGCGCGGTGTTTCCTCGCCTGGCCAAGGTCGAGGGTCGCCACCAGCGCACCTGTTTCCTCGGCTCCAAATTCGGCAAGCATGTCACCGCGCTCGTCGCAAATGAAGCTATGGCCATAGAAACGCTGGCCGCTTTCCGTGCCGATGCGGTTGGCTGCAACCACCGGCACGACATTGCTGACCGCATGGCCGACCATCGCCCGCCGCCACAACCGCGACGTATCGAGATTAGGGTCGTGCGGCTCGCTGCCGATCGCGGTCGGATAGAATAATATTTCGGCGCCCATCAGCATCATCGCCCGCGCCGTTTCGGGATACCATTGGTCCCAGCAGACGCCGACGCCCAATGTTGTGCGATGCGGCCCGTTCCACACCTTGAAGCCGGTATTGCCGGGGCGGAAATAGAATTTCTCCTCATAGCCCGGACCGTCAGGGATGTGGCTCTTGCGGTAAACGCCGGCAACCTTGCCGTCAGGTCCGACCATCGCCAGCGAATTATAGTGATGAGGACCGTCGGCTTCGAAAAAGCTGGTCGGGATCCAGATCTTCAGCTCCTTCGCCAGCTCCTGCATTGCCAACACGGACGGATGCTCGGCCGTTGGACGCGCGTCGGCGAACAGCGTCTCGTCCTCGACGCGGCAGAAATAAGGGCCCTCGAACAGCTCGGGCGGAAGTACCACCTCGGCACCCTTGGAATGCGCGTCCCGCACCAGCTCGGCAACGTTCCGGATGTTCGCGACAGTGTCGTCGCCCAAGGCGAGTTGGAGCGCTGCGACGGTGATCTTGGCCATCTATGGAACCTGCTGTGAAATGCAGTGGAAGCTGCCACCGCCGGTCAGGATATGGTCGGCGCGCAGACCGATCGCAACGCGATTGGGAAATAGCGCCTGAATGGCTTCGACAGCGGCATCATCATTCCGAGCGCCGTACAGCGGCACCACCACGACTGCGTTGCCGATATAGAAGTTCATATAGCTGGCCGGGATGATTTCGCCGTCCCGCTCGACCAGTCCGGGCGAGGGGATTGCTACGACTTCAAGGTCGGCATCGAGCAAAGCCTCGGCCGCGTCGGCGTAAACGGCGGCATTCGGGTCGTCCGTCGTTGCTTCGGGAACTGCAACCCGGTTCGGGCCGACAAAACGGGCCAGATTGTCGACATGGCCGTCGGTATGATCGTTGAGCAGGCCATCGCCGAGCCAGACGACCTTCGTTGCCCCGAGGTCGCTCCTCAGCCGCGCCTCGATATCCTGCTTGCTGAGTTCCGGGTTGCGATTGGGGTTCAAGAGGCATTGCTCGGTGGTGAGAAAGGTGCCGCTACCATCACCGTCGATTGCTCCGCCTTCCAGGATCCAGTTGGATCGTGAACAAGTTATGGCGGCCTCGACCGCGAGGCGTTGGCCGATCGTGTCGTCGCCGGGCAGGTCATATTTTCCTCCCCAGCCATTGAAGTCAAAATCGACGGCGCGGCGGCCTTCACCGGAACCCAGGATGATCGCAGCGGTGTCCCTCAGCCAAATGTCTCCGAAGGGCTCGACGATTACCTTGGCGAATGGTGCCAACCGTCTTGCTTCGGCCGCAGCGGTCTGGTCGGCCGCGACCAGCCAAACGGCCTCGCCCTTACCCTCGGCGTGCACCGCTTGGGCGAACGCAGCAACTTCGGACTGGGCCAGCGCGAGGTCGGCCTCCCACAAGTCGGCGGCGCTCGGAAAACCGATCCAGACCGCCGCGTGCGGCGCCCATTCAGGGAGGGGAGCTTGCGTCATTGGTGGCGTCTCTAACGAGCTGAATCAAAAAGGGCGACCCCGATGGGCCGCCCCTTGATTTCGCCAAATCCGCCAGGATCAACGCGAATAGAATTCGATAACCAGGTTCGGTTCCATCTTCACCGGGTAAGGCACCTCATCCAGCGTCGGGACGCGGCTGAACTGCGCCTTCGAGTTGCCGTCCGGGGCGACATAGTCGGGAATGTCACGCTCGGCGAGGCTCTGCGCCTCCATCACCAGCGCCATTTCCTGCGCCTTGGATCCGAGTTCGATCACGTCGCCGACGTCGATCCGGCGCGAAGCGATGTTGCACTTGATGCCGTTGACACGGATGTGACCATGGCTGACCAGCTGGCGCGCAGCCCAAATCGTCGGAGCGAACTTGGCGCGATACACAAACATGTCCAGCCGGCGCTCGAGCAGGCCGATCAGGTTCTGCGAAGCGTCGCCCTTCATCCGGCTCGCCTCAACGTAGGTCCGCTTGAACTGCTTCTCGGTGACGTCGCCGTAATAACCCTTCAGCTTCTGCTTGGCGCGCAGCTGGATGCCGAAGTCGGATATCTTGCTCTTGCGGCGCTGGCCGTGCTGTCCGGGACCATATTCGCGGCGGTTGACCGGGCTCTTCGGGCGACCGAAGACGTTCTCGCCCATCCGGCGGTCGAGCTTATACTTGGCGCTGCTGCGCTTCGACATGATAATA
>DATJKE010000136.1:0-10294 GCA_035491735.1 Sphingomicrobium sp.
CGCGACGAAGGTGAATTCGCCGGTCGCCACTTCAAATTCCTGCGAGCCGTCCCGTTCCCTGGCGATCGCATGCGCCTCAAGGGTCATCGACGTCCGCCCCTGCCGCTTCAGTTCAACATAGATGCTGAGCTCGTCGCCGACCGCCATCGCACCGGTAAAAGTCAAATGGTCGGCGGCGACGACCACCGCCTTGCCGCCAGTATGGCGCGAAACGAAGGAGCCGCATGCCAGCCCCATCTGGCCCATCAGCCAGCCGCCGAACACGCCGCCATAGGGGTTGGTGTCGGCCGGCATGGCGGTGACGCGGATCAATGGGATACGGTCTGGCAATTTTCCAAGCTCAGCTACTGTGCCAGTTGAAGAAAAGTCGAAACGCCACGGCCGATCCCAGGAACAACGGGATTGAGAACAACAAGCCGGGCGAGCCCTCAAGCGGGCGAATGGTTCCGAATTTCGTCCAGCTGTGAAGCCAGAAGCCAGCCTCACCGCCGAAGATGAGCGGCACCAGAAAGCCCACAATCGCGCCGAGGGCCAGTGCCGCCAGCCACTTCATCCTAGGCCACCAGCCCCAGCGGGCTTTCGACCAACTCCTTGAACGCCTTCATGAGTCGCGCGCCGTCGGCCCCATCGATCGCGCGATGGTCGAAACTGCCAGTCGCACTCATGACTGTCGCGATCTGGAGACTGTCGTCGATCACATAGGGCCGTTTCTCGCCCGCGCCGATCGCCATGATCATCGCCTGCGGCGGATTGATCACCGCCTCGAAATGCTTGATCCCGAACATGCCCATGTTCGACAGGCTGGCGGTGCCGCCCTGATATTCATTCGGCTGCAGCTTGCCTTCCTTGGCCCGGCTCGCGAGGTCCGCCATTTCCTTGCTGATCGCCGAAATCGCCTTCGCCTCTGCACCGGCGATGATCGGCGTGATCAGTCCGTTGGGGATCGATACCGCTACGGAAATGTCGGCGCGCTGGTATTTGATCAGCTGGTCGCCGGCGAAGCTGACGTTGCATTCCGGCACTTCGATCAGCGCCAGCGCCAGCGCCTTGATCAGCATGTCGTTGACGCTGAGCTTGACGCCGCGGCTGGCGAGGCCGGCGTTGAGTTCCGTACGGAGCTTCAATAGCGCGTCGAGATTGGTGTCGAGCGTCAGGTAGATATGCGGGATCTGCTGCTTCGATTCCGTCAGTCGGCGCGCGATGGTCTTGCGCATATTCGACAGCTTGATCACTTCGTGCGGCACGCCGTCGGTGAACGCCAGCTCGGCCTCGACCGGCTGCAGTCCGGCCGGTTGGGGCGCTCCGGACACGGCCGCGGCAGCTCGTGCCACCTGCGCTGCCTGCGCACCGCCGCCGGCGGCGCCAAGATCGGCGCGGACGATGCGCCCGCCGGGACCGCTGCCCGATAAAGTCGACAAGTCGATGCCCTGCGCCTCGGCCAGGCGGCGGGCCAGAGGCGAGGCCTTGATACGTTCGCCGCTGTCCGCCCGCGGCGCGGGTGCGGCCGCGGCCGGCGGGGCGGCAGGCGTCTCTCCACCACCCTTTGCCGGCGGGGCAGCGACCAGTTTCGGCTCTTCCTTGGGAGACGGAGCGGCCTCGGCCTTCGGAGCGGGCGCGGACGCCGAAACTTCCTCGCCCTCCCCGGCCAAAATCGCGATCGGGGTTCCAACCTTCACTCCGTCCGAGCCTTCGGGCACCAGGATCTTGGCGATCTTGCCTTCGTCGACCGCCTCGAATTCCATGGTTGCCTTGTCGGTCTCGATTTCGGCGAGGATGTCGCCCGACGATACCGTATCGCCTTCCTTGACCAGCCATTTGGCGAGCGTCCCTTCCTCCATCGTCGGCGACAGGGCGGGCATCTTCAGTTCGATCGACATGGGGTTTCCCGGGCTCAAACAGACTCGTCCGGCACAAAGGCCAAAGCGGTAGGCGGGTCAACCCTCAAGCCGGAAAAGCTTGCCTGTCGCGCAGAGTTGCCGCAGCTTTCCGGCCCGGGGAGAAGAGGGATGGCGCGAACCTATTTGGTCGTGATCGATGACAGTCCCGAAGCGCGCGTCGCGCTGCGCTTCGCCGCGCGCCGTGCCGCCAAGACCGGTGGCGAGGTCGACGTACTGGCCGTGGTCGAGCCGCAGGATTTCGTCCAATGGGGCGGCGTCCAGGCGGCGATCGAGGAAGAGCAGCGCCTGCGGATCGAAGGTATCGTCGCCGCCTCCGTCGGCGAGATCATGAGCGCCGCGGGGATCACGCCTGAAATCATCGTTCGCCAGGGGGACCCGGTGGCCGCCGTTCGCGGCCATATTGGCACTCGGCAAGACGTCGCGGCGCTCGTGCTTGGCGCGGCGCCGTCGGGCAAGCCCGGTCCGCTGGTCGCTCATTTTGCAGGCAATGATGCGGGCAAGTTGCCTGTCCCGGTGATGATCATCCCGGGCGGCCTCAACGACGATCAGCTGGAGATGCTGAGCTAGATTGCTCGCGTGATGATGTCGGCGAGGCGGACCACGCCCGCCTCATCCTCGGCATCGAAGCGGGCGTGTCTTGGGCTGTCGATGTCGAGCACGCCGAGCAGTTCGCCGTCGCGGATCAGCGGAACGACGATTTCGCTGTTCGAGGCGCTGTCGCAGGCAATGTGACCGGGGAAGGCATGAACATCCTCGACTCGCTGCACCTGCCGGGTCTTGGCAGCCGCGCCGCAGACGCCCTGGTCGAACGTCATCCGGATACAGGCCGGGCGGCCCTGGAACGGGCCAAGCACCAGCTCATCGCCGATGTTCCGGTAGAAGCCGACCCAATTCACGTCGGGCAGCGTCTCGTAGATCAGCCCCGAGGCATTGGCCATGTTGGCGATCCCGTCGGGCTCACCCGCCAGCAATCCCTCCAGCGCCGAAGCGAGATCGCGGTACAGGGTCGCCTTGTCGGCCGCTTCGATCTTGAAGTCGTACATCAGTCCAGCCTCACTCGTCCTCGCGCCGCCTTGATCGCGCTACGGCCCTTCTTCTCATCGACCCGCTTGGCCTTCGCCGCCCTGCTGGGGCGGGTCGGCTTTCGCTTGCGCTGGACCAGATGGGCCTCGGAGATCATTTCGGCAAGGCGTTGGCGCGCGTCCTCCCGATTGGCCTCCTGCGTGCGGAAGCGGCGCGCGGTGATGATCAACTCACCTCCGGTCGTCATGCGGCTGCCGGCGATGGTTTTCAGTCGCTCATAGGCGTGGAGCGGCAGCCCTAGCTTGAATACGTCGACGCGTAGCTGGCAAGCGGTGGCCACCTTGTTGACGTTCTGGCCACCGGGGCCAGTCGCTGCGAGGAACCGTTCCGACAGGGCCTCGTCGGGAATGATCACCTCTTCTGGCTTCATAGGAAATCCAGCCAACGGCCGAAGCGGTCGGGCACTGGCGCGGTGACGTCGATCGGTTCTTTCGGCGCTCGCGGCACGACCAGACGCCAGGCGTGTAGCAGCATCCCACTTTCGGGCAGCGTCATCCCACCAAGTTCGGCATCGTCCGGAAGCGAATAGACGGGATCGCCGGCGATCGCTGCCCCCAGCCCGCGGGCGGCGTGCACGCGGATTTGGTGCGTGCGGCCGCTCAGAGGCCGGAATTCCACCAGTGTCTGGCCTTCGGCTTCGGCAATTTTGCGCCAGTGGGTCGCAGCGGACTTGCCAGCATCGTCGGCAACCATCCGCCAGCCGCCCCTGGCGCTTGACACCTTGGCGATCGGAAGTTCGATCAGCCCTTCCTCTCCCGGCACTTCGCCGTCCAGCACTGCCAGGTAGCTTTTCGATACCGTGCCAGCCTCGAAGGCTTGCTGGAAGGCGGCTCGCGCGCGCGGGTTGCGCGCGAGCAAGAGACAGCCCGACGTATCACGGTCGAGCCGATGCATCGGCACCGGCGGCCGCTTGAAGCCGAGCTTAAGCTCGTCGATCCGCGCCTCGATGCTGTCTCCGCCTGCGCGCGGCGGGTCCACCGGCAGGCCCTCGGGCTTGTCGATCACGATCGCCTCGCCGTCGACGAACAGGATGCGGTCTTCAAGATTCATGGCATTGCCCATGAGACCGGGCCAATTGTGAAGCAATCCAATTCGGACAATGGCTTGGTCCATCCTGGCCTCGATACTGATCTAAACTGATGCAGCGCTGCAACGATATCGGCCATTTCCGAAGTTTTACGCACTATTAACCTTTTAAGGTCAGAAACCGCATGGTTAATGGACGCTTAGACGTCGTTAAGGGCGCTTCACCTTTTGTGCCAAGGGAAGCCCGGATCGGCGAGCTAACCAGGGGAATACAGCATGCGGGTTTTGCTCATCGAAGACGAGGCGACCATCGCCAAGAGCATCGAGCTGATGCTCGGTACGGAAGGCTTTAACGTCTACACCACCGATCTGGGCGAAGAGGGCTTGGACCTCGGCAAGCTTTACGATTACGACATCATCCTGCTCGACCTCAACCTGCCCGACATGCACGGCTATGACGTGCTCAAGAAGCTCCGGACAGCCAAGGTTTCGACGCCGGTGCTGATCCTGTCGGGCATCGGCGAGATGGACAGCAAGGTCCGCGCGCTGGGCTTTGGCGCCGACGACTATGTCACCAAGCCGTTCCACCGCGACGAGCTGGTTGCCCGCATCCATGCGATCGTCCGTCGCTCGAAGGGCCATTCGCAATCGGTCATCCGCACCGGCAAGTTGGCGGTGAATCTCGACGCCAAGACGGTCGAGGTCGATGGCGCCCGGGTGCATCTGACCGGCAAGGAATATGCGATGCTGGAGCTGCTTTCGCTCCGCAAGGGCACCACGCTGACCAAGGAAATGTTCCTCAACCACCTTTACGGCGGCATGGACGAGCCGGAGCTCAAGATCATCGACGTATTCATTTGCAAGCTGCGCAAGAAGCTTTCGCTGGCTTGCGGCGGCGACAATTACATCGAAACCGTCTGGGGCCGCGGCTATGTGCTGCGCGATGCCGAGGGCGATACGGCGGCGACCGAGGTCGCAGCCTGACCAAATAGCTGGGGGAGTGGTAACGGCGGGGCGGAAACGCTCCGCCGTTTTCCTTTACCGGGCCGCGGCCAATTCCAACGGCAGCGGGGCGCGCTCGGAATTGGCGAATACGCTAGGTTTTAGCCAGTTGCTCACCCGCCTGGTCAGCGATGGCTCTCCCTCGACCAGCAAATCGCCGGCCAGGATCGCGTCGCGATAGCTGCGATCACCCATCCACACGTCATGCATGGTGCGCGTCGTGGTCGTGAAAAAGACATCGACGTCGCGCCCCGGCCGGGTGATGCACACATCGACCGTGTCGCCATCGACAAGCAGCCACCAATCGGCCTGGTCTGAGAGATCCTTGAATTTGAACTGGATCACGCTGTGATCGCCGGGCAGCTGTGACGGATCGATGCTGCGTTCGAGATAGAACATCAGGAATTCGACGTCCAAATCGTCTTGGGTGAGCTTATCCCTGGCCCAGCAAAGGCCCCATTCGCCCATCGCGATAACGACCGGCAATAGCGCTTCGCAGGCCGGTGTCGGATAATATTCATAGCCGCGTTGTCCGCTGATCCGGCGCCTGACCACGAGGCCTTCCGCTTCGAACGATTTAAGCCGCGCGGTCAGCAGCGCCGGCGAGATATCGCCGAGACCGCGCTGCAGCTCGTTGAATCGTCTCCCTCCCATCAGCAGCTCGCGGACGATGAGGACGCTCCAGCGCTCGCCCAATATCTCGGTTGCCTTGGCGATCGGGCAGAATTGACCGTAGTTCATGACCGGCTCCTTGGCCGCTCATATAATGGCAGGACTTCAGAAACTGTAGTGCATTGCTTCATTCGCTGAACTGGCCGCGATGCTCGCCTGGCAGCAGTAAGTCTCCACCCCAACGAAGGAGATTATCAATGCCGCTCGTGACCATCGACGTCATCAAGGACGTCTTCAGCCCCGACAAGAAGCAGGAGCTTATCGAGAAAGTGACCGAAGCCATGGTTGAGGTCGAAGGCGAGGAATTGCGCCAGGTGACCTGGGTCCGGATCGTAGAAGTCGAACAGGGCAACTGGGCGATCGGCGGTCAGCGGCTCAATGCCGCGGCGGTCCATGCCATGAGCGGCAAGCTCAAGGCGGCCTGACCGGGCCGCCGAGACGACAGACGGCGGGACGGAAAACTTCCCCACCCCATCCGGCCCGCCGTTTGTCCAATCGTCGAGAGGGTCTTGCCCAAACCGAACCAACGCCCCTACCCACTGGTCCATACTAGTGGGGGGTCTAATGCTGGAAATCGCCAATCTTTCGCACACTTATGCCAACGGCACGGTCGCGCTCGACAATGTGAGCCTGTCGATCCCGCGCGGCATGTTCGGTCTGCTGGGACCCAATGGCGCCGGCAAGTCGACGCTGATGCGAACCGTGGCGACACTTCAGGAACCCACTGCCGGAACGATCAAGTTCGGCGAGATCGACGTCCTCGCCCAGCCCGGGGAGCTGCGCAAACGGCTTGGCTACCTGCCGCAGGACTTTGGCGTCTATCCGCGCGTCTCGGCTTACTCGATGCTCGATCAACTGGCTGTCCTCAAGGGCATAACGGGCAAGGGCGATCGCAAGTCGATCGTCGAAACGCTCCTCAACCAGACCAATTTATGGGCGGTCCGCGACAAAGCCATCGCCGGCTTCTCCGGCGGCATGCGGCAGCGGTTCGGGATCGCCCAGGCGCTGATCGGCAACCCCGAGCTGATCATCGTCGATGAGCCGACCGCCGGTCTCGATCCTGAAGAGCGCAACCGCTTCCTCAACCTGCTCGCCGGGATCGGCGACAATGTCGTCGTCATCCTGTCGACTCACATCGTTGACGACGTAGCCGACCTCTGCCCGCGCATGGCAGTATTGGCCAACGGCCGCCTACAGCTCGAAGGCAAGCCCTCCGACCTGATCGCCTCAACTCGCGGCAAGGTGTGGTCGAAGACCATCGACCATACAGAGCTCGAAAGGCATCAAGCCGAACATGAAGTAATCTCGACCCGACTGTTCGCGGGCAAGACGATCATCCATGTCCTAAGCGATTCCCGGCCGGCCGGCTTCGAGCCGGTCGAAGGCGGCCTCGAGGACGTCTATTTCTCGACCCTGTCCACGCTTCGCCGCGCAGCCTGAGCGGAGGATCAGTCATGCTGCTCGGAATCACCGGATTCGAAATCCGCTATCAGCTCAGGAACCCAGTCTTCTGGGTCGCCATCGCGATCTTCTTTCTGCTCGGCTTCGGCCTGACCGCCAGCGAGAATGTCAGCATCGGTACCCCGGGCACAGTGCATGAGAATGCGCCCTTCGCAATTGCAGTCGCCACCGCGGCGTTCGTTCAATTTTATCTGTTCGTGACCACCGCCTTCGTCGCCAACGCGATCGTCCGGGACGACAATAGCGGCTTCGCGCCGATTGTCCGGGCAACCAGCGTCACTGCCAACCAGATCGTGCTCGGCCGCTTCCTCGGCGGCTTGTTCATCGCAATGGTCGGCTATCTCGCCATTCCGTTCGGCATGCTGGCCGGGTCCCTGATGCCCTGGGTCGACCCCGAAACGGTCGGTCCGCAATATTTCTCATATTACGCGTGGAATTTCGTCGTTTTCGGACTGCCCAACGTCTTCCTGACCAGCGCGCTGCTGTTCGGACTGGCAACCCTCACCCGGTCGATGATGGCGTCCTATATCGGCGCGGTCGTGCTGGTGATGGCCTATCTCATCACTGCCAGCATCGTCGGCCAGAAAATCGAATATCGCGACGCTTTCGCACTGTGGGAACCACTCGGCAATGGCGCGATCGGCGAGGTGACACGCTATTGGACGACGAACGAAATGAACAGCCGCCTCATTCCGTTCGAAGGAGTGGTGCTGTTCAATCGGCTTATCGCGGTCGGCGTCGGAGTGCTGGCCCTCGGTGTCACCTTGTGGCGGTTCAAGCTGATCGACAAAGCGCCGTCGAAGCGCAAGATTCGCAGGCTCGCCAGGCGCCAGGAGCGCGAAGCAAAGCTCGCCGCCGTCCAGCCGGTGCTGGGTGGCGAAGCAATCACTGCGCGCGATGCGCGTCCGTCGCGCTGGACCCAATTCGTCACTCGCCTGCGCGTCGAAGTGAGACAGGTTCTGACCAGCCCGGGTCTCATCATTCTGTCCCTGCTCGCCGTTGGCTTTACCGGCGCGACCCTTTGGCTAGGTCAGTCGCAATATGGCACGTCCGATTATCCGACCCTGACGGCAACCGTCGGCACGGTGCGCAGCGGCTCGGCGGTTTTCCTGCTGATGATCACTGTTTTCTACAGCGGTGAGCTGGTCTGGCGCGAGCGCGACCGGAAGCTCAACGAGATTATCGATTCAACGCCGGTATCCAGCTGGGTGATGACGGTCCCGAAGATGATCGCCATCTTCGTCGTGCTGCTGATCGTCAACATGGCGGCAATGGCCACCGGCCTGTTCTACCAGCTGGTGCAGGGCGCGGCGTTCGTCGGCATCCCGCAATATCTCGGCTGGTTCCTCATTCCGGCGGCAATCAACGGCCTGCACATCGCCATCCTGTCGGTTTTCGTCCAGGTGCTCAGCCCCAACAAATATGTCGGCTGGGGCATCATCTTCATCTGGTTCGTCGGGACGATTTTCCTCAACAATATGGGATATTCCAACCCGCTCTACAGCTACGGACAGGATCCCAACGTCCCACTGAGCGACTTTGTCGGCGCCGGCAGCTTCTGGATCGGCAAGGCGGTCTTCCAGTTTTACTGGCTCTGCTTTGCCGTCATCCTGGCAGTGATTGCTCATCTGATCTGGCCGCGCGGGACGGATCTTGGGCTCGGCGTGCGCTTCAAGCGAGCATCCCGCCACGCTTCCGTCGCAACTCTTGCGATTGCCGGCGTTGCCGCGGCCGCGATGGCCGGATCCGGCATCTATGGCTATCACAACATCAAGCAGCTCAACCGTTATATGACCTCCGACGATGCGGAGAAGCTCAGCGCGGATTTTGAGAAGAAATATCTAAAATATGAGACGCTGCCGCGCCCGGTCATCACCAAGGCGACCATGGACGTGCAGCTATTCCCCAAGGACCGCCGCCTCCTCGCCAATGGCCGCTACGAGCTTCGCAACGACAGCGGCGCGCCAATTGCCGAACTTCATGTCCGTCGGGGTGATCGCGATCTTGAGTGGCTGAAGCTCGATGTCGCCGGGGCCCGGCTGGTCTCGGACGACAAGGACTTCGGCTATCGCATCTATCGGTTCGTCAAACCCTTGGCGCCGGGCGCAACCTCAAGCCTGGACTTCAGCTCGCGGCTGTGGCGGCGCGGCTTCAAGGCCCAGGATCAGGCGACCGACGTCATCGAGGATGGCACCTTCGTCAATAATTTCGACTTCGCGCCGATCATTGGCATGGACCGGCAAGGCCTGCTTAGCGACCGTACACAGCGCCGCCGCCAGGGTCTTCCGCCCGAACTTCGCCCGGCCAGGCTGGAGGATATGCGCGCGACTGCCCGCAATTACGTCAACGCGGACTGGCTGATGTCCGACATCACTTTGACCACCGATGCCGGCCAGACGCCGATTGCGCCGGGCAACGCAGTTTCGGACGTCACTCAAGGCGGCCGTCGAACCGCGCGGTTCGTCAGCAGCGCCCCGATCCTCAATTTCTTCTCGATCCAGTCGGCGGACTATCGAATCGCGAGCCGGGATCACAACGGCATCAAGCTGTCGGTCTATTATCACGATGGCCATGGCTGGAACGTCGACAAGATGCTGAAGGCGATGGGCGCCGCGCTCGATTATTATCGGGCGAACTTCGGGCCCTATCAGTTCAACTATGCCCGGATCATCGAATTCCCCGGCTATCAAAGCTTTGCTCAGGCATTTGCGGGGACCATGCCCTATTCGGAATCCATCGGCTTCGTCGCCAACACCAATGATCCCGACAAGATCGACTTCACCACCTATGTCGTCGCCCATGAAATGGCCCACCAATATTGGGCGCACCAGGTGGTCGGCGCTGACATGCAGGGCGGCACGCTGACCAGCGAAACGCTGGCACAATATTCCGCGCTGATGGTGATGAAGCACCTCTACGGGCCGGACAAGATCCGCCGGTTCCTGAAGTATGAGCTCGACAATTATCTCAGCTCCCGCAAGGGCGAAGCCGTCGAGGAAATGCCGCTCGAGCGCGTCGAGAACCAACCCTACATCCATTACCGCAAGGGGGCGGTGGCGATGTATCTGCTCCAGGAACGGCTTGGGGAGGATGCAGTCAACCGGGCGCTGGCGCGGTTCGATGCGAAGTTTCGGTTCAAGGGCGCGCCCTAC
>DATJKE010000137.1:0-10881 GCA_035491735.1 Sphingomicrobium sp.
TGGTCGCCCCGCGCCATCGCCCCGATCTGCGGCACCGTCTGATGGCTTTCGTCGACGAACAGCAGCGCATTGTCGGGCAGATATTCGAACAGGGTCGGCGGCGGCTCGCCGGGCAGGCGGCCGGTGAGGAAGCGGCTGTAATTCTCGATCCCCGCGCAGCTTCCCGTTGCAGCGATCATCTCCAGGTCGAAATTGGTCCGCTGCTCGATCCGCTGCGCCTCCAGCAGCCGGCCTTCGGCGACCAACTCCTTCAGCCGCTCGGCAAGCTCATGCTTGATCGCCTCCATCGCCTGTTTCAGCGTCGGCCCGGGCGTCACATAGTGCGAATTGGCATAGACCTTCACATAGTCGAGGCTGGCGGTCTTCTTGCCGGTCAGCGGGTCGAATTCGGTGATGTCCTCGATCTCGTCGCCGAAGAATGAGACGCGCCAGGCGCTGTCCTCGTAGTGCGACGGGAAAATCTCCAGACTGTCGCCGCGCACCCGGAAATTGCCGCGCGCGAAGGCCTGGTCGTTGCGCTTGTACTGGAGCGCGACGAGCTTGCGGATCACCTCGCGCTGGTCGACCGACTGGCCCTTCTTCAAGTCGAAGATCATCGCAGAATAGGTCTCGACCGAGCCGATGCCGTAGAGGCAGGAAACCGAGGCGACGATGATCACGTCATCGCGCTCCAAGAGCGAGCGCGTTGCCGAGTGGCGCATGCGGTCGATCGCCTCGTTCACCGAGCTCTCCTTCTCGATGTAGGTGTCGGACCGCGGGACGTAGGCCTCGGGCTGGTAATAGTCGTAGTAGCTGACGAAATATTCGACCGCATTGTCGGGGAAGAAATTCTTGAACTCGCCGTAGAGCTGGGCAGCGAGGATCTTGTTCGGCGCCAGGACCAGCGCGGGCCGCTGCGTCAACTCGATCACCTGGGCCATGGTGTAGGTCTTGCCGGAGCCGGTGACGCCGAGCAGCACCTGGCTGACCTCGCCATTGTCGCGGATGCCTTCCACCAGCTCCTTGATCGCGGTCGGCTGGTCGCCGGCCGGCCGATAGTCGGACTTCAGGACGAATGCCTTGCCGCCCTCGGCCTTGTCGGGCCGCGCCGGGCGGTGCGGGACGAAGGTCTCGCCGGTCTCCGGCTCGGCGAGCGAGGTGCGAATTTGAATCGGCATGGCGGCACATATGGGGGCAGTGGATGCAGCGGGCAATTACGGGGAGGCGATCAGCTGATCTGGCGCTTCATGTCCCTATGTTCATCGAGCAGCGCAGCAACCTGCCAGGCCAAGGCAGTCAGGTCATTGTCGCTTGGCTGGCGAAGGTCGCAGCTCTCGGTCCAACTGCCTGCATTGGGATCCGGAGCGACCGGCATCAGGCGGTGCTTCGCCGGACAGGCAATATATACGGATATAGGCGTGCCGCGGGCCTCAAAGGCCAGGGCCGACGACAACCGATGAAAGGCGAGGCGGGAGCTGGCATAGGGGAAGGCGGGCTCATCGGAGTCCCGGGGCGATGGCGGCACATTGACCAGCAATTTGTTCGTGCCCCGGCCAAGCGCCGGCATGAGCGCGCGTGACACGCGATACATACCCAGCGTCCGTGCATAGCCCCCGCCAGCCGCATTGATCACCATGTCCATCGAGGAAAATCGCTCGGTCACTCGATCGGCCAGGCTCGACACGCTCTCTTCCGAGGCGACGTCGCACAGCCATTTTTCGCCAGTGCCGAGCCGATCGGCAACTTCCTCCAGGCTGGTGGCGTCGATGTCGCACAACAGCAGCTCGGCGCCTCGCCCGGCAAGCGCTTCCGCGCAACGGAGCCCAATGCCCCGGCAAGCACCGGTAATGAGAATAAGCGGACGCTTCCCCTGCAGAGCAAGTCTATGTGCTGCCCCATTTTGATCAGTATGATGATCAATATTAGCTATCATCGAAGCGTCACCATCGGCACAACTAACGAGCATTTAATCTTGTTTCGCCGAAGAGTCACTGTTGCCGCCTTTATTGACTCCAGCTTTTCGCAGAACCGATTCGACTTTGCATCTTTATCCATGGCCGCAGCGATCGCGAGCGGCGGTCGATCGTCGCAGGCCCTCACGCGCCGCTAAAGATTGCAAAGCCGCTCCGCTGCCATATGGTTGCCTGGCCAAAACAGGGGAAATGCCATGAAGCGCTTCGCTCTTGTCCTGCCGTTGATGATGCTCGCGGCTTGCGACTCCAGCCCCGAAGTGAAGGCCGATAACGCCAAGCCCTCCGAAGTCGCGGCAAAGATGCGCGACGCCGCCGGCAAGGGGAGCTTCGTCCGTCCCGGCGAGTGGCAGCAGACCGTTTCACTGCTCAAGATCGAGGCGCCCGGCATGCCGCCTGAGGCCAGGGAATATATGCAGAAAGCGATGGACAAGGCCCAGGTCCACAATGTCTGCCTGTCGAAGGAGCAGGCCGAGAAGCCGCGCGAGGATTTCTTCACCGGCGCCGACAAGAATTGCACCTATGAGCATTTCAACTGGGGCGGCGGCAAGATCGACCTCAAGCTTGTCTGCAAGCATGAGCAGGCGACAACGACCATGGCCATGGCCGGCACCTACACGCCCGACAATTATGAGCTGACCATGACCAGCACCAACAATGCCGCGGGGGCCGCTGGCGACATGACCATGACCATGAAGGTCGATGCGAAACGTGTCGGCGACTGCGACAGCAAGGACAAGGCCGGCGGCTGATCCTTGCCTGCCTCCTTGTTCCTGCTATGTTCCCGATCCGACACAAGCAGGAGCGACTCGGATGATTGGCTATGTGACCCTCGGCAGCAATGATCTGGACAAGGCACGCGGCTTCTACGACGCACTGATGCCGACCATCGGCGCCGGACGCATCATGGAATTTGGCGACAATTTCACGATGTACGGGACGGGCATGGGCAAGCCTGGCCTGGCGGTGTGCAAGCCCTACGACGGCAGTTCGGCCGTGGCCGGCAACGGCAACATGTCGGCGATCGCGTGCGACAGCAGGGCCAAGGTCGACGCCATCCATGCCAAGGCGATGGAACTGGGCGGCACCGACGAAGGCGCGCCGGGCGTGCGCGGCGATGAGGGGCCGCAAGCCTTTTACGGGGCCTATTTCCGCGACCTCGACGGCAACAAACTGGCCGCCTTCTGCATCGGACCGGCTTCCTGATCGTTCAGGCTTCCGCAAATGGAAGCCGCGGTCATCCTCAACCGGAACAAGGGCGACCGCGGCGAAGTGGCCGCGGCGCTGTCCGCCTTTGGGGTCACCGCTAAAATCGAAAGCGTGGACGGCGATGCGATCGGCGACCGGGCGGAAGCCGCGGTCAAGGGCGGCGCCAAACTGGTTGTCGTTGGCGGCGGCGACGGCAGCGTTAGCTCCGCTGCCCAGGCGTTGGCTGGGTCCGGCGCGGCCCTCGGCATAATGCCGCTAGGAACGCTCAACCACCTCGCCCGGGATCTCGGCATTCCCGCAACGCTGCAGGAATCCGTCCAGGTAATTGCGTCGGGCCGGACGCGGTCGATCGACGTCGCCGAGGTCAATGGCCGGACGTTCGTGAACAACGCCGCCATCGGCCTTTATCCCTTGATGGTGATTGACCGCGAAGCGCAGCAGGACCGGCTCGGGCGGTCGAAGCGGCTGGCGATGCTGGTTGCCTCCTTGCGGACCCTGATGCGCTTTCACCACCAACGGCTGACCCTTAGCATCGACGGCGGAGAAGCCCGGGTCGACACGCCCCTGCTGTTCGTCGGCAATAATGACTACCAGCTCGCCTTTCCCGCCGCCGGACAGCGCGACAAGCTCGATGATGGTGAGTTGTGCGTGATGCTGATGCGCAAGAAGGGCGTCCCGGGCTTCCTCGCGGCGGTGGCGCGCGCGCTGCTCGGTATCCAGCGCGCCGACGACATGGTCCGGATCGACGGCGTCAAGCAACTCAAGGTCGACAGCGCACGCTCGACCATCACCCTGGCGCTCGACGGTGAAACGCTGGTGATGAAACCGCCGCTGGAATTCCGCATCCGTCCGGGTGCGCTGAAGGTGATTGCCCCTTGACGGGACTGCTGGCGAAGCGAAGCAATCCAGCAATGAAGGCTTGGATTGCAACGTCGCTATCGCTCCTCGCTATGACGAGCCTTGATGCCTCAGCGGCTCTGGCTGCCCCGGCCGCGCCCGGTCCAGCCCAAGTAGCCGTGGCGTTCGACCGCAATGGCGAGCGGGGCAGCTGGGCGGACGGCCTTGCCGACCCGTCGACGGGACGTGCAGTCACGCCCGACGACCCGGTGCGGGTCGCCTCGGTCAGCAAGCTGGTCGTGGCGATCGGCGTGATGAAGCTGGTCGAGCAGCGCAAGCTCGATCTCGACCGGGACGTCGCCGCCTACCTCGGCTGGAATATGCGCAACCCTGGCTTTCCCGGCCAGCCGATCACGCTCCGGCAATTGCTGTCGCACACGTCCAGCCTTCGCGACGGCGACGACGCCTATGTCATCCCGCTCGGGGAATCGCTTCAGGAGGCCTTGGCCGAAACCCAGGTGTGGGATGCGGCGCACGGCCCGGACGAACATTATTTCGCCTATTCCAACTTCAATTTCCCGGTCATCGGGTCGATCGTCGAGCGGGCCACCGGCGAGCGGTTCGACATCTGGATGCGCCGCGAAGTGCTCGACCCGATGCGGATCGACGCCTGCTTCAACTGGCCGACGTGCAGCGATGCCGCCATCGCCCGCGCCGTGATGCTGACCCAGGACGGAACGCCCGTTCGCGACGATTTACACGGCAAACGCCCCGGCTGCCCGGTATTCGTCGACAAGGGGCCATGCGACCTCAACCGCTGGAAGCTTGGCAACAATGGCGGACTCTTCTCGCCGCAGGGCGGCTTGAGGATTTCCGCGCGGGGCCTGGAGCAGATTGGCCGGATGCTGCTCAATGGCGGAACGCTCGACGGAGTGCGCATCCTGTCGCCGCAATCGGTCGAGGCGATGCTCGCCCCGGCCTGGCGTTACGACGGCGGCAACGGCGCCCGCGATGGCGAGAGCGACGGCATCTGCAGTTATGGCCTCGCCACCCGCCAGCTGGCGGCGCAACCCGCGCGCTGCGCCGATGACGCGGAAGGCCAGGGCCGTGCCTGGGTCGGCCATGCCGGTGACGCCTATGGCCTTCGCTCGGGAATCTGGATCGACCGCCAGCGCGGCCTTGGCATCGCTTATTATGTCACCGGCCTGTCCGACGATCCGCCGCGCGGAAAAACCAGCTTTACCGCCGCCGAAGAAGAAGCTTTCCGCCGCGCCTCCGGACTGCTGTCGCGTCAGGCGGCGCCTGTGAACAGGGTCGTCAACCAATAGAAAAAGGCTGCCACCGCAGCCGAGCAGGGGATGGTGATGACCCAGGCGGCGACGACGTTGCGCGCCACGCCCCAGCGCACCGCCGAAGCGCGGCGGGCAACTCCGGCGCCGATGATGCTGCCCGTGATGGTGTGCGTGGTTGACACCGGAATGCCAAGCAGGCTGGCGGTGAAGATCATGATCGAGCCGCCAAGCGAAGCGCTGAATCCCTGGTGCTGCGACAGCTTGGTGATCCGGCTGCCCATCGTCTCGATGATCTTCCAGCCGCCGGTCATCGTGCCGAGGCCGATGGCGATGTAGCAGCTGATGGCGACCCAATGGGGCACTTCAAAATCGCCGGTCAGATAGCCGGTCGAATAGAGCAGCACGGTGATGATCCCCATGGTCTTCTGGGCATCGTTGAGGCCGTGGCTGAGCGAATAGGCGGCGGATGAAAACAGATGCAGCGTGCGGAAGGTCCGCTCGGCGCCGGCCGCCGTGGCTTTCATCAACAGCCAGCTCGAAACCAGCATGATCAGCATGGCGAGGATCATGCCGAGCGTCGGCGACAGGACGATCGCGATGAGCGTCTTGTTGAGACCGGTCCACTGGATTCCGGACAGGCCGGCATGGGCCACGCCCGCGCCGACGATTCCACCGACCAGCGCATGGCTCGACGAGGAGGGAATCCCCTTGATCCAGGTGACCACGTTCCAGAACATCGCGCCAATCAGCGCACCGAACACCACCGCGGGCGTCACCAAATCCTTGTCGATGATCCCCTTGCCGATGGTGTTGGCGACCGCGTGCAGCTGTGGCCACATCAGCGTCAGGAAATAGGCTGCGAAATTGAAGAAGGCGGCGAAAAGCACGGCCTGAACCGGCCCCAGCAACTTGGTCGCCACCACCGTCGCAATCGAATTGGCCGCGTCATGGAGTCCGTTCAGAAAATCGAACGCAAGCGCGACGACGATCAGTCCGATCAACAGCGGCAGGGCGAGTTGGTGCATCGGCTAGAAGCGATCAGCTATGGTCGATGACAATGCCGTCGATCACGTTCGCCACATCCTCGAACGCGTCGACGATCCGCTCGAGATGCTTGAAGATCTCGCGCTTGATGATGAACTCGATCGCATAGCCGCCGCGATGCGCCTGGAAAGCGGCCTTGAGCCCGGCCGAGTGGATCTCGTCGGCATGGCCTTCCATCCGCACCAGCCGCTCGGTCAACTCGTGCAGCCGGCTGCCGTTGGCGCCGACGTTGCGAAGCAGCGGCATCGCTTCCGCCACCAGCCGCGCGGAATCGACGATGATCGCCGCCATGTCCTTCATTTCCTGGCCGAACTCACGCATTTCATAGAGCTCGATTGCCGACGCCGCGGCCTGCATCTCGTCGATTGCGTCATCCATCGACCCAATCAGCGCAGTAATGGCGCTTCGGTCGAACGGGGTCAGGAAGGTCTCGCGAACCGTCGTCAACACTTCGCGGATGATGTCGTCCGCGTCATGCTCCCGCTCGAAAATCTCCTGGGCATTCTCATGGACCGCCGGTCCGCCCTGCATCAGGCGGCCGATCGCGTCGCCGGCCCCGGTCAGCGCCACCGAATGGGCTTCGAACAGCTCGAAGAAGTTGCCGGTCTTCGGCAACAGTCGTTGGAACCAGGCAAACATCGGGCCCACCTTCGATTTTTCGGCGACGACGCTGAGAACGGACGCCCGCTTCGCCACCTGGTTGAATTCGGATGAGTTGAACGATCGGATGAGATCGCGGAGGTCAGGCTCTTCAACCGACCGGGCGGCTTCGGACAGAGAGAACCAACGGCGCTGGCGCTGCTTCTTTTCCTTCCAGTCGGGAAGCTCTTCGCTGACCGCCAGCGGAAAAACCTCGACATCGTACATCAGGGAGGCGCCGCTGCCCTTCCTCTTGCGATAGCGGAAGGTCCCCAATGGCGTTGGGCAAACCGCACCGCGGACGCCGGCTTCCTCTTCAGCCTCCTGCGCGGCGGCGGCATGCGGCGAAACCGTATTGGCAAAATTTCCCTTGGGGATCACCCATCGCCCGGATTCGCGGGAGGTAACCAGCAGCACCTGCACCGGCGCACGCAGGCCGCGGCCAACGTTGCGGTATGGCAAGGCGGCAATTTGGCGAATGACCTATCCCCCAGGATGCAAAGCGGAACGCAGCATCAGATCCCATGCCGACTAATTCGGCCCAACCGGCCCCGCAAGGAAAATGACGGTTTTGTTACTTCCGCCTCTTGAATTGGCACCAGCCTTGCCGGCGCCCTTTCCGGGAGAGCAAGCGGCATCGAGCTAAAGACGGTAATGGGTGGAAAGCCGACATCCCCCTTCGGACGCGTACTGAAAATACTAAATGTCTGTGTGGGACCATTTTTCCTACTTTTGCGTTTTCATTGCCGTTCGATATCGCTTGAATAAAGTTGAGGTAGAAGTGCGGTACGACCATTCGCACGCTGGCTTTCGGAGCATTCTCGATGGGTTCGTGGCGCTTGGCAGCCACCTGGACGATCTAAAGGCCTATCACGCTCAGGGGCAGGCCCCACCAGAGATAGTTGCTAGCATAGAGCGAGCGAAAGAACTGGTGTGTCGGGGCGCGTCGCTGGCGCGGGAGAGGCTGGGCGTTCCGCCCCCCTAGAACCCGATGTCAGGCACATCTAATACAGCTGCCGGGTTGCATTGGAGGCATCGTGTCAACTGACAACGAGGAAGATGACCGCCTGCCCGCACCACCCGACCCGGCCTCTCAGGAAGTCCGCGACGTTTCGGCGCAAGTGCTCACCGACATCGAACTGGGACTGCAACAGATGCTCAGCGACGGGTCTGAGGAGTCCGAGAAAACCATCCTGGAACTACAAGAAATAGTTGCCGCCATTCGGGCCGAACTTCGGGGATTGCTCTAACTATGCGGTCGGGCGCGCGGCCCGGGTAAGGCTAGGTTTAGCGTTAAGACCGAATGGGCGGAAACCGGTCAGTAGCGCATGGCAAAAGGGGCCCGGGCCAAGCCGGACCCCTTGGATCAGTCGGTGAGGCTTAGGCTTCCGCGTTTTCCCTCGCTGTCGCTTCCACTGTCTGCCTCTTTGGACTCTCGATCGATTCCTGTTGCAGCTGGTCGCCCCCGATCGAGATCTTGCGCGGTCGCATCGCCTCGGGAATTTCGCGGACCAGATCGATCGACAGCAGGCCGTCCTTAAAGGCGGCGTCGGTAACCTTGATGAAGTCCGCCAGGCCGAAGCGACGCTCGAACTGCCGGTTCGCTATGCCCCGGTGAATATAGTCGATCTTGTCGTCCTCGGACTTTTTGCCGGAGACGATCAGCTGGTTCTGCTGAGCGGTAATGTCGATTTCATCCCGAGTGAATCCGGCTACCGCCAGGTTGATGCGATAGTGATTGTTGTCCACCTGGATGAGATCGAATGGCGGGTAGGCTTCCGAACCTTGCCCAAGACCGCTGTTTTCCAGCAGGTCGAAGAAACGATCGAAGCCGATCGTGGAGCGCCGATAGGGCGCAAAATCAAATGCAGTGCGCATATCTGTCCTCCTCTATGAGCGACTTGGCGGGAAGCGGCGCTACGAGCCACAGCGTCCCGTCGCCGGCCGTTCCATTTGCCGGCGGCAAAAATCTGGTTTTTGGTCGACTATTTTCAAGGGGTCCTCTGCAACAAGAACGCGCGGAACTTTCTCCGTGTCGGGAACCCTATCTTTCGGACCATGTTTTGCGGTCGACCCAGGCGGTACGAGACAATATGCGCGGGCGCGTGGCGCAGTTGCGGGCGGTCGCCAAGATGGCACGTGACCCCGCAGTCGCGGCAATCGCACTCAGCATGGCTGACGATATTGAGGCGGATATTCGCGAACTGGAGGCCAATGCCGGCCCGACGATTCAAATCGAGCCGCCTCGGCAAGATTAATGCAGCGACCGCGATGGGTTGGTAATGTCCGCAATGGATGGAAAGCGGACATCAGCCCCGATAGTGTGTGGAGGTTTCCCCCGGGGGCCTTCGCAATCGTGACCGATCCTGTTCTAACAAAACCGAGCGCGCTGCGTCTCGCTGCAGCTTTCGTGGTGGCCCCCATTCTGCCTGCGGCTGTCGTCGCAGCGTACATCTCACAGGAGTCCTATCACGGTTATTTTCTCAACTCGCTTGTTCTGGTCCTGCTATTCGGCGCCTACCCGGCCGCAATCTTCCTGGGCGGCCCTGCGTACCTAGTCCTTCGTCAACGCATTCGACCATCAGCTTTAGCTTGCGCGTTGGCGGGCGGGATGGTTGCCGCCATCCCCTGGCTGGCGATTGGAATTTTCGGGGGGCCAGACCAGGCATCCGTCGACGACAAGCTGACCGTTTCTAACGGCGTTCTTACCGTCTTCGGCTGGTTGGAGCTGTTGCGTTTCGTATCCGTGACATTCGTTCTGGGAGCCGTGGGCGGGTTTGTTTTCTGGGCCATCGCCGGTTCAGTGCCAAGCCGCCGTTGAATGCCTACAAGGGGTGGAAAGCGGACATTGGCGAAAGCCCCCGGCCCGGGGGCTGGGGAGGGGTGAGCCGGGGGCCGTCTGCGAGCGGATGCCAGTGCGAGGGGTCTCAACGCCAGCATCGCGTTAACTTATGCTTATCGGCAATGCCTGGCGTAATCGGTTTAACGCCCCATTTTCGTCTCAACGATTCCTTACTTGCTTACCCGTAGGGGTAACTTTGGGTCGAAAGCTGACGCTCGTACAACGGCAGGAATGGCCAGAAAGCCGCCACAGAATTATTTCGATGCAACTTGCGAATTATACTTGGCCATCTTGGCGTCGTGCTGCCGCAAAATCTCCTCGTGCGCGGCCTTTGCCCTGTCAAATTCGGCTAATGCACGCTCTGTCTCCGCCTGCAGCTCAGCCTTCTTCAGGGCAAGTTCTTCCACGGCGCTCTGGTACTCGGTGGCCTTTCGCGCTCGCTCGGAGGCCATTCGCGCCTGCTCGTCGTCTGTGATCATGACCGGGGTGCCGAGTTCGGTGACGCCGTAAAGCAGCTTGGCAAAGGCCCTGGGCAGCCGGATACAGCCATGAGACGCTGCGTAGCCAGGGAGATTGCCGGCATGCATTGCGACACCCTTTGCGGTGAGCCGCTGCATATAGGGCATCGGCGCATCGTCGTAGGTGCCCGACCGATGCGCAACCTCTTTCTGCAGGATGGTGAACATGCCGGTCGGCGTCTCGCGTCCCTTGCTGCCACTCGATATTGTCGAGGCGGCAATGGGTACGCCACCGCGGTATAGCAAGACGCGCTGTCTGGTCAGATCGATCACCAGGAACAGGGGGCCGGTCGAAGCGGCCTCCGGTTCCCAGGCAAATTGGCCGGGGCCGAGCCGATCTGCTTTCTCCATGACCGACAGCTTCTGGTGCGTCACTGGGTGTGCGGCAGCCGAGGCGGCCACGCACGCCAGAAATCCCAATTCAATCAGCCGTTTCACCAATTACCTCGTTCAGGCGATTCGCTCCCGAACAGGCCCCCGGCTGCGGGCTGCGCTTTAGCGTGTCAGTTACGCCGCGCCCATCGGGAGAGTCATGGATGGAGACTTAGGGG
>DATJKE010000138.1:0-8091 GCA_035491735.1 Sphingomicrobium sp.
TAGGCAGCCGTGACGAAGGTCCATTGGTTCATTCGGCGACGCTCCGGCGGAGCCGGGCTTCCAGCTTCGTGCGGGCAAGGTCGGCGCGCATCAACATCAACACCGCAGCTGCGAAAATGGCGGTGAATCCAACCATGGTCAGCGGTAGCGGCCACAGGAGTTCCGGAGCGATGGTTGAGCCCTGCGTGATGCTGATCGATTGGCCCTGGTGAAGGGTACGCCACCACAACACGGAATAGTGGATGATCGGCAGGTTGACGGCGCCGACCAGCCCGAACAGCGCAGCCATTCGACCTTCGCCGCCGCGCTCCCGCTCGGCCGAAGCCAGGGCGATGTAGCCCAGGTAGAGGAAAAGCAGGATCAGCATTGAGGTCAGCCGCCCGTCCCACTCCCACCAGGTGCCCCAGGTCGGTCGGCCCCAAATTGACCCGGTAGCAAGGCAAAGCGCCGCGAAGGTAGCACCGGCCGGGGCAACTGCCCTCCCCGCAACCGCAGCGAGCGGATGCCGCCAAACCAGTTGGCTGATCGACGCAGCGGCAATTGACGCCCAGCCGGCCATTCCAAGCCAGGCAGCGGGGACATGGATGTAGAGGATGCGAACGGTCTCGCCCTGAAGATAGTCGGGCGGAGTGACAGCCAGGCCGCCGTAAATCCCCGCCAGCAACAATAGCGCGCCGATACCCAGCAGCCAGGCCGTTGCAGGCCGGGCTAGCTTAAGGAAGCGGGCGGGGTTGGCGTAACCGTGCATGGTGGCTCGTGCCGCGACCTAGCGGACCCCTGCCCTTCCTTCAATCAGCGCCGAACGATCAGCGACGGCCGATCAGTTTCTGCGCCATGGCGTCGGCCACGCAGGCTGGATCCTGTTCGGTTGCGGCGCTCTCCACCCAGATTTGCTCGAGGCGGCCCGGGATGGCTTCGATCCGGGAACGCACCAGGTCCGGCCCACCGTCGCCAAGAAATTCGGTGGATACGTTGATGATACCGCCCGCGTTGATGACATAGTCAGGTGCGTAGAGAATCCCGCGAGCCTGCAGCCTGCGGCCATCTTCCGCCGTGGCCAGCTGGTTGTTGGCGCCGCCCGCAACGATCGGCGCATTGAGCCGTGCAATCGACTGCTCGGTCAGGATCGCGCCGAGGGCGCAAGGGCTAACAACGTCTGCGGCGATATAGAGAATGTCATCCGGCGTCACCACGGCGCCGCCGGTTTCGGCGGCAAGTGCCTCCGCCCGCCCACGGTCGACGTCAGCGATCGACAGCCTGGCGCCTTCAGCCGCTGCCTGGCGGGCGACGCCGCCGGCGACGCTGCCGGCGCCCTGCAGCGCAATATGCAGGCCGTTCAGGCTGTCCTTGCCCAATGCCCGCTTGACGGCCGCCTTGATGCCCAGGAACACGCCGAGCGAAGTGTGCGGTCCGGGATCGCCGCCGACCTCTCCGCCGCCAACCGGCAGGCCTGCCACGAACTTGGTCTGTTTCGAAATCTCGATCATGTCGGCGACCGACATGCCGACGTCTTCGGCGGTTACATACTTGCCGCAGAGCGAATTCACCGCCTGGCCAAAAGCCGCCAACATTTCCGGCGTTTTGGTCCGTGTCTGATTGGCAAGCACGACCGCCTTGCCGCCACCCATGGGAAGGCCGGCCATGGCATTCTTGTAACTCATGCCTCGTGACAGGCGCAGCGCGTCGGTCAGTGCGTCAGCGTCGTTGGCGTAATGCCACATACGCGTGCCACCCGCCGCCGGGCCAAGATGCGTGGAGTGCATCGCGATGATCGCGCGAAGCCCGCTTTTCTCATCGGTGACGAAATGCAGCGCTTCGTGCGCGTCGAAATCGGGAAAGCCCCAAGGGGTGTTCATGGATCGCCTAACCGCCTGTTTGGCAAAGGAAAACTGGGGCGATCGACGGGACTTGAACCCGCGACCCCCGGTACCACAAACCGGTGCTCTAACCAACTGAGCTACGATCGCCATGAAGCGCCTTGGATAGGGCGCGGTGGCTCCTTAAGGAAGCCCATCCGGCTTGGCAAGCGATAGCGGGAGGAGCCTGCAATGACCAATGAGACGATGCGGAAATTCGGCTACCCGGGGAGTCTGATCCGCGAATATGAACATTGGGCAGTCCTGCTTCGCCCAGGACAAGTGACGCTTGGCTCGCTGGTACTGGCCGCCAAGAGCGACGCCAAGGCGTTCGGCGAACTGCCGGTCGAGGCATACACAGAGCTGGCAACAATTACCGCCGAAATTGAAATGACCCTCAAGGCACAGATCGCCTACGATCGAATCAATTACCTGATGCTGATGATGGTGGACCCAAACGTCCACTTCCACGTCTTCCCGCGCTATGTTGGAACGCGCAGTTTCGACTGCATCGATATTGAGGACAAGGGCTGGCCAGGTCCGCCCGATCTCAAGTCAGCAGTGGAACTTCCTTTTTCGACAATCGAAAAGTTGCGCAACTTGTTGATCGAAGAGTGGTCAGGTTGCTATTAACTCTCTTTGTAATTCAATGGTATGATATCGCTTGCGCAAGCGAAACAACCGGAGCATCCCTCCCGCGGGGAGAACAGGATGACGATTCGACGGGCCCGCTCGCCGGCTGAAACCGGTGTGAGCTTGGGTGACACATTATTGAAGGCTGGATTGGCTCCGAGATACGTCGAGCTCTTCGTCCAAATGCCTTACAAATTAGTGCACGTAGAGCCGCGCAGACCATTTCGCGAACCGGGCGCACCGCGTGACGAAGTGATGCTTGTAAGGGCAGGCATCCTCGCCAAGTTCAAGAGCGACGGCGGCGGCCGGCGTCAGATCGTCGCGCTGCGGTTCCCAGGTGAAGGCATCCTGCCGCACGAAGGCGTGGCGGATTTTGGGCTCCAGGCCATCGTTCGGAGCGAGATACTGGTCGGCCGCGGCGAGGATTTCGACGCAATTGTCGATGCCAATCCCGAGGTCGCGCGCTTTTTCTGGAAACTAGTCCAGCGTCAGAACGCAATCAGTTATGAATGGCTGGTCAACACTGGCCGAAGGGACTCCACCGCACGCGTCGCCCACCTTCTGTGCGAAACCGCGGCACGTATGGGCATCGATGTCCGGCTGCAGCCGATGATCAATCCTTTCACCCAGCAGCAAATTGCCGACATCAGCGGTCAGACGTCAGTGAACGTCAACCGGGTCTTCGCCGACCTCGAGCGTCAGGGATTGATCAAGCGGCGCGGCCGGGAGATCCTCTTCACCGACTGGAATGAATTGCGCCGGATTGCGGGCTTCCAGCCGGGCTACCTCCAATAGCGCACGAGCCAGCCTTGCCAGGGGCAAGGCCGATGGCCGCTGCGGGGCAATGCCATCGCTCGGCCGTCCCCGGGACAACCTCCGCTTTGGCATGGTGGGCGCGGTAGGGATTGAACCTACGACCCCACCCGTGTGAAGGGTGTGCTCTACCACTGAGCTACGCGCCCCCGCCGGCGGAGGGCCATTAGGCGAGCGGCAAGCGCCTGTCCAGCCGCCACCAATCCTTACGATGAAACTATTGAACCGCGTCCTTCAGCACCTTGCCGGGGCGGAATTTGGGCTGGGACGTCGCCTTGATTTGCATCGGCTCCCCGGTACGCGGGTTCCGGCCGGTCGAAGCTTTACGACGGGTCACCGAGAAATTGCCGAAGCCGACCAAACGGACTTCATCGCCACGCTTGAGGGTCGAGGTAATAACCTCGAGCATCGTTTCGACCGCCCGGCTCGCATCGTTGCGGGAAAGGCCGGCGCGATCTGCAACATGGCCGATGAGTTCCTGCTTGTTCATGTCCAAACTCCCGGAAGGGCGCCGCGAGACTCGCGAGCCAGAACAGCGACTAACATAAGGCAAGTTCTTCGCCGCAAGTCAAAGGGCTTAGTGACGAACCGCCGGCCCTTCACCGCCAACGGCGGGATGAACCACCGGTTCAGTCGCCTGTTCGTCGGCATCGGTCCATTCGATCGGGACCATCGGCTGGGCAAGCGCCCGGGCCAGGACCTCGTCGACATGGCTGACCGGCACGATTTCCAGCGCTTCCTTCACCGAAGCAGGAATTTCCGCCAGGTCCTTTTCATTCTCCGCGGGGATCATGACGGTGCGAATCCCGCCACGGAGCGCCGCCAACAACTTTTCCTTAAGGCCCCCGATTGGCAACACACGACCGCGCAGCGTGACCTCGCCGGTCATGGCAATGTCGCGCTTAACAGGAATGGCCGTCAGGGTCGAAATCATCGCCGTGACCATGCCGATGCCGGCTGACGGCCCATCCTTCGGCACTGCCCCTTCGGGCAAGTGCACGTGGATATCCTTGCGCGCGAAGATAGACGGTTTGACACCGTAGCTGGGCGAGCGCGCCTTGACGAAACTCATGGCTGTCTGGATCGACTCCGTCATCACTTCGCCGAGCTTGCCGGTAGTCCGGATCAGGCCCTTGCCCGGCACCGTGACCGCCTCGATCGTCAGAAGTTCGCCGCCGACCTCAGTCCAAGCGAGGCCGGTGACAGCGCCGATTTGATCTTCTTCCTCGCCCACGCCGTAACGGAACCGGCGAACACCCAGATACTCGCCAACATTCTCTGCTGTCAGAGTGACCGTCTCGGTCTTCTTTTCGAGGATCTGGCGAAGCGACTTGCGGGCGATCTTGGCCAATTCCCGCTCCAGCGTGCGAACGCCGGCCTCACGCGTGTAGTGGCGAATGATGGCGCGCAGGCCTTCGTCCGAGTAGATCAACTCGCCTTCCTTAAGTCCGTGCGCTTCGATCTGCTTGGGGATGAGGTGGCGCTTGGCGATCTCCACCTTTTCGTCCTCGGTGTAACCCTCGAGCCGAATGATCTCCATGCGATCAAGCAGTGGCTGCGGCATGTCGAGCGAGTTGGCGGTCGTAACAAACATCACGTCACTGAGATCGTAGTCGAGCTCGAGATAATGGTCCTGGAAGCGGCTGTTCTGCTCGGGGTCCAGCACTTCGAGGAGTGCCGAGGCTGGATCCCCACGAAAATCTGTGCCCAGCTTGTCAATCTCGTCGAGCAGGAACAACGGGTTAGACGTCCCTGCCTTCTTGAGATTGGCGATGATCTTGCCCGGCAGCGAGCCGATATAGGTCCGGCGGTGACCGCGGATCTCGGCCTCGTCCCGCACCCCGCCCAATGACTGGCGGGCGAATTCGCGGCCGGTTGCCCGGGCAATAGAGCGGCCCAGCGAGGTCTTGCCCACGCCCGGTGGGCCGACCAGGCACAGGATCGGACCCTTGAGCCGATTGGTGCGCGCCTGCACCGCCAGATATTCGACGATCCGGTCCTTGACCTTTTCCAGGCCATAATGGTCCTCGTCGAGGACGCGTTGCGCTTCGGCGATATCGCGCTTCAATCTCGATTTCTTTCCCCAGGGCAGGCCGAGCAAAACGTCGAGATAGTTTCGAGCAACTGTGGCCTCCGCGCTCATCGGGGCCATTCCCCGGAGCTTCTTCAACTCAGCGTTTGCCCGGTTGCGTGCTTCCTTACTGAGGCGCGTTTTGCGGATTTTCGCCGCCAGCTCGTTGAGTTCGTCGCCGCCCTCTTCCGCCTCATTGCCGAGCTCGCGCTGAATCGCTTTCAGCTGCTCGTTCAAATAATATTCGCGCTGGGTCTTTTCCATCTGCCGCTTGACCCGGCTGCGGATCTTCTTCTCGACCTGCAGGACGCCGAGCTCGCCCTCCATGAAGGCAAACACCATCTCCAACCGCCGCGCCGGATTGAGCTCTCCAAGCAGCGCCTGCTTGTCACTGACCTTGATCGACAGGTTGGATGCGACCGCATCAGCCAAGACTGACGGCTCTTCGATCTCGCCAAGTTGCATCGAGGTTTCGGCCGGCAGCCGCTTGTTCAGCTTGGCATAATTGTCGAACTGATCGATCACAGAGCGCATCAGGGCCTGAGACTCCGGACCTGCAGCCTGTTCTTCGTCAACTAGTTCGACTTCGGCCTGCTGGTGCCCATCGGCCTCGCCCAGATTGACCAGCCGGGCGCGCTTGGCGCCCTCCACTAGCACCCGCACCGTGCCGTCCGGCAACTTCAGCAACTGCATAGCCGTGGCAATTACGCCCAGGTCGTAAAGCGCATCGCGATCGGGATCGTCTTCAGATGGGTCGAGCTGGGCGACGAGGAACAGTTCCTTGTCGGCCGCCATTGCTGCTTCCAGCGCGGCAACGGACTTCTCGCGCCCGACAAACAGCGGGACGATGCGGTGTGGAAAAACGACGATGTCGCGGAGAGGAAGAACCGGAAGGGTACGAGTTGTCATGATGGGTATATGGGCGGCGCCTCGAATGAGCGCAACGTCTTAGCCAAACGCAACCTTCAGAGCTGGTCCAAGGTTTTGCAGTGCGTGAGTCGCGGCAGCTACTCCGAACCCGGCCCAGAAGCCGCGCTGACGCCACACAACAAACAATGTGGAGAAAATCAGGAACGGCCACCAGATAACCAGGCCCCAACCTAGTGCTTCCAGCGAATGGGCCACTCCCCAGCCTGCCGAGCTCAGCAGGATTGCCCCTGCCGGCGGCAAGAAGCGCAGGAAAAGAGAAAGAAACCCAGCCATGATCAGCGTCTCGACCAGAGGCGCGAACGCCACCAGCAGGAAAAGCGCAGTTGGGCCCTTCACGGGAAAGGCCGGAGTCGGCAAGTCCGGCGCAATTGCCTTTGAAACGGCCGCGAGAGCCAGGCTGCCGGCAATCGTCAGCGCCGCCCCGACCAAGATAGCGAGCCATGCCCTCCGCGGTTCGCGCAGCGGCGAAGGCAGGAATTTCAGGAAATTATCGTCGAACAGCCGAGCGGGCGGCTGGATCGTCGCCACGGATTAGGCCGCGTCGCCCGAGGAGGCCGCCTTTTCCTTCTTGGCATACACCCGGACCGGATCCTTGGTCCCGGCAACGACGTCCTTGTCGATGTGGACCTCGTCGACTCCCTCCATCGACGGCAGATCGAACATGGTATCGAGCAGGATTCCTTCGAGGATCGAGCGAAGGCCGCGCGCGCCCGTCTTGCGCTCGATCGCCTTCTTGGCGACCGCGTGAAGCGCCTCGTCGGAGAAGCCCAGCTCGACATCCTCCATGTCGAACAGCTTCTGGTATTGCTTCACCAGGGCGTTCTTAGGTTCGACCAGGATCTTGACCAGCGCCTCTTCGTCGAGGTCTTCGAGCGTGGCGATCACCGGCAGGCGGCCGATGAATTCGGGGATCAGCCCGAACTTCAGCAGATCCTCGGGTTCCGTCGCTTTCAATAGCTCGCCCTGGCGACGATCTTCGGGTGCGGCAACATGGGCGCCGAAGCCAATCGACTTGCCCTGCAGCCGGTCGCCGATGATCTTGTCGAGGCCGGCAAAGGCGCCGCCGCAGATGAACAGGATGTTGGTCGTGTCGACCTGCAGGAACTCCTGCTGCGGATGCTTGCGGCCGCCTTGAGGCGGGACCGAGGCGGTGGTGCCTTCCATCAACTTGAGCAGCGCCTGCTGGACGCCCTCGCCCGAAACGTCGCGGGTGATCGAGGGATTGTCCGACTTGCGGCTAATCTTGTCGATTTCGTCGATGTAGACGATGCCGCGCTGCGCCTTCTCGACATTATAGTCGGAAGCCTGAAGCAGCTTCAGGATGATGTTTTCGACGTCTTCGCCGACATAGCCTGCCTCGGTCAGCGTGGTCGCGTCTGCCATGGTGAAGGGCACGTCCAGGATGCGGGCGAGCGTTTGGGCCAGCAGGGTCTTGCCGCAGCCGGTCGGCCCGATCAGCAGGATGTTGGACTTGGCCAGTTCGACATCCGTGCCTGTCTTTGAGCCGTGCGCGAGCCGCTTGTAATGATTATGGACGGCGACCGAGAGAACACGCTTGGCGCGCTGCTGCCCGATCACATAGTCGTCGAGCACCTTGTAGATCTCGGACGGCGTGGGAACCCCGTCGCGAGTCTTGACCAGTGCCGACTTGGTTTCCTCACGGATGATGTCGTTGCACAGCTCGACGCATTCATCGCAGATGAAGACGGTCGGGCCCGCGATCAGCTTGCGGACCTCGTGCTGCGACTTGCCGCAGAAGCTGCAGTAAAGCGTGCTCTTGCTGTCGCC
>DATJKE010000139.1:0-20030 GCA_035491735.1 Sphingomicrobium sp.
GGAGATATCGCCAAGGCGCTTGCAGCCGGCGCATCGACGGTGATGGTCGGATCGCTGCTCGCCGGGACCGAGGAAGCGCCTGGCGAAACCTTCCTTTACCAGGGCCGCGCCTACAAAGCGTACCGTGGCATGGGATCGGTAGGGGCCATGGCTCGCGGTTCGGCGGACCGCTATTTCCAGCAGGACATCAAGGACCAGCTGAAGCTCGTTCCCGAAGGGATTGAGGGGCAAGTGCCCTACAAGGGACCAGTCCGTGACGTCATTCATCAGCTGGTTGGCGGGGTGAAGGCGGCGATGGGCTATACCGGTTCGACCACCATCGCCGAGCTGCAGCAAAAAGCGAAGTTCGTCCGGATCACCAATGCGGGCCTTAGCGAGAGCCACGTTCATGACGTTGCCATCACCCGCGAGGCGCCGAATTACCCGACGCGGTAGGCGATGACGCCGGCGGCTCGAGTCCAGGCGGCGATCGAGATCCTCGATGAGGTGATTGCCTCAACCCGCGATGACGGTGCGCCGGCCGATACGATCGTCCAGCGCTACTTCAAGACCCGCCGCTATGCCGGATCGAAGGACCGCCGCGCAGTGCGCGAACTGGTGTTCCGCGCCATTCGCCGCAGCGGCGAGCCGCCGGCAAGCGGCCGTGCGGCGATGATTGGCCTGGCCGACGAAGATGCCGTGTTGCTCGATCTGTTCGACGGATCGCCGCACGGGCCCTCTGTACGCGAAGCCGCTGAGTCGCCTGCGCCGGCATCGCTGATCCCGCATTGGGTGCGACCGCTGCTGTCGGATCATGTGACGGACGACGAATGGCCGGCCCTGCTTGAGCGTGCGCCTCTCGACATTCGGGTGAATGTCGCCCGGGCAAACCGCGAGGAGCTCGTTGGTCAGATCGAGAACGCGCTGCCGACCAGCCTGAGTCCGTGGGGCATTCGCCTGGCTGCCGACAGCCGCATCGATAGCCATCCCGCCTTCGCCGACGGCCTGATCGAGGTACAGGATGAAGGTAGCCAATTGATCGCGCTGGCCTGCCAGCCGGCCGACGGCCTGCGCATTCTGGACCTTTGCGCTGGGGCAGGGGGCAAGTCGCTGGCTCTTGCTGCGGCCGCTCCCAACGCGGAAATCATCGCTTCCGACACCAACCGATCCCGTTTGGCCCAACTTTCGCCGCGCGCCGAGCGGGCTCGCGCTACAATCGATACGCGTCTGATTGATGGCGGCCGCGAAACAGCCCAACTCGCCGATCTGGAGGGTCAATGTGATATCGTCCTGGTGGATGCGCCATGCAGCGGCTCGGGCACCTGGCGGCGCAACCCTGAGGGCCGGTGGCGGCTGACGTCCCAACGGCTCGATCGCTTGGTCAGGCTGCAGCAACGATTGCTCGACCTCGCCGTGCCCTTGGTGCGGCCGGGTGGCGCGCTGGTTTATGCCACTTGCTCGATCATCCGTGCAGAAGGGGCAGACCAGGCGCGGAACTTCTTAGGGCGCCATTCATCTTGCTTGGTGCAGGATATCCCCTTCGATGGCGGACGTGCCGACGGGCCGGGAAGGCTCCTGACTCCGGGACATGACGCCACCGATGGCTTTTTCGTCGCGCGCTTCGTTCGATCATGATAGGCGGGCGCGATTGGTTGGAGATTGTGATGCGCCTGACTCCGTTTGTGCTGTGCCTTGGGCTGGCCGCCTCGACCTTGCCGATGGCAGTGGTCGGCCAGCGGCCCGATGACCAGATTGCGCCTCAGTCAGTGGCCCTGATGAAGCAGGGTGAAGCGCTGCTCGCACAGGGCAAGTTTATTGAGGCTGATGATGCGCTGGAAACGGCGCTTGTAGTCGACCCCAAGAACCGCGCCGCCTTCACGGTAATGGCCAAGGTTGCGATCAAGGAAAAGCTGTACGGCCAGGCGATCCGCCTCACCAACAAGGCTTTGGCCCTCGAGCCCACTGACCGGGATGCGCTGGCAGTTCAGGGCGAAGCGATGGTCGAGCTGGGAGCGCTGCCGCGAGCCAAGGACAATCTCGCCAAGCTGCAGCAGTTGTGCGGCACCGCCGGCTGCCCGCAGGTTGCGGTATTGTCGACCGCTATCGCCAAGGGCCCGGCGCTGGCAGCCGCCAAGCCGCCTGAAGTTCCCAAGAAGAATTAGGACAAAGCGCGCGCGAGCGCGACAAATTCATCGACGCTGACCGTCTCGGCCCGGCGCTCGGCGTCGATGCCGAGCGATTCCAGCGTTTCAAGCGCGCCGGGAACGGCCTTCAGGCTCGATCGAAGCATTTTGCGACGTTGGCCGAACGCGGCTCCGGTTAGTCTTTCAAGGACAGTCAGATCGACTCCCTTGGGCTCGGTAGCTGGCGAGATATGGACGACGGCCGACGCCACCTTGGGCGGCGGAACGAAAGATGATCGGTGCACCGCCATCGCAATCCGCGGCGCCGATCGCCACTGCGCTGCAATCGACAGCCGGCCGTAATGCTCGCTGCCCGGCTTGGCTACGATCCGCTCAGCCACTTCTCGCTGGAACATCAAAGTCAGCGACGACCACCAGGGCGGCCAGGGATCGCCGAGCCAGCGCAACAGGAGCGCGGTGCCGACATTGTAGGGAAGATTGGCGACGATATGTGCTCCATCGCCCGCTACCGTCCGCTCATCGACTTGCAGTGCGTCTCCCGAAATAATCCGAAGCTGCTTCGGATACTCGACTTCCAGCTCCGCCAGCGCAGGCAGGCAGCGCCGGTCGCGCTCGACCGCGACGACTTTGGAGCCCGCGTCGAGCAGGGCCCGCGTCAGTCCGCCTGGGCCCGGCCCGACCTCATAAACCGTCTTGCCTTCCAGCGGGCCGGGAATTGCAGCGATACGGGCCAGCAACTGACGATCGAGGATGAAGTTCTGGCCAAGAGACTTGGTTGCCTGAAGCCCGTGCCGGGCAATGACGTCGCGCAGTGGCTCCGGCACTGACGTTCAGGCGGCCACTGCAGCGCGGTGGATCACGCATTCGGCTGCAACCCGAATTGACGCAGCCATTGCCCTTGGGTCGGCCAGATCCTGGCCGGCGATGTCGAACGCCGTGCCATGGTCGGGAGCGGTGCGGATGATCGGCAGGCCGAGGGTAATATTGACTCCCTCCTCGAAATGCAGCGCTTTCAAGGGGATCAGGGCCTGGTCATGGTACATGCACAGTGCCGCGTCGTAACTGGCCCTGGCCGAGGCATGGAACATGGTGTCCGCCGGCAATGGGCCAGTCACTCGCCATCCTTCGGCCCTAAGCGCATCGATCGCCGGCATGATGAGCTCAATCTCCTCACGGCCGAGCGATCCTCCTTCGCCGGCGTGGGGATTGATTCCAGCGACCGCCAGGCGAGGATCGGCTATGCCGAAATTGCGCTGGAGGCCGCGCAATGCCGCACGGCCGCGCGCTTCGATCAGACTGGGTGACAGGGCGTCGATCACTTCGGCAAACGGGATGTGCGTCGTGACCGGCACCGTGCGCAGCGTCGGTCCGGCGAGCATCATCGCTACATTGCCGGGCGAAACTCCACAGCGCTCCGCGACGAACTCGGTCTGGCCGGGGTGGGTGAAGCCAATTCCGTAGAGCTGATGCTTGGAAACAGGGCCGGTCACCACGGCCGCGGCCGATCCCGACCTTGCAAGTCCTACGGCCAGCTCCAGCGCATCCAGCGAGCAGTGCGCACCAGCGACCGTTGGATGGCCAGGAATATCCGCCTCGGCCGATGCGATCGGCAGGATTGGGAGACCTACGTCAAAGGCGCTGTCTGCCTCCCGCGGGTCGTCGATGGTCGCGATCGGACCATCCCATACGGCAGCAAGACTGCGCGGATCGCCAATCGCAACGAAGGGCGGCAGGTTGAAGCGGGAACGATGGTCCCAGCATTTGCCGACCACTTCCGGCCCAATGCCCGCGGGATCGCCCAGCGAAACCGCCAGTGGTCGATAGCTGGTGGCCATTGTGGCCCGCCTTAACGGAAGTCGATCACCGCGTCACGGCGAAGATCGCGGAGGTAACGGCGCGAGCGGAGATTGACCCGCTCTTCGTTGAGCTGCGCATAGACCTGGTCAAAGCTCGGCGCCGACGGATCGACCACATCGCGTCCGCACAACACCAGCGTGCGAACGCCTTCTTCGATCGATCCGAAGGGGCGGGTGGCCTGGCCGACCTGCATGTTCAGCATCATGTCCTGGAGCGCTGCTGGCAGGTCGCGCAATTTGACGTTGTCCGATTCGACCACTTCGCCGTTGAACTCACTCGCGATTTTGTCCGCTCCGCCGCAACCGCCTATGTTGGCCGCACCCTGCGCGAAGCGCGCCACCGTCGGCTCGGCCTGCTGGCGCGTTGTGCCCTTGGGGAAATTGACCGTGATCTGTTTCAGAGTCAGCAGGGAGTTGCGCGGATCGGCCGTCAAAATCTTGCGTACGTCCTGCACCGCGACGATCGAATATCCACCCGGCACCTTGATCGGCTGCGAAATCGTGCCGGGGCGCATCTGGCGAACTGCATTGGCCAATTGATCCGGCAGCTGTTCGGGCCGCATCCAGCCAAGGTCGCCGCCCACCGCCGCAGATGACGATTGCGAGAATTGACGGGCGTAACCAACAAACGAGCCGCCCTGCTGCAGGGCGCTGAACAGCTTGGCCATATTGGCCTGAACTTCGGCATCGTTGCTGCTGTTGGCGGAAAGGAAGATTTCGCCGACCCGGAACTCCTCTGCGCCCTTCGATGCCTCCAGCTTCTTGATGACTGCCTGAACTTCTTCGTCTCCGACGCTGACCGTGCTTTCGATCTTCTTCGATTGCAGTCGGCGCCACGCGATTTCGCCTTGGATCTGACGACGAATCGAACGGATCGAAGATCCGCGCGTCTTCAGATAATCGGCCATCTGGGCCGGCGTTTGCTTCACATTGCCAGCGACACGCTCGACCGTTTTGTCGATGTCCGCATCGGTGATCTCAATCTCTTCGGCTTTCGCTGCCTGGATCTGCAGCGTTTCGTCGATCAGGTTGCTGAGCACCTGCTGACGCAAACGCTCGATCTCATTGGCGGGGATTGGCGCGTTGTTGGCAATCGCCATCAATGCCAGGCGCTGATCGATATCGGTCTGCGTAATGACCTCGCCGTTGACGATGACCATGGCCTTGACGACCTCGCGCAGTGCGTTGCCGAACAGCTGGGGATTCTCCGGCAGCTTCAGGTTCGCTGCGGTGTCGACGTCTGGCGCAGCCTCCTGCGCCACTCCCGCGGTCGCGATCGCCAAACCAATTGCCATAGGAACCGTCTGCGCCAGACGGGCCGAAACCCTAAAAAACTTCACTGCCACCCTCAAAATCCCTTTGTCGCCAACGCTATAGGAAGTTGCCTTTACCGTCCGGTGCTGAACCGAAGCTTAGCGGCCGATGCCCTTGAGCGCGAAATTAATCGAAAAAGTGCTGCCCTTGCGGAACTCCCCGATCCGCTCATAGTCGCGCTTCCACGCCACGCCAAGCTCAAGGCACTCGTCCTCATAAGTTATCCCCAGGCGATGGCGCACAGGGTCGAAACCATCCGCCAGGCTGAGCGGGTCCTCTTCCTTGCCGGTGAGGTCCAGGACCGTGGATCCGAACACCGACCAGTAGCGGTGGAACTGCAATCGAACGGCCAGGCGCAACTCTTCCTTGTCGCGCAAATCCTCGATCGCGGTGGAAATGTCGCGATTCAGGCGCAAATAACCTGCCTGGATGTAGGTGAGATCATCGCCGACGGTAAGGTCGAACTCACCCCGGCGAAGTGCAAGATTGTCCTTGTCGATGCGAAAGCGGGTCGTGAAATCGATCAGGCGGCCATAACGGACACGGGTTCGGCCAACGATGTCGGAAAACCGACCGGTGAGCCCGGTGCCGTTGGGGAATATGGTTGGTTCGCGTGAGAGTCGGTAGCTCTGGCCCACGACGCTGTAGAATGACCATTTTGGCCGGTCATAGGCCCATTCAAGCCCATAGGTTACGCGCGACCCGTCTTCCCACCGGTCATATCCGGGAAAGCGGTTGAGCGCGAACAGGTTGCTGTCTTCAAGGTCGACCGCCCGTGCATCCTCGTTCGGGATGTCCAGGTTTTTGGTGCTTGGCGAGAAAACCAGTTGGATTCGCGGCGTCAGCCGCTGCGTTCCGCCCCACAACGGTCCCACCAACGGCCATTTGAGATCTGCCGCAAGCGCACCGATGCCGCGGAATTCCCAGCCGTTCTGGCCGCGATAGATGTCGACGATCGTCTCCTCGGCCTCGTCCGAATGATAGGCATCGGCGCGGGCAAAGGCGGTAAGAGTCAGCTCCTGGCCCATTCTGGTCAGCCGGCGGAGGTCCCAACGCGCGCTGGCGAAGGCGCGCTGCGTGTCCTGTCCCTCGTCTCGCAGTATCGCCAGGCTGTTGGCTTGAAATTCGACGCGCCCCCCCAGAATGGGGTCATCGAGGCGCAGGCGCGCGTCGATGGCGGGGAGCGCAATCGGAATCCGCTCCTGCTTGTCGGTGCTCCGAAGGCCCTGGAAGGCCCAGCCTTCGATCGCGACATAGCTATCCAGATCGATGCGCTCGGCGCTGACGAAGTTGCGCAGGCGGTCGTCGCGGGTGAGGTCGTACCGTCGTGCAACGGTCTTGTCCGTCGCTGCCCTGAGCGAGCCCTTCACCGTCCAGTTCGGGTCGAGCTGGAATCGTCCATTCGCCTCGAAATAGCCGCGGATCCCTTTTCGGTCTGTTGGCGTGAGGTCGAACTCATCAGGATCGGGAATGTCGCCGTAAGTGACGAATGCGCCAATTTGATAGGCGCCTATCGACGTCAGATGCCGCCATCGTGCTTCGAGCGCCGGTGCCGAGCTGGTGAAGATGTGAGGGGTTACCGTGAGGTCGCGGTTGCGATCGACCCGCCAATAATAAGGCAGGCTCAATTCCAGCCCATTGTTGTGGTCGAGGCGAATGCCCGGCACGAGCGCGCCGCTAAATCCCCCTTTTTGAGAACCGTCTCCAATGCTGAATATTGGCAGCAGCGGTAACGTTACGCCGAGGATGGTCAGACGCCCGCTCGCAAAACGGATTCGGCCGGTCGTCTCATCGCGGGTTACGCGCGCGGCAGTAATCTTCCAGCTCGGCTCTTTGGGGCAGCCGGTTTCGGTTGTGACCGGGCAGGCTGAATAGACCGCATTGACCAGCTCCATCTGGTCTCCGGTCCGAGTGCCTCTGACTGCCGCAATCCGTCCGCCGCTTTCGAGCACGATGAGCAGGTTCTCGACAGTGCCGTCCTTGAGCGATTCGGTGAGGTCGACCCGATCGCCGATCAGCTTATCGCCGGCCGGATTAACCGCAACGACATTCCCCTCAGCGACGACGCGGCCGCTGTTGCGATCCCAGCTGACGCGATCCGCAGCAAGGTAATTGCCGTCGCGCGACATTCTTACCCGGCCTTCGGCTGTCACCAACTCCGCGTTGGTGTCGTAGGTTACCTGGTCCGCGCTGAAGTCGATCGTTGGCTCAGCCGCCGGCTGGGCCGCCGTTGGCGCCGGTACCGCCTCCTGCGCCACTGCCGTGGCGGACAGGGAAAGGAGCATTGGGAGCGCCGTCAAACACAGGCCAATCGATCGCACTGCCAACTCGCCCCGCAAGGTCCGAAAAAGGGTAGATGCCCAGCCTATTGCACCTTGGGTCGACGGCGGCAATGCGCCTTTGGCGACAAAGGCGGCCATGCGACCCTTTGCCATGATGCGGTGCACAGCTTAAGGAGCCCCAACTTCGTCCTGAGTCATGTTGAGGAATTCCATGGAAATCCGCTTTTCCGACACTCGCCCGACCGGCGATTTCGCTTTGGTGCTCCCTGCCGCCGGTACATTGCGGCCTGGCCTCGACAGCCTCGGCGCCGCCAAGGCCTCCGTTGAAGGCACGCTGAAGCGGAACCGGTTCGAAGGCGAAACTGGCGGAGTGGCCGAAACCTTCCTCGACAGCGATGGTGGCCGCCGGCTGCTGGTGATTGGTACTGGCGATGATGCCAAGGCTGGCGATGCGCCGGAGAAGCTGGGCGGCGCTGCCGTCGCGCGGCTCCTGACTTCTGGTGAAACGCAGGCCGTGATTGACCTTACGGGTTTGGGATTGGATGCCGACGCTTCAGCTCGCGTTGGGCTGGGCGCGGCGCTGCGCAGCTGGCGCTACGATCGCTACCGCACCAAGCTGAAGGATAAGCAGAAGCCGACTCTCACCAGCATCATCATCGTCGGCGGCGCACCTGGCAGTGAAGATCGCTATGCCAGCCGCTACGCTGCGGTCGTCGACGGCGTGTCGCTGACCCGCGAGCTGGTCACCGAGCCGCCCAACATCATTTACCCCGAAACGTTCGTCGAGCGCGTCAAGGAGAGCGTCAAGGGACTTGGCCTCGACGTCCAGGTTCTTGGCGCCGACGAAATGGCCAAACTTGGCATGGGCGCCCTGCTTGGCGTCGCCCAGGGCTCGGTCCGCGCGCCCCAGCTGCTGGTGATGAAATGGAACGGCGGCAAAGACGGTGACGCTCCGGTCGCCTTCGTCGGCAAGGGCGTGACCTTCGACACCGGTGGCATTTCGATCAAGCCGGCCCAGAACATGGAAGCGATGAAGTGGGACATGGGCGGCGCCGGCGCGGTGGTCGGCGCGATGAAGGCGCTGGCGGGTCGTAAAGCCAAGGCCAATGTCGTGGGCATCTGCGGGCTGGTCGAGAATATGCCCGACGGCAACGCCCAGAGGCCGGGCGACGTGGTCACTACGATGTCTGGACAGACGGTCGAAGTGATCAACACCGACGCCGAAGGCCGGCTGGTGCTGTGTGATGCGATCACCTGGACCCAGCAGAACATCAAGCCCAAGGCAATCGTCGATCTCGCTACCCTGACCGGGGCAATGGTGATCACGCTCGGCCATGAATATGCCGGCATCTTCGCGAACGACGAGATCTTGGCCGCGGCGCTCATCAAGGCTGCGGACACAAGCGGCGACAAGCTTTGGCGCCAGCCGCTGGCCGACGCTTATGACCGGTTGATCGACAGTCAGATCGCTGACATGAAGAATGTCGGTCCGCGCGAGGCCGGTTCCATCACCGCCGCCCAGTTCATCAAGCGCTTCGTGGATGACGGTGTCGCATGGGCGCACCTCGACATTGCCGGCATGGCCTGGTCGGACAAGGCCAAGCCGACCTACGACAAGGGCGCGACCGGCTACGGCGTTCGGCTGCTCGACCAGTACATCGCCGACACGGCCGAGGGCTGATCGGGAACGGTGCGCGTCGACTTCTATCAGCTCGGCACCGCGCAGCCCGACACTGTCATTGGCGCCATCGCCGGCAAATTGTTGGGCGAGCAGCAGCGGCTGCTGGTCGTCGCGGACGACGAAGCATTGTTGGCGAGGCTCGATCGTCAGCTCTGGGACCAGGGCGCGGCCAGTTTCCTGCCGCATGGCTTGTCAGGTGGGGCGGACGACGCCGCCCAGCCGATCCTGCTCTCGACCGGAACCGACGCGCCCAATCTTGCACGCAACATGCTGATCGCCGACGGCGAATGGCGCGAGGCGGCCCTGGGATACGACCGCGCCTTTTATCTATTTGATGGAGATTCGCTGGAAGGCGCGCGTCTGGCCTGGAAATTGCTTGCTGGCCGTGATGGCGTCGAGCGCAATTATTGGGCGCTGGAAGACGGGCGCTGGACGAAGAAGGGCTGAGCCGCTAGGGGCGCGGCCAATTCCAACCCCTGACAATCCTGGAGCTTCCCAATGGCGGTTACCCGCACCTTTTCGATCATCAAGCCCGACGCCACCCGCCGCAACCTGACCGGTGCGGTCACCAAGCTGTTGGAAGAAGCGGGCCTGCGCGTAATCGCGTCAAAGCGGATTCACATGACCCGCGACCAGGCCGAAGGCTTTTACGCGGTCCACAAGGAACGGCCGTTCTATAACGACCTGTGCACCTTCATGACCTCCGGCCCGGTGGTGGTTCAGGTCCTCGAGGGCGAGGATGCGGTGAAGCGCAACCGCGACGTGATGGGCGCTACTAACCCGGCCGACGCCGCCGATGGCACAATCCGCAAGCTCTACGCTGAATCGATCGAGGCCAATTCGGTCCACGGGTCGGATAGCGACGAGAATGCGGCGATCGAAATTGCTTTCTTTTTCAACGATGTCGAGATCGTCGGCTAACGGCTGAGCCCGGCCAACCGGAGCGAGCGGCCGCCCAACAGGCCGCCTCCCTCCCATCTATATGCAAGCATGTAGGAGCCGGTGGCGGTCTTGTCCGCGCCGGCTTCGACATATTTGGCTTCGATCCGCACACGAAGGCGATGCGTCGCTTCGTCTTTCTCAACGGATTTGCCGAGGGCATCTTCGACGGACTTGGCATCCAGTGCGCCGTCGCTGCCGAGTTCAATCTTCGACGCGCCTGCCGTGATCGTCAGCGATTGCAGCGCGTGACTATTCTCAACCGGCGTGATTTCGAGCGAGCGGCCCTCATCCTGGGCACGGCCGCGCAGCGTCAGCGGTATCGAGGACGTCTTCTCGACCACGACCGGCTTGTCATCCGGCTTGGTAAATTCTCGCCACAGGCCGAGGCCGGAGATGATGAGCGCGGCAATGGCGATGGATTCGCCGAGCGTCACCCAACGCAGTCTCGAACGCTTCTTGGCTTCGGTTCCGGAAATTTCACTCATCGACAGGCAAACTCACTTCGGTTGGGTGGTTATTTAGCGGCCCCGGCCGTGCGGTTATAGCTCCACCGTTCCGCTTTGCTCCCGTCCGCCAAAGAAACTTCGGCGTCGAGACCCGTATCGGTCGCGACATAGCGAACGCGCTGCGGATAGTCGTGGGCGGCGTTAACGAAGGTGACCGACTTGCCGTCGGCATCACTGGCCTTGAAGCCGACCGCGGGCGCACCTTTAGGCGAGCCGTAGAAAGTCACGCTGCCATCGGCACCCCGCTCGATCCGCATCCATTCCCAATGCTCGACAACGTCGCCCTTTCCGGTACGGCCTGCGCCGATCATCACCCCGCCGCGCGTGTCGGTCCAGCATTCCTCGGTCCATTGCCCGGCTTCGGCCCTTTGTTCCCAGCAACCGGAAAGGAAGGCCGGCATCGGCATCGCGGCCGCTTCGGCAAAGATCAGCAAGGCGATCATTGTTTCGCTCCCCTCGTTTCAGGCGCGAAGTTACTTTGAGCCGAAGGGGCCGTCGATCAGAATTCGTCGGCGGCGCGCGCCATTTTGGTCAGGCGGGGCGGGGCCACCGCCTGCCAGCTGCGCTGCAGCCATGCGGCGACATGGTCCCAGTCCACCCGCGGCCGATCGAGCGCGATGCCGATCCAGTCGGATGGGCCATAATAGGCAGGTCGGAAGTAGAGGGCCGGCTCGGCCTCGATCAGCTGGGCCATCTCGTCCTGACCGCTGCATTTGACCAGCACGCCGATCGATTCCTCGCCATGGTGCCGGTTCCACATGATGGCGAAGAACTTGCTGCTGCTCTTCGCCCCAACCTTCCAGCCGGGCGAGCCATGGCTGGTCTGATAGCTTGTTTCAGGGAGGGTGAGCGCCAGTTCGCCCACCTTGCTGGTGATCCACTCGAAATCTTGGGTGCGGCCAAGATATTGGCCAAGCACGCGCGGATAGAGCTGGTGCTCTGCCACCAACACGCGCTCGGCCAACGTGTCGGCGGTGTCGTTGGGAAGTACCGCGACCTCCACCTGGCCGAGGATGTCGCCGCTATCCAGTTCGGACGTGACCAGGTGAACCGTCGCGCCACTCCGCTTGTCCCCGGCGGCCAGGCAGGCTTCGTGGCTGTTGAGGCCCTTGTGCTTGGGCAGCAGCGAGGGGTGGATGTTGACCATCCGTCCCGCCCATTTGGTCACGAAATCGTCCGGGATGATCCGCATGAACCCCGCCAACGCGACCAGGTCGATTCCGGCCTTCTCCAGCAAGAGCTGAAGCTCGTCCCAATAGCCCGCACCAAGCGATTTGGCATCGAGCGGGTGAACCGGCACGCCCTCCGCGCTGGCGATTTCAAGGCCATGTGCATCTGGCTTGTCCCCGGTGACCAGCGCCACTTCAAAGGCACAGTCGTCGGCTCGGGATGCATAGATCAGCGCGGCCATGTTCGAGCCGCGGCCGGAAATCAGCACCGCGACCTGCGACCGCTCAGCCATGGTGGCTTGCCGACCAGTCTTCGAGCGCACTCCAGGTGTCGGCGCTGCCCCTCACCGTGCAGCCGGTCTCGCCCGGCTCGATCCGGCCGATGCGATGCACCGTCTCGCCCGCCGCTTCCAGCTGCTCGGTCACTGCGGCAGCATCTTCCGCCGCGACGATCGCCACCATCCCGATGCCGCAGTTGAACGTCCGCGCCAGTTCACCCGGTTCGATCGCGCCGCCGGCCTGGAGGAAGGCGAACAGGCGAGGCAGGGACCAGCTGTCCGCTTCGACCACCGCATGGGCACCCTCCGGCAACACGCGCGGAATATTTTCCAGGAGTCCGCCACCGGTGATGTGGGCCAGCGCGCCAATCTTTTCCTCGCGCACCAATGGCAACAGGCTTTTCACATAGATTCGCGTCGGCTCGAGCAGCGCATGCCCAAGCAGCCGCTCCTGGTCGAACAGGGCCGGGCGGTCGAGCTTCCAGCCGTTGACCTCGATCAGGCGGCGTACCAGCGAAAAGCCGTTGGAATGGACGCCCGAGCTGGCGAGCCCGAGGATCACGTCGCCGTGCGCAACCCGGGTCCCGGTCAGCGCCTTGGCCCGGTCGACCGCGCCGACGCAGAAGCCGGCGAGGTCATAGTCGCCGTCGGAATACATGCCGGGCATTTCGGCTGTCTCGCCGCCGATCAGCGCGCAACCGGCCTGGCGACATCCCTCGGCGATCGAGGCAACCACTGCCGCAGCGACCTGGTTGTCGAGTTTCCCCGTGGCATAATAGTCGAGAAAGAACAGCGGCTCGGCGCCCTGGACGATCAAATCGTTGGCGCACATCGCGACCAGGTCGATGCCGACTCCGTCATGCTTGCCAAAATCGATCGCCAGCTTGAGCTTGGTACCAACCCCGTCATTTGCGGCCACCAGCAGCGGATCTTCATAGCCCGCCGCCTTGAGGTCGAAAAAGCCGCCGAATCCGCCGAGCTCGGCATTGGCGCCGGGCCGGGCCGTCGCTTTCGCTAGCGGCGCAATGGCCTTCACCAGGGCATTGCCGGCGGCAATCGATACGCCGGCATCGGCATAAGTGAGTGGCTTTTGCGTCATGCGGCGGGCGACTAGCCATATCTGACTTGGATTTCCACGCCATTGTCGCCAAAAGCGCGCAGATGTTTCTTCGTCGGCCTGCCGTCATCATCGCTGCTGCCCTGCTCGCCCTTGCCGGAATGGGCGGGGCATTGGTCGCGCAAATGGAAAGCGGGGAACGCGGAATCCTGCCGGTCGACAGCACCGGAACCTTGGAAATCAGCGGAATCAAGGTGGACGTTGGAGGCAAAGACGCAGATTCCGCTCGCTATGCCGGCTGGCGGATCGCTCAACGCGAAGGGTTCAAGGCGCTTTGGGCCAAGATGAACAAGCAGCCGGCAAGCCAGGCTCCGAATTTGTCGGATTCGACCCTGGACAATCTGGTCAGCTCGATTGTGGTCGAACGGGAACAGATTGGACCCAACCGCTATATTGCCACGCTTGGCCTGCTGTTCGACCGCACGCGAGCCGGCGAACTGCTGGGTCTTGCTGGTGAGGGTCGCCGGTCGGCGCCGAGGGTGGTGTTCCCGGTGCTGGTATCAGGTGGTGCCGCGACCAGCGTCGAAATTCGCAATCCGTGGCAGCGGGCCTGGGCCCAGTTCCGAACGTCGCAAAGCGCGATCGATTATGTCCGCGTCAGCGGCCTTGGAGTGGATCCGCTTCTGGTCAACGCAGCGCAGACCAGGCGGCCGGGCCGTGGATGGTGGAGGAATGTGCTCGACCTTTATGGCGCGGCAAACATCCTGGTTGCAGAGGTGAGACTGGACCGACTCTATCCCGGCGGCCCGAGCAAGGCGCTGTTTATCGGCCGGTTCGGACCCGACGGCCGAACGCTGGGAAGTTTCGAGCTTACCGCCAGGAACAGTGACGATCTGCCAAGGATGATGAATGAGGGCGTCCAGCGGCTGGACGACATCTTCACCCAGGCGCTGGCGGCCGGCATCGTTCGGGGCGATCCCGATCTTATCATCCAGCCGCCGCCTCCGCCCAAGGAGGAAGAGGTGGAAGCGCCAACAGAGGTTCTTGTCGCACCCACGGTGGTGCAGGTGCTGGTGATCGAGCGAGGTGATGCCACCGCAGTCGCCCAGTCGATTGCGCAGATTCGCGGTCTTGCTGGCGTGATCTGGGTCACCCAGGCTCCCTTGCCCAACGGCAACGCCAACCTTGCCGTCAATTTCCGCGGCGATGCTGCGGCGCTTGGCTCGGCATTGTCGTCGCGCGGCTGGGCGGTGACGAACCGGGGCGGGGTGCTTTATGTGACCAGGGGCGCAGCACCGGGAGTGGCTCCGGCCCAGTGACCAGGCAGGCGGACCAGATCGCGCTGCCGCTCGACTGGCCGCAAGCCCAGGATGCCAGCCGTTTCATCCTGTCCGAGGCCAACCGCGCGGCCTTCGACCATTTTCGAAGCTGGAGCCTGTGGCCGGTCAAGGCGACGATGCTGACTGGTCCAAGACGGTCGGGCCGATCGCTGCTTGCCCGTGCATTCGTTGCTCGTGTCGGGGGGCGTTTGTTCGACGATGCCGAAAGCCATGACGAGGAAGAGCTATTCCACGCCTGGAACGCGGCTCAGGATAGCGGTCGCCCAATTGTCATGATTGTGGACGATGTGCCTCCGCTTTGGGAGGTTGCATTGCCCGATCTTCGAACTCGCCTGGCCATCACTCCGACTGCCCGTATCGACCAGCCTGACGATCGCCTGTTCCGGGCGATCATCCGGCTGCTGTTCGCCGATCGCGGCATGCACATCCCGGACGATGCGCTGAAATTCGTCAGCGAACGGGTCGAGCGTAGCTATTTTATGGCCGAACGGGTAGTTGCGGCGATCGACCGGTTTGCCATTGCCGAGCGTGCTCGACTGACCCTGCCGACGATCCGCCGGGCGCTGGCCGACGGTGGGATCATTGATGCCAGAGGCGCGGCATGAACGTGACGTCCGAGATCGTCAGAAGCAAACCAAGGCTGTTCAACCGTGAGCTGAGCTGGCTGGCCTTCAATCGCCGCGTTCTCGAAGAAGCGACCAATGCCGCCCATCCGCTGCTCGAACGGCTTCGCTTCCTGTCGATTTCCGGAAACAATCTCGACGAATTCTTCATGGTCCGTGTCGCGGGCCTGAAGGGCCACCAGCTGCAGGGAGTCGAAGACCTAAGCGCGGATGGCATGACCGCCACGCAGCAGCTCGAGGCGATCGCCGCCGAAGCCGATTCACTGGTCGTTGCGCAGCAGGAAGAGTGGATTTTGCTCCGCGAAGCGCTAGCGGACTCCGGCCTCGAGGTGCTCGACCATGAACAATTGAAGGTAAGCGAGCAGGAGTGGCTGGCCGATCATTTCCGCGAGCAGGTCATGCCGGTGCTAACGCCGCAGGCAATCGACCCATCGCACCCCTTCCCGTTCATTCCGAACGGCGGGTTCAGCCTAATTTTTGATCTTCGGCAGGGGAAAAAACAGGAACCGGTTGTCGAGCTGTTGATGATCCCGCCGACCCTGCCGAGGTTCATTCGACTGCCGGGCTCCAAGCTCCGCTTCATCGCCATCGAGGCGGTGATCAGGGGCCATTTCAATCAACTCTTCCCAGGCTTCGACAAAGTCGATGCCGGCGCGTTCCGCCTGATTCGCGACAGCGACATCGAGGTCCAGGAAGAGGCCGAGGATCTCGTCCGCTACTTCCGTAGTGCGATCAAGCGCCGTCGGCGCGGCCGGGTGATCCGGCTGGAGTTTGCGGCCGATACGCCGCCCAACCTTGAAGTGATGGTCTACGAAGGGCTTGCCGCCGATACCGCGCTGGTTGCCGAAAGTGCGGGATTCATCGGCATCGCCGACCTCGGTCAGTTGGTCGAGGTGGATCGCCCGGACCTCAAATTTCCGCCCTATACGCCGCGCTTTCCGGAGCGGATCGTCGAACATGACGGTGATTGCTTTGCCGCAATCCGGGCGAAGGACTTCATCGTCCACCATCCATACGAAAGCTTTGAGGTGGTGGTGGCCTTCCTGCGGCAGGCAGCGGAAGATCCCGACGTCGTGGCGATCAAGCAGACGCTCTATCGAGCCGGCAAGCAGTCCGCGATCATCGACGCGCTGGTGGCGGCGGCCGAAGCGGGAAAGTCGGTCACCGCGGTGGTTGAGTTGAAAGCCAGGTTCGACGAAGAGCAAAACCTGCTTTGGGCAAGCCGGCTGGAGCGCGCCGGGGTCCAGGTGATCTATGGTTTCGTGGAGTGGAAAACCCACGCCAAAGTGTCGATGGTGATCCGGCGCGAGGGCGCGGTAATGCGCACCTACTGCCATTTCGGCACGGGCAATTATCATCCCACCACTGCCAAGATTTATACCGACCTCAGCTATTTCACGGCCTCCCGGCGCGCGGCGCGGGATGCGGCCAAGCTGTTCAACCTGACGACCGGTTATGTCCAACCCAAAGGGCTGGAGCTGCTGACCCTCAGTCCCCAAGGCCTACGCGACAAGATCCTCGCCCTCATCGACGCCGAAATCGTCAACGCCAAGGGAGGCAAGCCGTCGGCGATCTGGGCCAAGATGAACAGCCTGGTCGACCAGATCGTGATCGAAAAGCTCTACGAAGCAAGCGAGGCAGGGGTTTACATCGAACTGATCGTCCGTGGCGTCTGTTGCCTTAGGCCCGGCGTTCCGGGGCTGTCGGCCAACATTCGGGTGAAATCGATCGTGGGCCGATTTCTGGAGCACAGCCGGATTTTCGTTTTTGCGAATGGCGCGCGGCTGCCCCATCGCAAGGCCAAAGTCTACATCAGCTCGGCTGATTGGATGCCGCGCAATTTCGACCGGCGGGTCGAATATATGATGCCGATCGAAAACCCGACGGTTCATGCCCAGGTCCTGGACCAGGTGATGATTGCCAACCTGATCGACAATGAACAGAGTTGGGTGCTGGGCTCCGATGGTGGCTACGCCAGGGTGAAGCCCGGCAAGCGGCACTTCAACCTCCACCGTTATTTCATGACCAACCCCTCGCTATCCGGCCGCGGCCAGGCGCTTGAGGGCAAGGCGGTTCCCAAGTTGAGGTTGACGCAGCGGGGCTAATTCGCTCTGCGTCACCCATGGCGGTTAAGCGCTTCGGTCCGGTCGGGATCATCGACATCGGCTCCAACAGCGTGCGCTTTGTCGCCTATGGCGGCGCCGCACGGGTGCCATCGACCCTGTTCAATGAAAAAGTCATGGCAGCGCTTGGGCGTGGCGTGGCGCGCAACGGCATGCTGGACGAGGAAGGGGTCTCCAAGACGCTGGAGGCGCTTGCCCGCTTCCGCCAGCTGGCGCGGGAAATGCGGCTGAAGAAGCTTCACACGGTGGCCACGGCCGCCGTGCGTGATGCCAAGAACGGCAAGGCATTTCTTAAACGGGTCGGCGAACTGGGCCTGAAGCCTCGGCTGCTGTCCGGTTCGGAAGAGGCCGAGCTCTCGGGCCTCGGCGTGATTTCCGCCATCCCCGCCGCGAAGGGCGTGGCGGCCGACCTGGGCGGCGGCAGCCTCGAGTTGACCGGTGTTGCGCGAGGTGCGGCTGGGGCGGGCGTTTCACTGCCATTGGGCGTGCTGCGCGTCGGGTCCGATCCACGGCGCGATGACCTTTCCGCGGCCATCAAGGCGGGAATCAAAGGCAGTCGCCTCAAGGATGCCGCGAAGAATTCGAATCTCTACCTGGTTGGCGGCTCCTTCCGCGCGCTCGCCCAGCTCGACATGAAGACGCAGGGCCATCCCCTGCCAATCGTTCACCATCATCGGATCAACCCGGACCGTCTCCCCGACCTGAAAGCGATCCTCGCCACGCTGGATGTCGAAGAACTGAAGCTGCTGACCGGCATTACCGCCGCCCGCCTGCCGACGCTGCCGGCCGCTGTGACCCTGCTGGAGGCGATGATCGAGGTTCTCGGTCCAAGGCGCGTCATCATATCCGCGTTCGGAATTCGCGAAGGCTTGCTGTACGGCGACCTCGATGAAATAACGAAAGATGAGGATCCGCTTCTGTCCGCAGCGCTGGAGATCGGCGACCGGCTCGGCCGGTTTGGCGATCATGGCGCGGCGCTCGACCAGTGGATGGATCCGATCTTCCCCGACGACAGCCCGTCGCTGAAGCGCTATCGGCTGGCCGCCTGCCTGCTTGGCGACATCGCCTGGAACGCCCATCCCGACTATCGTGCGGAGCGTGCCGTCGATCTCGCCATCCACGGTAATTGGGTCGGGATCGATGCCAATGGCCGGGCGGTGATTGGCCGGGCGCTGTGCACCGCTTTCAGCGGCGAAAGCGGATTCAATCCGGAACTGCTGACGCTGCTTCGGCCCGGCGAAGACGCCCGCGTCAGCGCCTGGGGGCGTGCCATCCGTCTCGCCCAGCGCCTCAGCGGTGGAACCGAGGCGCTGCTCCGCAAAACCAGCATCGGGCTGGAGCCGGGCCGCGTCGTGCTGTCGATCCCGACCAGGCATCAGGCGCTCTACGCGGATTCGGTCGACCGGCGGCTCCACTTGCTGGCCCGCGCACTTGGCCGGGTCGCGGACGTCCGCCTGATCTAGCCGCAGCTGGCCCGTTCGACCTTGTTGTTGCCGTCGAGCAGGACAGTGACGCGTTCAGGGCTAAACTCCATCGTGACCACGCTGCCCTTTGGCACCCAGCGAATGATCCGCGCGCCCGATTCCCTCAACATCCGTTCGCCAAGCTCCTGCGATGCCGGTTGCCCGGTAAATCGGCTCAGCGCCTCGTTGTGACAGGTTCCAGGTGGCGGGCCGGAAGCGGTCGCGTCCGACTGGGCGATGGTGCAGGCGGTCAGGGGCAGGAACGCGAGGCTTGCAATCAACAATCGCATGAGTCCCTCCAGGTGGACCATTAAGGAATCCTCAGGCCGTCTGAAGTTCCCCTGAATCGACCACGATCCGGCTCATTTTCAGCTTGCCGTTCTCGGTGGCGAAGGCCAGTCTGCCCTCTACCAAGTCGAGCGCGTCGCGCCCGAATTCCTCGAACCGCCAGCCATCCAATATGTTGAGGCCGGTGCGGACGCCCGCGGCTAGTGCCTCAAGCTCGTCGGACCGGGCGATCAGCTTGGCGGCGACGCCTGCCTCCTTGGAGCGAATCTTGAGCAGCAACTTCAACAGGTCGCTCACCAGCGCAGCGTCCTTGGTCAGTCCCGGCCGGCTCGGCTCGCGCAGGGGAAGTTCGTCACCTTCCAGCGGCTTGGCGGTTGCAAGCGCCGACATCATCCGCGCGCCGATATCATTGGCTCGCCATCCCGACGACAGGCCGCGAACCTTGCCCAGGTCATCCTGCGTCTTGGGCGGATGGCTCGCCAGCTCGTTCAATGTGTCGTCCTTGACGATTCGGCCGCGCGGCAGGTTCTTGGAACGGGCTTCGGTCTCCCGCCACCCTGCAAGCGCCTTAAGACGTCCCAGCACGGCCGGATTTCGGCTCGGCAGCTTCAATCGCTTCCAGGCTTCCTCAGCCTCGAATGCGAAGCTCGACGGGTCGGCCAGCCGCTCCATCTCTTCGTCGAGCCATGCTCCACGGCCGGTCTTGATCAGTTTCTTGACGAGCCTCGGGAAGATTTCCGCCAGATGCGTGACATCGGCGATCGCATAGTCAATCTGCCGCTTGTCGAGCGGACGTCGCGACCAGTCCGTAAAACGGGCGCCCTTATCGAGCGTATGGCCGAGAACGCTTTCGACCAGGTTGGAGTAGCCGACCTGCTCGCCATAGCCGAGCGCCATCGCCGCGATTTGGGTATCGAACAGCGGATTGGGCACCTTGTGGGTCAGGTTATGGATGATTTCCAAATCCTGCCCGCCGGCATGAAAC
>DATJKE010000140.1:0-3742 GCA_035491735.1 Sphingomicrobium sp.
TTCGACATGGCCTATGGTCCGTCCGAAACGCCATTGATCGAGGCAGCGAAAGAGGCAGGGCTCCAAATGGTCGACGGCCTCGACATGCTGGTCGAGCAGGCCGCGGCCAGCTTTGAACTCTTTTTCGGTCAGAAACCTCCGCGTGACCGCGACGCCGAACTCTGGCAATTGCTCCGCCAATGATCACGCTTGCGCTCACCGGATCGATCGGCATGGGCAAGTCGACCGTCACCGCGATGTTCGCCGATGCCGGAATCCCCACCTTCGATGCCGATGCCGTCGTTCGCCGGTTGCAGGGGCCTGGCGGGCGCCTGGTGCCGCTCATCGAAGAGCGGTTTCCCGGTACCACCCATGATGGAGAGGTCGATCGCGATGCTCTGTCGACCGCAGTGCTCGGCGACCGCGACGAGCTGGCTGCGCTCGAAGCGCTCGTCCATCCCGCGGTTCACCATGAGCGGACCCGCTTCATCGTCGAGCATGCGGATTCGCCGGCACTCCTGTTCGACATTCCCTTGCTCTTCGAAACCGGCGGTAACGAGGCGTTCGACAAGGTCATCGTTGTCTCCGCAGGCCCTGACTTGCAGCGCGAGCGCGTGCTGGCCCGACCGGGCATGACGGTTGAAAAGTTCGAGCAGATCCTCGCTCGTCAGTTGCCGGACGAGGAAAAGCGGGATCGCGCCGACTTTGTCGTCGATACCTCCGGCACACTGGAACAAACCCGCGCCCAGGTTCGCAATATCCTGACTTGTCTCGGCCTCCCGACGGGTGTTTAAGGAGGCCATGCGCGAAATTGTCTTCGACACGGAGACCACGGGTTTATCGCCCGCGGGGGGCGACCGCATGGTCGAAATCGGCTGCATCGAAATGATCGGCCGGGTCGCAACCGGCCGCCACTTCCATTGCTATTTCAATCCTGAGCGGCCGATGCCCGGCGAGGCCGAAGCGGTCCACGGACTCAGCGACATCTTCCTGTCCGACAAGCCGCGCTTCGCCGACAAGGCCGAAGAGCTGCTGGAATTTATCGGCGACTCGCCGCTGGTCGCGCACAATGCCGGCTTCGACTTCGGTTTCCTGAATTATGAGCTGGGGCAATGCGGCAGGTCGGCGATTTGCATGAGCCGGATGGTCGATACTTTGGTCTTGGCACGTACCCGTCATCCGGGCGCCAAGCACAGCCTGGATGCACTTTGCACCCGCTATGGAGTCGACCGCTCGCACCGCGTGAAGCATGGCGCGCTGCTCGACGCCCAGTTGCTCGCCCAAGTCTATATCGAGCTGACCGGCGGGCGCCAGATTGGGCTCGGCCTGGTGGCCGCTGCACCCTCTGCTGTTTCCGAAGCGCTGGCCGCTACCGGTGCCGCCCCGCGCCCGGTTCGTGAACCGCGGCCGCATGCACCGGCGGCGGAAGAGGTGGCGCGCCACCGCGCGTTCCTCGCCAAGATCGTCAATCCCTTGTGGGAACGTTTCCTCGCTCCCACTTCGGAACGCGGCGCCGCCTGACTCCGTTAGGCGATAACGCCGGGATGGAGATGAAAGGAGAGCCAAGATGGACATTCGGGTCGCGGGTCATCAGGTCGCTACCGGAGAGTCGCTTCGGTCCCATGTCTCCGACCGCTTGTCGGCCATGGCCGACCGTTATTTTTCGCGAGCCACCGCCGCCAATGTGACCTTCGGCCGCGGGCCCTATGAGGACTTCACCTGCGATATTGTCGCCCCCGTCAACCAGGGCGTGGTGCTCAAATCCTCGAACCGAGCCAATGACGCCCATGTCGCCTTCGACGGCGCAGCCGACAAGATCGAACGCCAGCTGAAGCGTTACATGGACCGGCTGCGCGAGCGGCGCGGCGAGCCAGAGGGCGCCGAGGTCGCGGAGAGTGCCGCCTATACCATTTTCGCCGGCCCGGCTGACGAGGAAGAGCCACTTCCGCCAGCTCCGGCGATCGTTGCCGAAACGAGGGTCGACATTCCCGAAGCCAGCGTGTCCGACGCGGTCATGATGCTGGATCTCAGGAACACCAACGCCCTGATGTTCCGCAATCCGAACAGCGGCCAGTACAATATGGTCTATCGCCGGGACGACGGTACGATCGGCTGGGTTGAACCTTCGTCGAAGTGACAAGGCCCAAAAGCGCGGCTAACGGCGCTTGAAGACCCTGTTCGCGCGTAGCCGCCTGTCCTGGATGATTTGTGATGCAGCTTGCCCAATTTCTCGATTTCGAAGCGATCCGCGTCGATTTGGCCGCAGGCAACAAGCGCCAGCTGCTCAACCAATTGTCGCAGATTGCGGCCGCGCGCCTGTTGCTCGATCCGTCCTTGATCGCGGATGCCATCGCCGACCGCGAGCGCTTGGGATCGACCGGCTTTGGCGGGGGAGTGGCCTTCCCTCATGGCAAGTTGGCATCGCTTGACCGGGTCTATGCCCTTGTTGCGCGGCTCGCAGCGCCGATCGATTACAAGGCGATCGACGGGGCGCCGGTCGATCTGATTTTCCTGCTGCTTTCGCCCCCGGATGCCGGGGCGGAACATTTGAAAGCGCTTGCCGCCGTCAGCCGTTTGATGCGCCATTCCGGAATCGTCGAGAAATTGCGCGGCGCTCGCTCTCGCGATGCGATGGCGGCGGTATTGATGGGCGCCGAGGAGCGGGATGCGGCCTGACGCGCCGCTTGCGGGCGAGCAAGCTCATCTGCGCGCGCTGGAATCGCTCTATAATAGCGCGCCGATCAATCGGCTGTTCGAATCCACGCTGGCGCTGCCCGATGCCGGGAAGAGCGAAATTCGCTTCGCCGTCGCGCCCGACAGTTTTCACGCGGCCGGCGCGGCCCACGGCACCCTTTACTTCAAGATGCTGGATGATGCCGCTTTCTATGCCTGCAACGGGCTGGTCAGCGACCGCTTCCTGTTGACCACTGCTTTCAACCTTCATTTCACCAAACCGATGCGGAGTGGAGAAGCGCGCGCCGAAGGCCGCTGGATTTCCGGCAAGCGCCGGGTGTTCGTCGCCGAAGCCCGGATCGTCGACAGCGACGGCGAGGAGTGCGCGCGTGGCACCGGCACCTTCATGCGGTCGCACATCGCTCTCAGCGGTCTCGACGGCTACCGGCTTGCCTGATCGATTGCCCGCACAGCTCGAAGCGGCCGCACTGCTCCGGCAGGCCGAAGCCGACGGTGGCTTCGGCACCATCGTCAAACGCGGCGATCCCGATCGCGGAGCACTGGTGCTGTTGATTACCCGCCGGGGCGAGCATCGCGCCTGCCTTGAGCGCGCGCTGAGCCCCCGGGGCGACTATCGCTGGCAAGCCGTCGGCCCTCCGGCCGGGGCCGATGGCGCAGCGTTGGCGGATTGGAGCCAAAAACGCGTCCGCTTTGATGAAGATCTCTGGTTAATCGAACTGGACGTCCCGGACCCGGAACGGTTCATCGCTGAAACGACCTCTGCGGGTTGACCCCTAGGGAACTATCCGAAATCAGGACTGCAGACATCAATGCGGGGGGCATCCGCTTATCGGCATGTAGGCCGTTCTTGAGATGCCACGCAGTCGGGGAACTACCCTCGGCGAGCGTCGCCTTCGGGCAGCTTACCAAGTGGCCGGTTCACCGCCCAAGTGACGGTTTTCATGATCGTGTCGTTTCGTTCCACCTTCTTGGTGATGGCAGCCCTGTCCGCCTCGTCGGTCGCCCCGGCCCAGGTAAATCCGGCCGCCGAGCCGCTGATCGCCGAAGGTTCGAATGAGTTGCCGGTGGC
>DATJKE010000141.1:0-5247 GCA_035491735.1 Sphingomicrobium sp.
CGAGCAAGGCGGGTTTGCGCGCGGGGGGGCGACGTACGCGCCAGCTGGGTTCGGCGAAGCCTTCGCGGGTGGGCCTGGGCCGACGGGGTCGGTGTGTCCGCCGATCCCTATCCGGAACTCTACCGCCTGAGCCTTACCGGGCCGGGAGGGGAACTGACCGCAGAATCCGGGACCGATAGCGCGACCTTGCCAGCTGGCGAATTGCCGGCCGGTCCGGGTGAAGAGATCGTCTTGGCCGTCACTGCCGTGGGACCCGCGGCGCTTTCCCGCCCTGCCTTCGCAACCCTTAGGCTTTGAAAGGCTGAACATGGACGAAACCGCGCGATTTGCGCTTCCGCAACTGGTGCCCGGGCAGGCTCAAAAGGAGGTATGGCACAATGAGGCGCTGCAGCGGATCGACCTGCTGCTCAGCCCGACCGTCGAAACCATGACCCTCTCGGCGCCACCCTCCAGCCCGGCCCGTGGCGCCTGCTATGTGGTAGCCAGCGGCGCGACCGGCGCCTGGGCCGGCAAGGACGACATGCTGGCCGGTTATGCCGACGGTGGCTGGAGGTTCGTCGCGCCGGTAGAGGGATTGCGGCTGCTGGATCGAGGCAGCGGCCAAATATTGCTGCGGCGCGATGGGGCATGGGAGTCCGGCATTGTTCGCGCCGAGGAAGTTCAAATCGGCGGGCTGACGGTGGTCCGTCAGCGCCAGCCTGCGATCGCAAACCCCACTGGCGGCACGGTAATCGACGCCGAGTGCCGCACGGCGATCGGGTCGATCCTGACGATGCTCAGGACCCATGGGCTGATCGCGTCCTAGCCTCTTCCCGGAGCTTTTGCCCAGAACAGGGAGATTTGTGCGGCATTTCGGCAACAGGCTGGAGATTTGTAATCTTGCACCGCAACCGGCCCTCTCATAAGGTGTTCGGGCAGTTCTGTTTTGGAATGCACGTGAAAGGGGATATCTATGCGGAAGCTGGCCATTATGGCGGCGCTTGCTACGACCGCGCTGGCGACCCCAGCTGTCGCTCGCGATCATAGCTGGTACGTCGGTGTCGATGCGGGCGCAATGATCGTCGAAGACACCAAGCTCGACTTTTCGAACGACCTTGGCGCCGACGTGAATGACGCGATCATTCTCAACTACAAACTAGGGTACGACATCGGCCTGAACGGTGGTTACGATTTCGGCGGTTTCCGCCTGGAAGGCGAACTCGCCTACAAGCATGCGGGGATCGACGAAGCGACGTTCGATTCAGGAATCATCGGCGGCACCAGCCAGCAGACGTTCTCAGCCGACGGTGCCGGTTCCGTATTCTCGGCGATGGTCAACGGCTATCTCGACTTTGGCGATGACGACGGCTGGAGCGGCTTTGTCGGCGCCGGTGGCGGCTTGGCCAAAATCAAGCACGACCTCGACGATTCTGGCGACAATATCGATGACGACGACAGCGATGGCGTATTCGCATGGCAGGTTATGGCCGGCGTTCGTCGCGCAATCAGCGCCAACATCGACCTTGGCCTGAAGTATCGCTTCTTCAATACCACGACCTTCAAATATGACATTGCCGGCCTCCAGCAAACGGATAGCCGTCTTGAAGGTCGCTGGCGGTCGCACTCGCTGCTGCTGAGCCTGATCTACAATTTCGCTCCGCCGCCGCCGCCTCCGCCGCCTCCGCCGCCTCCGCCGCCGCCTCCGCCGGCGACGCAGACCTGCCCGGACGGCTCGGTGATTTTGGCTACGGAAGCGTGCCCACCGCCGCCTCCGCCGCCTCCTCCGCCGCCGCCTCCGCCGGAGCCGGAACGCGGCTAAGCAGACCCGGAGTAGGGCCGTCCCAGACGGTCCGATCCGGCTGGCTTACGCAAAAGTTACCCCGGGGAGCTTGTCTCTCCGGGGTTTCTTTTTGCGCGTTGCCGAGGCTGCGAGCGGGGCTTAAGCCTGCCAACCGATGATCATGGAAATAGATGCGAAGCCGATGTTGAAAGCCACGATTGCGGGGGCCCTCGCCTTGGCCGTGAATAGCGTTGCCATCGCGCAACAGCCGAGCGCGGCCGCGCCGCTGATGCTGTTCTTCGACTGGGGCAAGCCCGACATCCGCAGCGACGACCAGGCGGTGCTGGACCAGGCCGTCGCGGCGTGGCGCGCCAGTCCCGGATCGCGCCTGCGACTGTCGGGCTACTCCGACCGGTCGGGCGGCGCTACCTTCAATCTGGCTGCGTCGCGCAAGCGTGCCGAAATGGTCTGCCGCGAACTGGAGAAGCGCGGTGTCTCGTCAGACGCGATCAGCATAGCTGCCTATGGCGAGGAAAGGCCGCTGGTGCCGACCGAGGACGGGGTTCGCGAGGTGCAGAACCGCCGGGTCGAGATCCTGCTCGAGCGCTAACCGGACTATTGCTGCTTCTTTGCCGGATCCCAGCCGCGAACCCTGACCTTGCCGTAGACGAAGGTGATCTGCTCTTCGGGCCCTGCGGCGCTGCTGCCGCCGCAATCCACCACCTGCACGTCCTGCAGCACATAGTTTTTCCCGCCGCTGCTGAGCGCAATCGAGGGATAGCGCGCGCCGACGCGGCAGGAACCGCCGCTGGCGAGTACGGTCAGGCTCCCGCTGGGCGGTGGATCGGCCTGGTCGTAGACACCACGCGCGATGAAGGGCTTGTGCTGGCGCTTGCCGGTGGCCTGGCCGGACGAAGGATCGGATGGATCGACCGCCAGGCCAGTCACGCGCCCGCTGTTCCCGCTGTTGACTGCCTGGCCGTCGACGGCTGCGATATCGACCCCGCGGCCGGCAAACTTGCCGGATTCAGTTTGCCCTGCGCCGACGGTAACGCGCTCCGAGGCGCCGAGCATGGAATGGCCCTGCCGTGCCTTCTCCTTACCCGCCGTGTCGTCCATACCGAGCTCGTTTTGGCCGCCGCCCTTGGGCGCCGGCCGCTCGACATCGGCGATCCAGTTGCCGTAGCTAGTCGGATCGGACCCCGCCGCATCGCCGCTGGTCGACCAGCTTTTCACATAATTGCGGTCGAGCTTGAGCGCCGACGGCGCCGCGCCCCATTGGTAAGACACGACTTCAAGCTGTTGGCCGTTTCCTGCGCCGTTGCCGCCCATCAGGTGAATGGTGAGATAGGCATGGCCTTCATTGTCGATCACCGGTTTGCCGGCCGCGGCGCTCGAGGCGGCGAGTGCGGCAAGGCAGGCCGCAAGGATTGCGTGAAGCGTAAAATTGCCGGCAGGGCTCATGTCCGGTCCCCTACTGAAGCATCGCAACCCATACGCCTGTGCAGACCGGTTTGCCATCGCCTGGCGAAAGGGCTGCTTTCGCGGGTCGCGGACAAGGCGTATGAGACCTGACTTCCTCCAAGGGGAGTTCGTCATATGGCAGCATTCAACGCCGTCCGGTTCAAGGTGAAGCCGGGACGCGAGCAGGACTTCATCGACGCGCACGCCAAGGTCGAGCGCAACTGGCCAGGCCTGAGGCATGCCAACATGATCCAGACCGGCGACCAGAGCTTTTGCATTATCGGTGAGTGGGACGACATGGACGCGCTCGCCGCCGGGCGGCCGTTCATGCTGGCGACGCTCGATACGTTCCGCGACACGCTGGCCGAGGACACCGACCCGGTGTCCGGCCCGGTGGTGCTGGAACTCAAATAGGAATGCGCCGGCTTGGCCTAGGCCTGATCGCGCTTGCGCTCGCTTCCGGCGTCCAGGCCAAGGGGTGGGGACCGAAAGCGAATATCGTGCGGTCCGATGGTGTGGTCATTGGGACCGCGCGGGCCATGGTCACTCCCGGCGGCCTGGCGCTGAAACTGAAAGCCAAGGGCCTGCCGCCCGGCGAAATCGGGATGCATATCCATGAGGCCGGACGGTGCGAGGGGCCAGACTTCAAGAGCGCCGGCGCGCACTGGAATCCGGGCGGCAAGCAGCATGGGCGGCTCAATCCGGCAGGCGAGCATGCCGGCGACCTCGGCAATATCCAGGTCGAGACGGACGGCAGCATCAAGATGGACTATCTGCCCGATCCGGCCGGAAATGTGCCCAATGCCCTGGATGCCGATGGTGCGTCACTGGTTATCCACGCCCAGCGCGACGACGAGCAGACCGATCCGAGCGGCAACAGCGGTGCGCGGATCGCCTGCGCGGTGCTGGCGCCGCCCAGGTAATCGGGCGCGGGGGGCCAGCCATGTCGAATTTCGAATTCGTCTTCTCGCTGTTCGGCCTGCTGCTGGGGCTGGCGCTGGCGGAGGTGCTGGGCGGGTTCGGCACGGCGATCCAGTCGCGCAAGAAGGTGCGGATTGGCTGGCTGACCCCGCTGATGGCGCTGCTGGTCGCGCTCGACATTACCAGTTTCTGGATGATCGCCTGGTCGGTCCGCGAGCAAGTCCCGGCGCAATATGCCAGCCTGCTCGGCGGACTGCTGCTGTTCGGGCTCTATTACCTTATCGCCCGGCTGACGTTCCCCCACCACATCGACGACTGGCCCGATTACGATGCCTATTATTTCGAGCACCGGCTGTGGGTGCTGGGCGGGATGGCACTGTGCAATGTGATCGCGATCGGCTTCCTCGTGGCGTTCGGAATCATGCCGCTGCAGGGCAGCGCCGGCCGCTGGTCGCTGGCCCTGTTCGTGCCGGGACTGATCGCCGCGATGGTCGTCAAGGACAAGCGGATCAACGTCGCCCTGCTGCTCCTGTTGATCGTGCAATATCCGATCGTGTCGGCGATCGGATTGCTTGGGGCAGGGCGATAGGGCGAAGCCCTAGAAGTCGGACTGCTTGGGGCCGAGACCCTTTGCCGAGCCGCCAGCCGCGTTGACCTTGATCTTCTCCTTCTTGGGTTTCCGGATTTCCTTGTTCGACTTCTTTTGTCCCTTGGCCATGGCCTGATTCCCCTCTTTGCTTGTGCTGACGTTGAGTAGGCGAAACCGGCGGCGGGGGCCAGCGAGGTTCAGAATAGTTTCGAGGTGCTCACTGCTGCGAGGCAGTCGAAGTGGACGGGAAAGCTGAACTCGTCGAACGTCGGCTGCTTGACCGGGCCGACCGGCTTCTGGACGCGAATTCGGACGAGGTCGGCGGGGGCGATATCCCTGGCGCACATCGCGCAGGGCTTGCCGTCGATGTCGGCATCGTCGTCAGGCATCGGCGCCCGGCCGTTCCAATGGCGGTGGAAGGTGAGCTGCACGTCGGGCTGCAGGTGCCCGCGCAGGCATTCGGTATGACAGGCGCTTTCCGAGAGCATGAAGGCCGGCGTGTTTGGGTCGACGC
>DATJKE010000142.1:0-11879 GCA_035491735.1 Sphingomicrobium sp.
CGGCACACGGGGCTGCTTGGGTCTTTCATTTCAAGCTCCAGTTACTTCGATGTTCCCACGGCACAAATTTGTTCGTGAGAACCAAAAAAGTGCGTTCTTGCAGGGGTTTCACAGGCGGTTATTTAAAGTGTCCCGGTAACAAATCAATACCAAGGACGGAAAAATGACTATCCTTCGAATCGACAGCAGCATCAACGGCGAAAACAGCGCCAGCCGCCACCTCACCGACTCGATCGTCGGGCAGTTGAAGGCCTCCAACTGGGGCGAGCAGGTCGTAACCCGCGACCTGGTCGCCAACCCGCTTCCGCACCTGACGCTCGAGGCATTCGCCGACTCGACCGTGCTCGATGAGTTCCTTGCCGCCGACGTGGTGGTGATCGGCGCTCCGATGTACAATTTCACTGTCCCCAGCCAGCTCAAGGCCTGGATCGACCGCATCGCCATCGCCGGCAAGACCTTTCACTACACCGCCAACGGCCCGGAAGGGCTGGTCAAGGACAAGCGCGTCATCGTCGCCCTGGCCCGCGGCAATTTTTACGGCGAAGGCGCTCCGGCGGCGCCGCTCGAGCATCTCGAAACCTATTTGAAGGGCGTGTTCAACTTCATCGGTGTCGAGCCGGAGTTCGTGCTCGCGGAAGGCCTGGGCCTCAGCCCCGAGCATCGCGAAGCTTCGCTGAAACAGGCGCAAGACCAGGTCTTCTTGCTCGCTGCCTGACCCTTCCCCAGCGTGCCGGCCAACGCCTCCTCGGCCGGCACCACCCAAGTGCCCCGGCTTCTCGCACCCCTCGGGGAGCCGGGGCGCTCACCGCCAAGATTGGAGAATTCACATGGTTAGCCTCACTCCCGTTCTGACCAACGACGGACAGCTGTCGCGGTCGAAATCGTCTGGCGACGCTCTGGCGCTCGCTGGCCGAGTCCTGATTGCCGCCATCTTCATCCTGTCCGGCGCCAGCAAGCTGGCGGATCCGTCAGGCACGATCGGCTATATTGCGTCGGCCGGCCTGCCGCTCCCTCAGCTGGCCTTCGCCGGCGCGGCGGCAGTCGAACTGGTCGGCGGATGGGCGCTTGTCCTGGGCTATCGCACGCGCCTCGTTGCGCTGGCGCTGGCCATCTTCTCGATCCTGGCCGCGCTGACGTTCCATTCGGCCCTGTCCGACCAGAACCAGTTCATCCACTTCTTCAAGAATATCGCTATGGCCGGCGGCCTGCTGCAGGTCGTCGCGTTTGGCGGCGGCCGGCTCAGCCTCGACGCCCGCCGCGGCTAACTGGGATCGATCTCTGCCCCTCCCAACTCCGGGAGGGGGGGAGATTAGGCGGACAACAGCCGGATCGGGTTTTCGATATAGCCCTTTAACGTCTGCATGAAGCTGGCCGCGTCCCAGCCATCGACCACCCGGTGGTCGCAGCTCAGCGACAGGTTCATCAATTTCCTGGCTTCCAGCTCCCCGTCGATGATCACCGGCATCTCGCGGACCTTGTTGACGGCGATGATCGCCACTTCCGGCCGGTTGATGACGGGCGTCGAGGTTACCCCGCCCATCGGGCCGAGGCTGGAGAGGGTGATCGACGAACCGCTCAGCTCCTCGCGCGTGGCCTTGCCGGTCCGCGCCGCGTCGGCGAGGCGCAAAATCTCGCGCGCCAGCTGCCACACGCTCTGGTTCTGCGCGTCGCGAATGACCGCCACCATCAGCCCGTTGGGCGTCTGGGTCGCCATGCCGAGATTGAGCGATCCGTGGCGAGTGATCACCCCGGCATCGTCATCGAAGGTCGCATTGAGCATCGGCCACTCGGGCAGCGCCTTGGCCATCGCCGTGATCAGGAAGGGCAGCACGGTCAGCTTGGGATTGCTGCCGCGGTCGGCGTTCATCATCGTCCGCGTCTCTTCGAGCGCGGTGACGTCAAACTCTTCGACCAAGGTGAAGTGCGGGATTCGGCGTTTCGCCTCCTGCATATTCTCGGCGATCTTGCGGCGGAGGCCGACCACCTTGATCGTCTCATCGGGGCGCGGCGCTCCGCCACGGCCGGACACGCTGCCGCCATTATAGAGCAGGTAGGCGTCGAGATCGGCATGGCGAATGCGGTCGCTGCCGGTCTTCACCTGGCCAAGGTCGATGCCGAGATCGCGCGCCCGCTGCCGCACTGCGGGCGAAGCGAGGACCTTCTCGTGCGAAGGCTCCTTCTTGGCCACTTCCGGTTCGACGCGCGGTGCCGGGGCGGGGACGGGTTCCGGTTCCGGCGCGACGGCCATGGTCGGGATGGCTTCTTCCTGTTCCCTGGTCGGCGCTTCGGCGCCATCGGCCATCGGCTGTTCAACTTCGCTCGCCGCGGCGGGTTCGGACTTCACGGCAGGAGCACCCCCCTCGGTCTCGATCTCGACCAGTACGGATCCGATCGCGATCTGGTCGCCGACCTCTCCGGCCAGCGACTTCACCACTCCCGCGACCGGGCTTTCCATCTCGACCGTCGCTTTGTCGGTCATCATGTCGGCCAGCTGCTGGTCTTCCTCGACCTTGTCGCCGACCTTGACGTGCCAGGCGACGATCTCGGCCTCGGCGATGCCTTCGCCAATATCGGGAAGCTTGAACTGATAGACGCTCATGCTGCGAGGACCTTCTTCAAGGCGTTCTTCATGCGGATCGGGCCGGGGAAATAGACCCACTCATAGGCGTGCGGGTAGGGCGTATCCCAGCCAGCCACGCGCTCGACCGGCGCTTCCAGATGATAGAAGCAGCGCTCCTGCACCAGGGTGGCAAGTTCGGCGCCGAAGCCGCTCGTCTTGGTCGCCTCCTGGACCACCAGGCAGCGGCCGGTTTTCTTGACGCTTTCCTCGATCGTCTCGATGTCGAGCGGAACCAGGGTGCGAAGATCGATTACCTCGGCGTCGACGCCATTATCCTCGATCGCCGCCAGCGCGACATGGACCATCGTGCCATAGGTCAGCACGGTCAGCGCCTCGCCTTCGCGCACCACCTTGGCCTTGCCCAGCGGCACCGAATAATGGCCGTCCGGAACCTCGGAGAGCCCATGCTTCGACCAGGGTGTGACAGGCCGGTCGTGGTGACCGTCGAACGGGCCATTGTAGATGCGTTTGGGCTCGAAGTAGATCACCGGGTCGGGGTCCTCGATCGCGCTAATCAGCAAGCCCTTGGCGTCATAGGGATTGGACGGGATCACCACCTTCAGCCCGGCGCAATGGGTGAACAGCGCCTCGGGGCTCTGGCTATGCGTCTGGCCGCCGAAAATGCCGCCGCCATAGGGCGTGCGGATAACCATCGGCATGGTCCATTCGCCCGCGGTGCGATAGCGGATGCGGGCGACCTCGCTGACGATCTGGTCGTAACCGGGGTAGATATAGTCGGCGAACTGAATCTCGATCAGCGGTTTCAGGCCATAGGCGGCCATGCCGACCGCGGTGCCGACGATCCCGCCTTCCGAGATCGGCGCGTCGAAGCAACGGGTCTTGCCAAACTCTTTCTGCAGCCCGGCCGTTGCCCGGAACACGCCGCCGAAAAAACCGACGTCCTCACCGAACACGACGATGTCCTCGTCGCGCGCCATCATCACGCGGTGGGCGTCGTTGATCGCCTCGATCATGTTGCGAGTCTTGGTCGCGGCTTGGGTCATTTCGGCTCGTGCCCCAGAAACTCGCGAGCCTCGTCCAGCGCCTGGTCGCGCTGCTCGGCCAGGTGCCAGGGGGTCGAAGCGTAGACGTCTTCGAACATCGACGGGATATTGTCGAAGCCCTGCTGGGGCAGGATGCCCTGCTGCTCGGCTTCCTTCTGCGCCGCGCGGACGGTGGCATCGATTTCCTTGTCGAGCTCGGCGTCGAGCTCGTCGTCCCATGCGCCCAGCGCGACGAGATGCGCCTTCAGCCGCACGATCGGGTCGCCCAGCGGCCATTCCTCGGCCTCGCCCTTGGCGCGGTAGCCGGTCGGGTCGTCGGAGGTCGAATGCCCTTCGGCGCGATAAGTGAAGAACTCGATCAGGGTGGGCCCTTTGTTGGTCCGCGCCCGCTCCGATGCCCACTTGACCGCCGCATAGACTGCCAGCGCGTCATTGCCGTCAACGCGGAGGCCCGCCATGCCATAGCCGATCGCGCGGCTGGCGAAGGTCGCCTGTTCGGCCCCGGCAATTCCGGAGAAGCTGGAAATCGCCCACTGGTTGTTGACCACCGCCAGGATCACCGGCGCCTGGTAGACGGCGGCAAAAGTCATTGCAGAGTGGAAATCCCCCTCGGCCGTGGCGCCGTCGCCGATCCAGCCCATGCAGATGCGGCTGTCGCCCTTGATCGCGGATGCCATCGCCCAACCGACCGCCTGCGGATATTGGGTGCCGAGATTGCCCGAGATCGAAAAGAAGCCGTGCTTCTTGTCCGAATACATGATCGGCAGCTGGCGGCCCTTCACCGGGTCGCCCTTGTTCGAATAGATCTGGCACATCATCGTCACCAGCGGATAGCCGCGCGCGACAAGCAGCCCCTGCTGGCGATAGGTCGGGAAGTGCATGTCCTCCGGGTCCATCGCCGTCGCGGTCGCCACCGCGATCGCCTCTTCCCCGGTGCACTTCATGTAGAAGCTGGTCTTGCCTTGCCGCTGCGCGCGGTACATGCGGTCGTCGAAGACGCGGACCGTCTTCATGTCCTTCAGCATCTTCTTGAGCGTATCGGTGTCGAGCTTGGGGTCCCAAGGTCCGACCGCCTTGCCCTTTTCGTCGAGCACCCGGACCAGGTGCGTGCAGAGCGGGAAGGTCTCTTCCGCCTTGGCCGCGACGTCGGGGCGTGGGGCCTCGCCCGCGGCAGGCACCTTGATCGACGAGAAATCGGGCGTGTCGCCTGGCCGGAACGGCGGCTCGGGCACATGCAGCGCCAGCGCCGGCCGGTTGGGGCGTGAAGATACCTTGTCCATCGCGCGTCCGCTTAGTGCGGTGAGCGCCTTGGGGCAACCATGGCGGTCAACCGGCACATCGCTTTACGCTACCGGCAAAGCCTAATCCTCGTGAGGTACGCCCATCGTCGCGCCGGCGGTAAACGCGCCGCCGGCCTGCTCGCTGAACCAGAAGGGCTTGAAGCCGCCGGTGCCGCCCGCGACGATCTGGAGGTTGCTGTCGAACAGCCGCCCGCCCTGCATCGTCATCGCGATATGGTCGGAGTTGCGGATATTCTCGAGCGGATTGTCGTCGAGCACTACCAGGTCGGCCAGCTTGCCCGGCTCGATGCTGCCCAGTTCCCTGTCGAGGCCAAGGGCCCGGGCCGGGTTGATCGTTCCCGTCTTCAATGCCTCGAAATTGCTCATCCCGCCGATCTGGAACATCCACATGTCCCAATGGGCGCCGAGCCCTTCGCGCTGGCCGTGCGCGCCGATCGAAACGGGGACGCCGAGGTCGCTGATCTGCTTGGCCTGCTTCGACACGCTGATGACATTATCCTCTTCCGGCGGGTTCATCACCGGCCGGCGCGAGCGCGCATCGATCAGTGGCCGCGGAGTCCATTTGGCCAGGATCGGCTCGGCCCAGACATTGGTGTGCTGGTACCAGTAATTCTCGCCGAACGGCCCGCCGTAGGCGACGATCAGGGTCGGCGTCCAAGCCGTGCCCGAGCCTTTCCAATATTGCAGCACATCGTCGTAGATGTTCTGGACCGGCAGCGAATGCTCGATGGTCGTATGGCCGTCGGCGATCATCGTCATGTTCATCTCGAACAGCGATCCGCCTTCCGGCACTACTTCCATGCCCAGCTGGCGCGCGGCCTCGACGATCATCTGCCGCTGCTCGCGCCGCGGCTGGTTGTAGCTCTTGACCGACCAGGCGCCCGAAGCCTGCAGCCGCCTCAGGTGCGAAAGCGCATCGTCGAGGCTGTTGATCTCGACCGTGAACGGCGTGGTCGCGCCATAAAGGATGGTGCCGGTCGAAAAGATCCGCGGCCCCAGGATCTTGCCGGCCTTCTGATATTCCGACGCGGCGAAGATCTCGAACGTGTCGTTCGACGGGTCATGGACCGTAGTCACGCCATAGCCGAGCGCCGCGGCGTGGAACCAATTTTGCTTGGGGATGATCTGGTCGCTGCCCATCGCCCCGTGCCAGTGGGCGTCGATCAGCCCGGGGATGATGGTCTTGCCGCTGACATCGATCGTCCGCGTGCCGGCGGGATAGGTGATGCTGGCGGTCGGCCCGACCGCGACGATCCGGTCGCCCTCGACCAGAACCGTGCCATTCTCGATGACCTCGTCGCCTTTCATCGTGACGATCCGCGCGCCGGTTAGCGCAATGCTGCCGGTTGGCCTCGCCTGGCTGGCGGTGACCCCCAGCTGCGCCACCAGCGGCGCGGCTCCCAGCTTGCCGCCGGCGAAGGCGCCCGACGTGCCGAGGTTGAGGCCGTAAAGGTTGGGCCCCTGGCTCCAGAAGAGGCTGCGGCCGTCGCCCGACCAATGGATCCAATCGCCGGCGTCGGCGCTAACCTTGGACATCGGCAAGGCCTTGCCGTCGGGCGCGATCTCGATCGACCGCCCAGAGCGGGTGAAGGGCATGACATAGGCCTGGTAGCGCTCGGTCCAGGCGACGAACTGCTCGTCGGGCGACAGCGCGAACCGCGCCGCGTTCTGCGAGATGAGGTGAGTGACTTCCTCCGTCCCCTGGACCGACACCGACTTCAGGAGCCTTTTATCTTCGTCGCCGGCGGCGATGAAGAATACCCTGTCATTGGTCGCGCCGAACATCGGTTCGGTGCCGCTCTTGGTCACTCGCTTGGGGGCGCCGCCTTTCGTTGGCACGACATAGATGCCGGGGTCCCTGCCGTAGAGCGGAGTGGTGAGGAACCCGTCGCCGGTCTTGCGATAGGCGATCAGGCTGCCGTCGGGCGAGAAAGCGGGCTCGAGATAGTGGCCAGGCTCGGGCGTAACGGTCCGGCCGTCGCCGCCATTGACTCCGACCACCTTGATCCTCGCTGCCGTGTCATCGTCCCAGGCGACGTAGGCGATCTGGCGCCCGTCGCGGGAGAAAGCCGGATAGCTTTCGAAATCGCTGCCGCGGGTCAGGCGCCTGGGCGCGCTGCCGTCGCCGTTGGCGACCCACAGATTGCCGAGCGCTTCATAGACAATGCGGCTTCCATCCGTGCTTTTCTGGGCGAAACGCACCATCTTGGTCTTGAAGCTGGCCGGCGCGACCTCCTTCTCCTGCCGCACGGCATCCTCGACGAAGCGGGTGCCCGTGACATGGAAGGGGATGTCGCTGACCGCCTTGCTGGCGACGTCGACTCGGTGGATGCCGCCTTTGGCCCAGAAAACGATCGACTTGCTGTCGGGCGTCCAACTCATCCCCGGATAGACGCCCTGGACCGCCCAGGTCTCCTGCATGTCGCGATCGAGGATGTCGGTGAGCGGAGTGATGCGGCCGGACTTCAAGTCCATCAGCATAATGGTCGATTTGTAGCGAACGCGGCGGATGAAGGCCAAGCTCTTGCCGTCCGGCGAAGGCGTGGGGCGGATCGCGCCGCCCGGCCCATCGACATAGGTCTCGATCTCGCCGGTCTGCCGGTCGAGGCGCTGGATCACATAGATCTGGCCGTTGACGTCCCTTGAGTATTGGAAGGTGTCGCCAGGCGTCGCGTCGTCCGAGAAATAAAGGTAGCGGCCGTCAGGCGAAAAGGCCGGCTCGTTGGTGTCCTTCTGCTTGGTGCGGGCCTTGGTCATCTGGACGCCGCCGCCCTTGTCGGCGCCGCTGCGATGATAGAGCCACATCTCGCCCGAGCCCAATGACCGCGCCGAAGTGAAATGCTTGCGCGCGACGATGAAATTGCCGTCCGGCGTCCAGTCGGCCTGGTTGAGCAGGCGGAAGTCTTCCTTGGTGATCTGGCGCGCGGAAGAGCCGTCGCGGCGGATCGTCCAGATATTGTCGCCGCCGCCCCGGTCGGAGGTGAACGCGATCTCCTGCCCGTTCGGCGAGTAGCGCGGCTGCATGTCCCAGGCATTGCCGCTGGTCAGCGCCCGCGCCTCGCCGCCCTGGATCGGAATGACGTAAAGGTCGCCCAGCAGGTCGAATGCGATCTCGCTGCCGTCGGGGGACACGTCGAGACTCAGCCAGGTACCGGTGCGGGTGTCGATCTGCGCATCATGGCCCGGCCCGTGGCGGGCATTGACGTCCCACTTGGCCGGCTTCGCGTCCGTTGTTCCCGGTGCTGCGGCAATGTCCTTGGGCTTTTCCTGGGTCATCGGCTGGGCCTGGCCGGGCTGGGGCGGAGGAGGAGCCACCGGCGGGACGGGCTGCGAGAGCGCGGCAGTGGCGGCGAACAGCGAGCAGCCGGCGAGGAAGTTGAGATGACGCATGAAATCCCCCCATGAACGGAATCGCGCGGGAGATTGGCGAGCGATCTCAATGCTGACAATGCGGTGTCACCGCCGTTCGTCGAATTGACGCCGAATTAGCGAAAAGGCTAGTGCGCGGCCCATGTCCGACACAGAAAAGCCCGAGACCGAAGCCCCCGAGGCCAAAAAGCCGCTGCCCGACCGCCTGTCACTCGACCCGCGCAGCGATTATTTCGACGAGGAAGTGCTGCGCCACGGCGTCGGCATCCGCTTCAACGGCAATGAGAAGACCAACGTCGAGGAATATTGCATCTCCGAAGGCTGGATCAAGGTCGCCGCCGGCCGCAGCCGCGACCGCTATGGCAATCCGATGACCCTGACCCTCAAGGGCAAGGTCGAGCCCTATTATGAGGGCGCTGATTCCGAATAGGTCTTAGCTGGCCTCGCCGCGGTTGCGGCGGCGATCCCACAGTTTTTTCGCCCCCCAGCCCGCGGCTGCGGCCAGTACCAGCGGTCCAAGTCCGCGCTTGGCAATGGCCGGCACGGCTGCCCCGATCAGGCCGCCCGTCAATTTCCGGTTGGGCCCGGCAACTTTCTCGCCAACGAAGGCGCCCAGCATTTTTCCAAACATGTGCAATTCTCCATTTCGCCGTATCAGCGCGCCAGCCGGGATCGCGTTCCCAACGTCAGCTGTTAGGCGGCGCGCAACTGCGACAGGAAAGTATCGGTCGCCGAGCGCAGGCCCTTCGCGATCTGGGTCAGCCCGGCTGCCGAGGCATGGACTTCGTCCGACAGCTTGACCGCTTCGCCTGCGGCCCTGGCGACTTCGCTGATCCGCTTTGAAATCTGGTCGGCGCCGGCGGCGCTGTCGACCGCGCCCTGCTCAATCAGCGAGGCGACATTGCTCTGGTCGCCAATTGCGCCGCGCATCTTTTCGGCGGCGGTGGCCAGTTCGCCCATGGCCCGTGAAACCTGGCCGATCACGGTTTCGGCTTCGGCTGCGCCGCTGTCGATGTCGGACACCAGCTGGTTGATCTGGCCGCTGGCCTCATGTGCCTTGTTGGCCAGCGCTTTCACTTCGGCAGCAACCACCCCGAAGCCGCGGCCCGCCTCTCCGGCGCGCGCGGATTCGATCGTCGCGTTGAGCGCCAGCATGTTGGTTTGGGAAGCGACGCCCTGGATCAGGCCGACGAACGTTTCGATATTCTGGGTCCGCTCGGCGAGCATGCGGATCGCCTCTTCTCCTGTCTTCGAAGCGCCGCGCGCGGCCTCGCCCAGTTGGGCTTGCTGCGAGGCATTGGCGGCGATGCTGAGGATCGATTTCGACAGGTCGCTGACCCCGGCGGAAACGCGCAGCGCATTCTGCGAGGCGCTTTCGGCGTCGCGCGCGGCCTCTGCCGATTGCTCGCCGGCATCATGCGCGAAGCGGTGCATGTTGCTCGCGGCCTGGGCCATTTGCTCGGCGGCGGCGGCAACCGACTGAACGACATTGGCGACCGAGCCTTCGAATGCGGATGCCAGCGCCATCAACTCGTCGCGCCGCGCGTCGGCCATGCCGCGGCGTTCCATCTCGACGCGCTTCTCGCGCTCTTCCTCAACCTCAAGTTGCGCCGTCCTGACTTGGTTCAGCGCCTGCTGCGCCGACGCCGCCAGGCCCTCACTGATGGAACGGGCCTCGGCCTGCTCGACGAACAGCTTGCCCATATGGACCATCATCGGCCCAAGCACGCCCAGCACCATCGACAGTCCCAGCGCATGGAACATGACCCGCAAGAATTCTCCGCTGCCGAAGAACACCCATTCTGGCGCGAACCAGCTGAACAGCAATTGCTGTGCGACCGTAACACCGACCGCGACTGCAATCGGCCGCCACTCGCAGACCAGGGTTAGAGCCGCCAACCCGACGAAGAAGAACATATGGGCTTCCAGCTGCCAGGGGTGGCCCTGCAGCATGAACAGCAGCAGCGCCGGGTGGGCGGCGGCCATGATCCCGAACGCCGTGCCCGCGGCGGCGTCGTAGCGCTCCCGGAGTGCGTAAAAGGTTGGGACGAGGTTGATGGCGGCGGAAAGTGCGACCGGGATCAGCTCATTGCGGAAGTCGAACAGGAGGGCGAGGAGCAGGAGCGCCATGGTCGACGTCCAGCCCAGCATCGTCAGGATCAATACGCCCCGAATCCTCAGCCTGATCAACTCGTCCATTCACGGCCCTTCCAATTCGGGGCAAACGTACCTTGCCCCCGGCTCCGTTTGTGCATGCAAATCCAACGGCCCGGCATCCGCCCGTGCTAGCCCAAATTGGTAAATGGCCACTTAATCTCTTCGGACTGCGGTTATTTCGGTGGGGGGCCCGGGGCTACATGTCCCGGTTGGCCAATCGTCCCAACTGATGGTGGGATTTTCCGCCAACTTGCTGCCGGATGAATGGTCGCCGCCCGGTTTTTGGCGAAAATCTGCAATTGGCACGGCATCTGCAAAGAAGCTGACAGGACCAAGGGCCAATCACCCGGAAGTCCGAAAAGGGAGATGAACAATGTCTGGTTCGAAATTTAACAGCCACCTGATCGCCGCCTTCGCGTCGCTGCTGATGAGCACGATCGCCATTGGCGCCGCGGTTGCCCCGGCCCAGGTTTCGGCCGCTCCAGTGGAAGTTGTCACCTATGCATGAATTGGAACCGATCGTGGCCCAGCCGGCCGTCCGCATTCCGCGGCAGACGGAAGACAGGACTGAAGCGACCATCAGCTTCGCGCCCTTGAGCGGCATCCTGTCGGGCCCGATCTTCACCCGCACTCGCGACATCATCGCGGCGAACATGTCGGAACTGCTCGACCGGTCGGAAGACCCGGCACGCATGATCCGCATGATCATCAACGAGATGGAAGAGACGCTGGTCGATGTGCGCGCTACCGCCGCCCGCTCGATCGCCGACATCAAGGAAATGCGCCGCGCCTGCAACCGGCTCGACGACCTGCAATATGGCTGGACCGAGAAGGCCGAGCTGGCGCTCGAGAAGGGCCGCGAGGACCTGGCCCGCGCCGCGCTGGGTGAGAAGCAGAAGGCGGCCGAAATGGCCGAGAGCCTTCACAGCGAGATCAGCCAGATCGAGCAGGTGCTGCGCGGCTATGAGGCCGACATCCAGCGGCTCCAGGCCAAGCTGGCCGAGGCCCGCGCCCGGCAGAACGCCATTGCTTCCAGGCTGGAGAGCGCGATCACCCGCGCCCGCACCAGCGAAGTGCTGCACGGCAGCCGCACCGAGGAGGCGTTCGCCAAGTTCGAGCTGCTCGAGCGCCGCGCCGACTTTGCCGAAGGCCGCGCCGATGCGCTGGCGCTGGCCGGGCCGAAGAGCCTCGAGGAAGAGATTGCCGAGTTGAAGGCCGCCGAGACGGTCGACGCGGAGCTGGAAGCCATGAAAGCCGCTTTGGCGGCCAAGAACTGACCGGAAGGGAAAAAGGGAAATGTCAGACCGTTATTCGCTCAATCGCCGTGACAAGAAGCTGGCCGGCGTTTGCTCGACCCTTGGCGATGTGTTCAACATCGACCCGACCTTCCTCCGGATCGGCTTCGCCGCGGTGGCGCTGCTGATCAGC
>DATJKE010000143.1:0-18650 GCA_035491735.1 Sphingomicrobium sp.
CGCCATCACCATATTGCGTCCGATATGGAAGCTCTGCTCACCGACCTGGCTGACGCAGCCGACGATCACGTCCTCGATCGCTGCCGGATCGACTCCGCTTCGCGCCACCAATGCGTCGAGCACGGCCGCTCCGAGGTCGGCGGGGTGCCATTCACGCAGGGCCCCGCCGCGTCTGCCACCCGCAGTGCGCAGCGCCTCGACAATAAAGGCTTCCGCCATCAGCTCCCCCCTGTCTCCGTCGACCAGGCTAGAACGAATATTCCTTCGCTGTTCAAGGTCCGGGCAGTTCCGCTATCAATCAGCGCGCATTCGCCGGGATTGAGGTCGCCCATCGCGGCATCGATCGGCAACAGCTGAACGTCGTGCATCATCGAAGGAAGCTCCGGCGCCGCGCCGACACACCAGGCGACGCCGAAATGCGGGCCGCCGACGAGCACCCGGCTCTGGCTACCCAAGCTGGTGTCGAGCGCATGGCTATGGGGCTTGGCTCGCACCACGTCCGCTGCTTCGGCGAGATGAAGTTCGCGCGGTCGGCCATAGTCATAAAGGCGATAGGTGAGATCGACCGCCTGCTGGATTTCCAGCACGGTCAGGCCGGGCCCGAGCGCGTGGATGGTACCGGCCGGGTTAAAGATGAAATCCCCCTTCTTCGGCCGCCGCCAGTCGATAAGGTCGACAATCGAGCCATCGCGCGCTGCGGCGATGACCTCGTCGGCGGGCAAATCGCGGATGGTCCCAATGCCCAACTCGGCGTCGTCACCTGCATCGAGAACGATCCAGCATTCGTCCTTGCCACGCGGATAGCCACGTTCACGGGCCGTGGCGTCGTCGGGATGCACCTGGACCGACAGCCGCTCGGTCGTGAACAGATATTTGACCATGACGTCGAGCGCGCGGTCGGCCGGCGGCTCGAACCATATTTCCCCGACTTGCCGTGTTGGGTCGACATGGAAGCGCGGATCGATGCCCCTCCGCCCCCAGGGCTTGTCGACGACTTTGGTGGCAAGGCGCTCCATCAGGCCATCGCCGCGACCAGGTCTTTCAGCGGAAGGAAGGCGAACCCGATCGAACTGTCGGATATTCCGTATGGCATGAACAGCTGGTCGCCCACGCGCATTCCCCCGCACGTATAGACGACGTTGGGGACATAGCCGTTGCGGTCATCGTCTTCGGCTTCGAGAATCGGATAGCGGGTCCGGCCGAGAATTTTCGACGGATCGTCGCGGTCGAGCAGCACGGCACCGAGCGCATATTGCCGCATCGCCCCGACGCCATGGGTCAGGACCAGCCATCCCTCGTCAATCAGGATCGGCGCGCCGCAATTGCCGATCTGGATGAACTCCCAGGCATATTTGGGCTCCATCAGCAGGTCGCCCCCCTCCCAATGGGTGAGGTCGTTCGATTTCAGGAGGAACAGGTTTTGCCCGTCCTGGCGGCCGAGCATCACATATTCGCCGCCGATCTTCTCCGGGAACAGCGCCATGCCTTTGTTGCGCGCGGCATCGCCCGTCATCGGAATGAGGTCGATCTCGCGGAAATTGGTCGTCCTGAGCAGTTCCGAGCGGATGCCCTTGCCGGAAAAAGCAGTGTAGGTGCCGAAATATTCCTGGCTGCCGTCCTCATGGGTGAAGTGGGTCAGGCGCAGGTCTTCCAGGCCATTGGCCTGGGCCGGCGTCATGGGGAAGATCACCATGCCGGACAGGTTGGTGTCCTCGTTGCGGAACGCCCGCACCGGGCCGTCGGCCTTCGTGTCGAGATTGGGTGCGTCCGCCGCGGTCGCAAAGGGCGGTTCCGGCGCAAGCTGCAGCCCCCCCTTTGCCGACACCAGCCCCTCGCGGAACGCGATCGAGCTGATGTGACCTTCGCCTACCGCGCGGAGTGACATCAGCACGCGAACAGTGTGGCGATCGAGCCCGCTTTGGTCGGGGTGGGGCACGATGCTGGGGTTCATCAGCGCTGCCGCGGCGTAGCTATACTCGTGGCAGAAATAGGCCCCGATCATCTGCTGCCGTTTGTCGCCGATCCCCTGCAGCGAGAGATTCAGCATCGTGCAGATTTCCTTGAACCGTTTCAGGAAGACCTTGCGTGTCTGCCAGTGGCGCTGTTCGAAATCATGCATGACCGTTTTCAGTTGGCGGCCGAGCTCACGATCATCGAGCTTAAGGACCGCGTCGACCAGCCGCTGTGCCCTGCCGTGATCGGCAGCGCCCTGCCAGGCAAGGTGGAAAGGCCGGACAACGACCCGCGAAGGATCCGCCTTGAGCCGAAGCGGATGGAGTTTAGATTGAATCATGGGCCTCTAGGCGGCGGCGAAGGACCCCGCTTCTGCGGCGCTGCCGTCATCCTGTCCAGCCCATTTTCGTGCACCAAAGACCTCCCGCATCGTCAGTGCGGCGAGATGCAGCGAGAGGATCGACTCCGCTCCCTGGTTGCGGTTGATGCCGGTCGCCATCAGTCCGTCGAAGCAGCCTCCGTCGCGGGAATCGGCCAAGGGAATACCGGCATCATTGTCGCCGAAAAACCAGGCGAATGCGTCGTTGGCGACCCGGCGCCAGTCAGCGCTTTCATTGGCTTCAAAAGCCGCGGCCGCGGCGTCGATTGTTGCCGTTGCTTCAACCGGCTGCTGGTCGAACGCGAGGGGCGCGGCATAGGGCCGGCAGAAGCCATGGCAACCCACTGGCCGAAACGTTCCTCGGGGACTTGTCTGATGGCGAACCAGCCAGCGCAGGGTCTCAAGGCCACGTTCGACCATTGCCGGTTCATCGAGCGCCATGCCAGCCCTGATCAACAGTTCTGGAAGACGGGCATTGTCATAGGCGAGTTCGGGCTCGAACCAGTCCCAATCCTCACGCGCGTAGCGGAAATGAAGGTGCATCAGCTGTTCGGCCGACTGCTCGATCAGCCAGCGTGCCAGGTCGTGATCGGGCCGCAAACGCAAGAGCTCAAGGCCGCCCAGCGCGGCAAATGCCTTGGCTCGCGGGGCGCCCCACTCGTCAGCATAAGGCGCAGCTTCCTCAAACAGTGCCAGAGCCCAGTCGCGAAGCCCGGGCGAATTCGATCTCGCCGCCGTCTGTCCCAGCGCCCACAGGGCCCGGCCATTGCTGTCTTCGGAACCGCGGGATTCCAGCCATTGACGGTCATAGGCCATGAAATTGCGGAATCGGCGTATCTCCGGGTTCCAGCCATGTTGGACGAAGGCAGCGAAGATTGGGGCGAGCCGGTCGGATTCCTCGTCGTCGCGCCTGACAGCCATCATTAACGCCCGGGCATTGTCGTCGATGCAATATCCATGGTCACGGTTTGGGACCGAATGGATCGCATGCTGGAGCATCCCCACTTCGTCGGTCATTCGCATGACGGCATGGATCGGCAGTATCGAGGGACGTGGTAACAGGCGCCGGGTGCTTGGAAACTTTGTTCTTGCGAACGGCGCAAGCGAACGCTCCACCACTCGAGGCCAAAGCATTTCTCGTCCTCGCCGGTAAGCAGCACGGGCAAGCGCATGTCGTTTTGCCTCGTTCGACAACAAATCGATGACCGCCGCGGCCAGCGCATCGGGGTCGGCTTGCGGCACAATCAAACCATGGCCGTCCGCCAGAATCTCCTGGGCATGGACGTAGGGCGTCGAAATGACCGGCTTTCCCACCGCGACCGCATAGGCCAGCGTTCCCGACGTTACCTGCGCCATGTTGAGATAGGGCGTGACATAGATGTCGGCCGCCTGGAGCATGTCCAGCAACTCGTCCTGCTCGACAAAGCGGTCAACGAAACGAACATGCTCCTCGACGCCCAGATCGCGGGCCAGATCGATCAGCATCGACCGATGACATTCGCCATCGCTGCGAACCAGATTGGGGTGGGTTGCTCCGACGATCTCGTAGAGGACGTCGGGATGCTCTTTCGCGATCGCGGGCATCGCCTCGATCATGTGCCGGATGCCCTTGTTGGGAGCGATCAGCCCGAAGGTCATTAGAACCTTGCGGCCCTGCCAGCCGAAGCGTGGCTTCAGCTCGCCGGGTTCGCGCAGGCTTCGATCAGGCACGCCATGCGGGATCACGCTGATCCGTTCGCCCGAGACGCCATAACGCCGCTTCAAAATGTCGGCCGCCGTCGCCGCCATGACAATTGTCCGGTCGGCGCGAGCCACCAGGCGCTTGAGCACGGTCTCCTGCTCCTCGCTCGGATCGTCCAGCACCGTATGCAGCGTCACGATCAGCGGCAGGTCGGTAGCGCTGGTCAGCTCGAGAATGTTGGAGCCGGCCGGGCCGCCGAAGATGCCATATTCATGCTGCAGCCAGATCGCCTCAGCCCCGCTGGCCTCGATCAACTCTGCGGCGGCTCGATAGTCGGCCTTGTCGTCAGCATTGATGGTCCGGATATCCGGCGGATATTCGATGCCCGATCCGTCGTCCATGGCATAATGGTCGACCGTCATCGTGGGATAGCGCTGGCGCAGCGCATCGGCGACATCGCTGGTAAACGTGGCAAGCCCGCATTTTCGGGGAAGCGCGTTGCCAACCAGGGCTAAATGGCCAAAGGGCGCGCGGTCGCGGCGAGCCGATGACCGCTCGTCTTCTGGTTTGAATTGAAAGACAGTTTCGAGCATTCCGCCTCGTCATTTGTACGACAGGAGAGGAGCCGCGGCCGAACGCCGCGTTCCATCTAACCAACGATCAAGATTGGCACGGGTTGCCTAGATTGTTCGCAGTTGCACAATAAATTGGTCAGGTCGATATATTTCGGTGGCGAAATCAGCCGGATTGAGCCTGTCGAAACCGGTTGAGCTGGAATTTCGCGCCGAAAGGCATCCAATTTTTGGCAAGCCGCAACGCTTGCGCTAGGGCCGCGGCGATGAGTGCGACACTTGTTTCAAACCTGGGCTGGTATCCCGCCAGCTGGCGTAGTCACCCGGCCCGCCAGATGCCGGCCTACGCCGACGCGGCCTCGGTCCGGGCCATAGAGGCGCGGCTGGAGGCAGCAGCGCCGGTCATCCACGTTGAAGACGCCGCACGGCTGCGCGACCTGACCGCTGAGTTGGCCGCCGGCCGAGGATTCCTGCTGCAGGGCGGTGACTGCGCGGAGAGCTTCGATGATCCGGTGGCCGAACAGGTGGCCGGGATCGTCGGGCTGTTCGACGCAATGACCGACCGCTTGCGAGCAAATGTTGACGGGCCTTTAGTGGAAGTCGCCAGGATTGCCGGCCAGTTCGCCAAGCCCCGGAGCGCGAATGACGAAACCCATGAAGGCCTGACGCTTCAGGCCTATCGAGGCGACATCATCAACGGCATTTCGTTCGATGCCCTTGCCCGTCGGCCCGACCCGCAGCGGATGATCCGGGCTCATATGCAATCGGTGGGAACGGCCGCCAGCCTGGCCGCAGCGCGCGGATCCGGATCGCCGATCTTCACCAGCCATGAGGCGCTGCTGCTGCCCTATGAGGAGCCGCTTACCCGCCGTGATTCCGCTGGACGCTGGTGGGCGACGTCGGGCCATATGCTTTGGCTGGGCGACCGCACTCGCCAGGTCGACAATGCCCACGTGGAATATCTCCGCGGCATAGAAAATGTGGTTGGTGTGAAATGTGGTCCGACCATCAATGCCGATGAATTGCTGAGGCTGATCGATCGGCTCGATCCGCTGGCCCGTCCTGGCAAGCTGATGCTTATCGGGCGGTTCGGAGCGAAGAAAATTGGCGACCTGCTCCCGGCACTATTGCGTGCGACTCGGGACCGGCCGGTGTTGTGGGCGATCGATCCAATGCACGGCAACACCAGCATGAGCGGCAAGCGCAAGGTTCGGCGGTTGCCCGACATTTTGGCAGAGATTGATGCCTTCTTCGCCATCTCCAAGGCCGAGGGTGTACATGCCGGCGGCGTGCATCTGGAAATGAGCGCGCTGGATGTTACCGAATGCATTGGCGGGCGGGGACCGGCATCGGTCGACGAGCTTGAAAAGAACTGGCTGACCGCCTGCGATCCGCGATTGAACCGCGCCCAGGCGATAGACCTCGCCGCGCACGTTGCGGCGCTATTGGCGTGAAACTGACCGCGCGGTCCAGCGGGCCGCTTTCAGGCGAAGCGATCATACCTGGTGATAAAAGCTGCTCTCACCGGGCGCTGATCCTGGGCGCCATGGCCGAGGGGGAAACCCGGATCACGGGCATGCTCGAAAGCGATGATGTGTCCGCGACGATGGCAGCGATCAGGAATTTCGGAGTTGAAGTTACGGATGATGGTGAAGAATGGCTGGTACGCGGCGGACCCTGGCAATCCCATCTGGCCATAGACTGCGGGAACAGTGGAACAACTGCCAGATTGTTGATGGGTGCCGTAGCAGGGATGGCTGCAGTGAGTGCCCAGTTTAGTGGCGATGACTCCTTGTCCGCCCGTCCAATGCAGAGGCTGACGCTTCCGCTCGCCCGGATGGGCGCGAAGATTGAGGGCGTTGATCGGCTGCCCCTGACAATCGAGGGCGCCGAGCTTGGCGGTATCGACTATCGCAACGTCCCGGCGTCTGCGCAGGTCAAGTCGGCTATCCTGCTAGCAGGCCTGGGCACTGCTGCGCCTATCCAGGTGGTTGAGCCAGTTCCAAGCCGCGATCATAGCGAGATCATGCTCGGTCAATTCGGATGCCACGTGTCGGTTGACGACACGCCTCAAGGTTGGGCCGTCTCACTCGGCCAAAACCGCACCTTGGCAGGATGCAAAATTGAGATCGGTTCCGACCCTTCAGCGGCCGCATTCCCGTTGGTTGCAGCCGCGATAGTGCCGGGGTCAGAGGTTCTGGTCCGCGGCATGCTGGTCAACCCGCTGCGCACCGGCCTTTATGAGGTGCTCGAGCAAATGGGCGGCGACATCCAAGTCTCATGTGAGCGTATCCAGTCCGGTGAAATCATTGCCGACGTGCAGGTCCGCTGCGCCGCGCTTCGTCCGTGCCAGGTGAAGGCAGAACAGATTCCGTCGATGATCGATGAGATTCCGCTTTTGGCTGTCGCCTGCGCCTTTGCCGATGGCGAAAGCGTGATCGAGGGGCTGGGCGAGCTGCGCGTCAAGGAAAGCGACCGGTTGGGAGCGATTGTCGCCGGCCTGACCGCTTGCGGTGTCACCATGGTGGCGGACGGAGATAGCCTGCGCATTTTTGGCCGGGGTAGGGTTCGCGGGGGCGCGACGGTTGCAACGCAAGGCGATCACCGCGTTGCGATGGCCTTCCTCACCCTGGGTCTGGCATCCGAGCAGCCGATCGAGGTTGACGAAGCGCAAATGATCGCCACCAGTTTCCCCGGCTTCGTCCAGGTGATGCAGTCGCTGGGAGCGGACATTCAATGAGCATCAACAGCTTCGGCCATTTGTTCCGGCTGACCACCTGGGGTGAAAGCCATGGTCTGGCGATTGGCTGCGTCGTCGACGGTTGTCCTCCGGGTCTTGAGCTTGGCGAGGACTGGGTCCAGCAGTTCCTCGATCTTCGCCGCCCTGGAACATCGAAAAATGTGTCGCCCCGGATGGAGCCGGACCAGGTCCGGATCTTGTCGGGCACCTACGAAGGCCGGACGACCGGTACACCGATCGCGATGTTGATCGATAATGTCGATGCGCGGCCCACGGACTACGCCAATTTGCCTCCTCGGCCTGGCCATGCCGACGCGGCCTACGACGCCAAATATGGCTTTCGTGACCCGCGCGGCGGCGGCCGGGCCTCGGCGCGCGAAACGGCGATGCGCGTCGCTGGCGGAGCCGTGGCCCGCCTGGTGATCCCGGAAGTGAACATTGCCGCCAGCGTGGTCGAGATCGGCGGTGAGTGCGACGAGAGCCGCTGGCAAGCCATGCTCGACGCGGCGCGGACGGATGGCGACAGCCTCGGCGCGATCGTCGAATGCGTGGCGACTGGCGCCCCCGCCGGCTGGGGCGCGCCCGTCTATGCCAAGCTCGATGCGGAACTTGCCGCTGCATGCATGGGGATCAACGCCGTGAAAGGCGTCGAGTTCGGCGAAGGATTTGCCGCCGGCCGGGCCAAAGGCAGCGAAAGCATGGACGCCAAGCGGGCCAGCGGGATCGACGGCGGCATTTCGACCGGCAAGGCTATTGTCGTCCGGGTCGCGTTCAAGCCGACGTCCAGTATCGGCGGCGGGGGCCGCCACGATCCCTGCGTCGGCCTCCGCGGGGCGCCGGTGGTCGAAGCAATGGTCGCGCTGGTGCTTGCGGACCATAAGCTGCTTCATAGAGGGCAGTGCGGATAATCAGTGGCACTTGAACCGGTCGAACGGTTCCAGGCAGTCGCGGCAGCGCCATTGCGCCTTGCAAGGAGTCGAACCGAAGCGGCTCACTTCTTCCGTGTCGGTCGAGCCGCAGCGCGGACAGGTTGCGGATTTCGCCAGTTCGGGCGGGGCGATGCCATAGGCCCGCAGCTTTTCCCTGCCCTCCTCGCTAATCCAGTCGGTAGTCCAGGGTGGGCTGAGCTGAGTTTCAATGGCGACGTCGCGGTAGCCCGCGGCATCGAGCGCCTCGCGGATGCTGCGTTCGATGAAATCGGTCGCCGGACAACCGGAATAGGTCGGGGTGATGATCACCCGAGCTTCCTCGACCGACCGGACGATGCCCAGGTCGAGCACCGACACCGCCGGAATCTCCGGGTCCGGGACCTCCTTGAGGACTGCCCAGATGCCCTGGACCCCCATCACACCCGCTCGAGCGCCAGCGCGATCCCCTGGCCGACGCCAATGCACATAGTTGCAAGGCCGTAGCGCCCGCCGCTGCGCTGCAATTCTTCGGTCGCGGTCAACGCCAGCCGTGCGCCCGACATGCCGAGCGGATGGCCGAGCGCGATCGCGCCGCCGTTGGGGTTCACATGGGCCGCGTCGTCGGGAAGGCCTAGCTGGCGCATAACCGCCAACCCCTGCGCCGCGAACGCCTCGTTGAGTTCGATCACGTCGAGGTCGGCGACCTGGAGGCTCAATCGTTCGAGTAGCTTCTCGGTCGCCGGGGCTGGGCCGATGCCCATGATCCGCGGAGGAACGCCGGCGACGGCGCCGCCCAGCACCTTGGCGCGCGGCGTCAGCCCATATTTCTCGACTGCGGCCTGCGAAGCGACGATCAGCGCCGCGGCGCCGTCATTGACCCCGCTGGCGTTGCCCGCGGTAATCGACCCGTCCTCGCGCACGATCGGCTTTAACCGGCCAAGCGCTTCGACGCTGGTTTCGCGCGGATGCTCGTCGCGATCGACAATGACCGGATCACCCTTCCGTTGCGGGATGGTGACGGGCACGATCTCGGCAGCCAGCCGGCCATTGGCCTGTGCGCCTGCCGCCCGGCGCTGGCTCTCCGCCGCGAACTTGTCCTGATCCTCGCGGCTGACCTGATATTCCTCGGCCACATTCTCGGCCGTCTCAGGCATGGAATCGATCCCATATTCGGCCTTGAGCTGCGCGTTGACGAAGCGCCAGCCGATGGTCGTGTCGTAAACCGCATTGGAGCGGCTGAAAGGACCCTCCGCCTTGGGCATGACGAAGGGAGCGCGAGACATGCTTTCGACCCCGCCGGCGACAATCAAATCGGCCTCGCCCGCCTTGATCGCCCGCGCTGCCATCGCCACCGCGTCGAGGCCCGAACCGCACAGCCGGTTGACCGTGGTGCCCGGCGCGCTGGTGCCAAGCCCAGCAAGCAGTGCGGCCATGCGGGCGACGTTGCGATTGTCCTCGCCGGCCTGGTTGGCGCAGCCGAGGATGATGTCATCCAGCGCCCGCCAGTCGACGCCGTGGTTGCGCTCCCTCAGTGCTTTCAAGGGAATGGCGGCAAGGTCGTCGGGGCGGATACCGCTCAGCGCGCCGCCATAACGGCCAATCGGCGTCCTGACGGCGTCGCAGATATAGGCTTCGGTCAATCCTCGTCTCCGGTCTCGACATAGGGACCGCCGATCGATCGCGAAAATCCCTGGAACTCGGCGATCGGGCGGCCGCTGTCGGTCTTCACACTGACATTGTAGACGCCCGACCGAACCACAAGGGCCTGCTCCTGCGCCTCGGCAACCAGCACTTCGCCTTCTTCGGCGCCGTCGAGGAACACCATCGTCGCCTGGGCGCCGACGGTCCGGACGTTGCGGCTGTTGCAGGCATAGGCGAAGGCGGTGTCGGCCAGCGCATAGACCATTCCGCCATGGGCCTTGCCATGGCCATTGAGCATGTCGGCGGTCAGCTTCATGCGGATGCGCGAATAGCCTTCGCGCGCTTCTTCGATCTGGATTCCCCAGGCCTTGCCGGTGCCTTCATTGGCCAGCATGGCGAAGGCCACGCGCCCAGCCAGCGCGTCGGCGCCGTTGTCGCTCAAACCACCCCTCTGCGGATCTGGTCGAGCTCGATCGATTCGAACAGCGCCTTGAAATTGCCCTCGCCGAAGCCCTCGTTGCCCTTGCGCTGGATGATCTCGAAGAAGATCGGGCCGATCACATTCTGGGTGAAGATCTGCAGCAGCAGGCCCTGGCCCTCGGTCGGCGCACCGTCGACCAGGATGCGGCGCTTCTCGAGCTCGGCGGTAGGCTCGCCATGGTCTTTCACCCGTTCGTCGACCAGTTCGTAATAGGTATCGGGCGTGTCCTGGAACGGAATGCCGCGATCCCGCAGGATGTCGACCGTCTGATAAATGTCGTCCGATCCCAGTGCGATGTGCTGGATGCCCTCGCCCTTATATTCGCGCAGGAATTCCTCGATCTGGCTCTTGTCGTCCTGGCTCTCGTTCAGGGGGATGCGGATCTTGCCGCAGGGCGATGTCATCGCCTTGGAGAAGAGGCCGGTGACCTTCCCTTCGATGTCGAAGTAACGGATCTCGCGGAAGTTGAAGAGCCGCTCGTAGAATTCGGCCCAATGATTCATCCGCCCTCGATTCACATTGTGGGTTAGGTGATCGAGGTAAGTGAGGTGGGAGGCATGGCTGGCCTCCTGCTCGGCGGCATCGGCGAAATAGTCGAAATCGACGTCGTAGATGGTGCCCTTGTGGCCGTAGCGGTCGACGAAATAGAGCCGCGACCCGCCGATCCCCTCAATGCAGGGAATATCGAGCTCGCCTTCGCCGACGTCGCTTTTTACGTCGGTCGCGCCGAGACTGAGCGCCCGGGCATGGGCCGCCCTGGCGTCCTTGACCCGGAAGGCCATGGCGCATGCGCAGGGGCCATGGTCGAGCGCGAACTGCTCCCCAAAACTATTGGGCTCTGCATTGATGATGAAGTTGATGTCGCCCTGCCGGTGCAGCGTGACATTCTTGCGCTTGTGCCTGGCGACGGCCGGAAAGCCCATCCTGGCGAACAGCGAGCGCAGCAGCTCCGGATCGGGCGCGGCATATTCGACGAACTCGAAGCCGTCGGTGCCCATCGGATTCTCAAGACCCAGCGGGCCGAGCTCGACGGAAGTTGCGGTGGCCATGTCTTTCTCCAATGCTTAATTCGCCCCAGCGCCGCGAATGTTCACAATCTTCTCACTGACGGGCATATCAGGCGAGCGGAAGGCAAGCCATTTTCGCAGCTGTCGGCCAGGGGATCATTCGGCCCCACTAGCTCCGGGAAGCCCCGTAGGACAGGAATTTTTGAGCACGGGAGACGATTGGATGAATGTTCCCGACGGTTGGTCGTTAAGCGAGGATGGCACGGCGCTCGAGCGCAGCTTTCGCTTCAAGGATTTTTCGGAGGCGTTCGGCTTCCTGGCCCGTGTCGCCATGCACGCCGAGAAGGTCGATCATCATCCGGAATTCACCAATGTCTGGAACCGGGTCGATTTCCGGCTGACGACCCATGACACCGGCGGCGTGACCGAGCGGGACGTCAAGTTGGCCGAAGCGATCAGCGGGTTTGCCGGTGGCTGAGCCGGCCGCGGTGGAAGTCTCGCGCGGATCGAAGGCCATTGCGGCCTTTTCGACCATCGTCGAATGGTATGACTTCACCCTCTACCTTTATTTCGCGACGGTGCTGTCGCGGGTATTTTTCGGTGGCGGCGCGAAGTCACTGATCGTCACCCTGGCCGGTTTTGCCGTCGCCTATCTGATGCGCCCGCTTGGCGCGCTGTTCTTCGGCCATATCGGCGATCGTTACGGCAGGAAGCGCACCCTGTTGCTGTCGGTCGCGCTGATGACCGCGGCGATGCTGGCAATCGCCTTGCTGCCGACACGGGCGGCGATCGGACCGGCTGCCGGCGGGCTTCTGATCCTGCTGCGCTGCGTGATGGGGTTTGCGGTCGGCGGCGAATATACCGGCGTGGTCGCTTATCTGCTCGAGGGTGCGCGCGACGAAAAGCGCGGTCTGGTCACCTCCTTTGCCGCCGCCGCAAGTGAGGTCGGCGCCCTGCTGGCGGTCGGTATTTCCGCGGTGACGGTCAGCCTGGTGAGCGAGGCAGATCTCGACAATTGGGGCTGGCGAATCCCGTTCCTGTTTGGCGCGCTTCTGGCGGGCAGCGTCTGGATTGCGCGCCACAGCATGGCGGAATCCCCCGAATTCGAACGGCAACGCGCGGACGGCACCGTGCCGGCCAATCCCATCCATCACACGTTGACCCGGCATCGCGGCGGCATCCTGCGCGCATTCGCCATCTCGTCGCTCGGTTCGATCACCTACTATGTCGGCATTACCTATGTTCCGGCGTTCCTCACCACCGCGGGATCGATGACCGAGCGGGACTCGCTGTGGCTGTCGACGCTGGCGGCGGTGATGGTGATTGCCGTCACGCCTTTCGTCGGCGCCTTGTCGGATCGATATGGCCGGAAGCCGGTCCTTGCCTCGCTGTGCCTTGCCAGCGCCATCCTGCCGATGACTATGTTCTCGCTGATGGCCGGCGGATCGCCGGTCGAGGCGCTGGCCGGCGCGGTCATCCTGGCGATGGTGGCGGGCGGCGTCAGTGCGGTCGGAGCAGTCGCGACCGCCGAGCAGTTCGGCGGCGAGGGAAGGCTCAGCGGGCTCGCTCTGGGAGCTACCTTCGCCACGGCCATCTTCGGTGGGCTGACGCCCTATCTGGCGCAGCAGCTGCTCGACCGGACTCAATGGCCGAGCGTGCCGGGCGCGATGATCGGGCTTGTCGCGCTGGCGGTATTGCCGCTGTTCCTGACCATGGACGAAACGGCGCCCCGGCGGTCCAAGCCGGAACCTACGCCGACCGGTTGAAGTCCACGGCCCGGCGAATCAGCGCCGTCAGCGCTGCCTCATCGATCGTTTCGCCCTCGCGGATGTCGATCGCGCGCCGGGTGCCTCCGTCCAGGCTGGAGTTGAACAGGCCAGCCGGGTCGTCGATTGACGCTCCTTTGGCAAAGGTCAGCTTGATCTTGTCGCGATAAGTCTCGCCGGTGCAGATGATGCCGTCGTGCGACCAGGTCGGCACTCCCAGGGGGTTCGAAGCCTTGCGCCACTTCACCTCCTCGATCACTTGCGGATCGGCCTGCCTGATTAGCTCCCGGACCCTGGCGAGCGCCTTGCCGCGCCAGTCGGGGAGGGAATCGATCTTGGCGTCGATCGTTTCAGAATCGGTCATGCTTGCCTCCGCTTGGCCTTCCAGGCCGCGACATAGGGGAGCGAGAACATGTAGAGGCCGGTGAACATCAGCAGGAACAGCGGCGGCAGCGGCGAATAAGTGACGAAGGCCGGCGGCGTTCCCTGCGCCATGGCGACGAAATTGGCGATGACGGTCAGCGTGAAGAGAATCGCCAGCCAACGGTGCACCTGCCTGATCCATTTGCTGATGCTCATTCCCAACTCCTTGGTGGGCTGCTGCCTGAAATGACCGGCCCAAGTCACGACCGCGCCTCGATCATCTTCCAGCCATTGCCGGACGGGTCGCGGAAGCTGGCATCGACGCTGCCGAAGCGCGCGACCGGCTCCTGGGTGAACTCGACGCCGCGTCCGCTGAGGTCCTCGTAGGCCGCACGGCAATTGTCGACCACCAGCACCAGCGGCGGCATCGCGCCCTTGGCCACCGCCTCGTCGAGCGCCTGTGCCGTCGCCGCGTCGACCAGCGGCGCCTGAGGCCGGAACAGGCCAAGCTGGAAGCCCTCCTGCTGCGGATGCTGCACCGTCAGCCAGCGATAGTCGCCGTTGCGGGCATCGGTATGGAGTTTGAAGCCCAGCTTCCCGACATAAAAATCCAGCGCCTCGTCCTGATCGCGAACGTAAAGACCGGCAACTTCGACACCCTGGCTCATATGACCTCCTTATTTGTCGGAGCCGTCAATATCGTCCGCCTCCCGCCGCCGCTTCTCCGAAACTGCTATATTGAGATTGGGCCGGCGCGCGGCGCTGACGAAACAATGGGGCACCAGTTCCAGTTGATGAGCGACTGATTGGTCATGTTCGCGAAATTCGGCAGGGGCCTTGCCGGTTATGTCGCGAAAGATGCGGCCGAACGTACCCAGGCTCGACCAGCCGGTTTCGAAGGCGATTTCGGTGATGGGCAGGTTTGTGTCGCGCAGTAGCGCGGTCGCCTTTTCGATCCGCCGTGTCAGGAGGTAGCGGTGCGGTGGGAGGCCGAAGGCCTGCTTGAACGATCGGGCGAAATGCGCCTCGGACACGCCGCTGACGCTGGCCAGCCGCCGCACCGGCCATTGCTCATGGCTGGCGGCATCCATCCGGTCCCGGGCGCGAAGCAGCCGGCGGAGCAGCGCGGGGTCCTGGCTGGCGGAGGCTCTGGCCATGGCGCATCGACTAGGGAGCCTTGCCCTGGCTCGCAACCAAGTCGAGCCATCTTTCGTTCAGGCAGTTAGTAAGATAAGGGAAGCGTAATGACCGCGATTGCCGCCTTTGCCTTTCTCTCGCCGACCGTGCCGTCGGCTGCGGTCCTTTATTATCGATTTGCGGTGGAGACCGGCTGAGGCTTCATACGCCCTCGGCACCGGACCACCGCCCCGCCAAGCCTCGCTTCGGCGGGGTTTTTTATTGCCCCCTCTACCCAGGAGTTTCGAATGTTCCAGCCCGATTTCACCGAGATAGACAGCCGCCAACCAGCAAATTGGCGCGACTATCTGGTCCCACAGGACTGGCAGCATTTTACTGCGCAGGAGCATGGCGTGTGGGACACCTTGTTCGCGCGGCAGGTGCCGTATCTCGGCTCGCGGATTGTGACGCCCTTTCTTGAGGGCATTCCCAGGCTAGGCCTGGATCAACGGGGAATTCCGAATCTCGACCTGCTCAATCAGCGGTTGGAGGAGCTGACCGGCTGGCGCTGCGTCTCGGTGCCGGGGCTGGTGCCGGACGATGCCTTTTTCGCCATGCTGGCCGAGCGCTGTTTTCCCATCGGCAACTTCATCCGATCGGCCGGCAGCCTCGACTATCTGGAGGAGCCGGACTGCTTCCACGATATTTTCGGCCATGTGCCGCTGCTGGCGCATGAGCCGGTCGCCCGGCTGATGCAGGCCATGGGACGCCTGGGCGTGGCGGCCATTGCAGCCGGCCTGGGCGACATGATTTCGCGGCTCTACTGGCATACCGTCGAATTCGGCCTGGCCCGCGAAGGCAGCGAAGTGAAAATCCTCGGCGCCGGCCTCGCTTCCAGCTTCGGTGAAGCCCATTTCGCCATCGAGGCCGAAGTCCCGCGCCCGCGCTTCACGCTCAAGGATGCCGCCGCGACGGTCTACCGCAGCGATGCGTTCCAGCCGCTCTATTTCGTGTCCGACTCCCTGGAAGGGACCGCGGCCGAACTCGAATCGCTCGATCTGGCCGGATTGCGGCGCCTCGCAGCGTGACAGCCTTGGGTAGAGGCCGCTATGGCGGCGCGAGCATGACCGAAGCGCCTGTTTCACGTGAGTATCGCACCGGCTCCGACCCACGCACCTTGCGCGACGCGCTGGGGTGCTTCGCGACCGGCGTGACGGTGGTTACCTGCCTGGACGACCAGGGCAGGCCGGTCGGGCTGACCGCCAACAGCTTCACTTCGCTGAGCCTCGACCCGCCCTTGCTGCTGGTTTGCGTCGCCAAGGCGGCGGCGAGCGCGGCGCCGCTCGGTGAAGCACGCCATTTTGCGGTCAACGTCCTTCAGACGCAGCAGCAGCCTGCTTCGATCACTTTTTCGACCAGGGTCGAGGACCGGTTCGGCTGTACGCCGTGGAGCATGGGCGAGCATGGCGTGCCCGTCCTGCTCGACTCGCTATCGGTATTCGAATGCAGCCACCACGCGATCCATGACGGCGGCGACCATTTCATTTTGGTCGGCGAGGTGAAAAAGGCGACGTTTGAGCCCCGTCTCGACCCGCTGCTCTACTTCCGTGGCAGCTACCGCCGCCTGCATTTTGACTAATCCAGTTAAGTTAAACTTATCCACAGAGAGGGTGACTCGGAGCGAGATTCAGGTCAGCCTTGTGCAATGGCGGGCCGGGGGAAAAACGAGTCGCCACATGGCGACGCCGCGGACATGATGCGCGAAGATCCGGTCGACAACGCCGCGATCGCATCAGGTTTGCCCAATCTTACGGGCCCGCTCGACTTCTCCCAGATCCTCGCCGTTGCCGACGCGCTGCCAATCATGATCGCCTTCATCGGCCGGGACGAGCGCTATCGCTTCGTCAATCGTGCGCTGGCCGACTGGTTCGAGCTCCCCCGCAAGGACATTCTCGGGAAGCGGATGGACGAAATGCTGGGCGAGGAGGATTATCGCGCCCGCCAGCCGCTGCTCGCCGCCGCATTTGGCGGGGAACGGCAATTCTTCGCCGCGGATTTCCATCACCCGACCCGCGGACTGCTCGCGGTACAGGCCGATTATGTTCCGCAGGCCGATGCCAACGGCAATGTGGTCGGAATCATCCTGCTCGTGCAGGACATCACCGAGCAGCGGGCGGCCGAGCGCGCCCTCAAGGAAAGCGAGGCCCGCTTCCGCCGGATCGCCGATTCCGCGCCGGTGATGATGTGGGTGACCCGGCTCGACCGGACCCGCGATTTCGTCAACGATGCCTATGCGGAATTTACCGGCCTGACCCGCGAGGAGGCTCGGGTCCTGGACTGGCGCGAGCGCATCCATGCCGACGACCAGGATCAATTGGTGGCCGCAAGCATGGCGGGTGAAGCGAGCCTCAAGCCCTTCACCCTGGAAGCGCGCTACCTGCGGCACGATGGCGAGTGGCGCTGGCTTCGCTCCGTCTCGCAGCCGCGATTCGGGACCGATGGGGAATTGTCGGGTTTTATCGGCGCGGCGAGCGACATTACCGAGGCCAAGCAAGCCGAGATCGAGCTTCAAGGGCAGGTTGCCGAGCGGACCGCGGAACTGGTCGAGGCGCAGGACCAGCTTCGCCAGAGCCAGAAGATGGAAGCGCTTGGCCAGCTGACCGGCGGCATTGCGCACGACTTCAACAATCTGCTCACCGTCGTGGTCGGCGGGCTCGACCTCATTACCAAGCAGATCAGCGACGAGCGCCTGACGAAATATGCCGCCAATGCGCTGGCCGCGGCGGAACGCGGCGCCAGGCTTACGGCGCAGCTGCTGGCATTCAGCAGGGTCCAGCGGCTGGAGGTCAAGCCGACCTATGTTGCGCCGCTGATCGAGGAAATGCGTCCGTTGCTTCGCAATGTGCTGGGGCCGGGCATCGAAAAGGTTTTCGACCTGGATCCCCACCTCACACCGGTTTTGGCCGATCCGACCCAGGTCGAGGTCGCGGTGCTGAACCTGGCGATCAATGCGCGCGACGCGATGCCCGAAGGCGGAACGCTGACGTTCAGCACCCGAAAGTGCCGTATCAATGACGATCCCGAACTTGAGCCTGGCACCTATGTCGAGCTGGCAATCACCGACACCGGCTCCGGCATGCCGCCGGAGGTAGTTGCCCGGGCGTTCGAGCCATTCTTTACGACCAAGGATGTCGGCAAGGGCACGGGGCTGGGCCTGTCGATGGTTTATGGCATGGCACACCAGTCAGGCGGCGCGGTCAGGATCGAAAGCGAGCCCGGAGTTGGAACGACGGTCCGGCTATATTTCCGCCGGGCCGACCGCGACGCCGAGGTGCCGGCCAGCGGCGGCAAGACCGGCGACGAGCTGCGCCGGGGCCGGGGCCAGGCGACAGTGCTGGTGATCGATGACGACCAGGATGTGCGTCACTTCATTGCCGCCAGCCTTGAGGAATATGGTCATGAGGTCGTCGAGGCCGGCGATGGGGTCGAAGGCATCGAACGTTTCGGGGCCAGCCGCCCGGACCTGGTGATCATCGACTATATCATGCCGGGCCTGTCGGGTGCGGAAGTCGCAGCGCACATCATCGCGACCAAGCCGGACCAGCCCATCCTGTTCGTTTCCGGCTACAGCGAAACCGACGAAATCCGAAAGGTCACTCCCAACGCGGGCATCCTGTTCAAGCCCTTCCGCGCGGCGGCGCTGGAAGAGGCCGTTCGGGCGGCGCTGGCCCCGGCCTAAAAGTCGACGGAAAGAGTGGCGTCCAGCCGGCGCGGCGGACGCCGCTTGAGACCGCCGCTACCGAACACGGTCCACGCATATTCGTCGAACAGATTGCTTACCTGGAGGCGCAGGGTGGCTGGGACCTTGTCCAGCTTGAAGCGATATCGGCCGCCGAGATTGACCAGCATGTCACCCGGAACAATCAGCTCATTGTCGGGGCTTCCAACCCTCTTGCCGAGATATTGGATACCAAGGTTGACCGACAAGTTCTCGTCCCACGGCAGCCGGTAGTCGAGGTAGAGGTTGGCCGATTTTTCCGGCT
>DATJKE010000144.1:0-2262 GCA_035491735.1 Sphingomicrobium sp.
TGGAGCGAAGACCTGCGTTTCCAGGGCATCCATGAGAAAGCTCGATTGGCGAGCCACGGCGGCGGCACTAATTCCCCCGACGAAATGGCCGAGCAGCGTGGTCGCCACTCGCGGATCGAACAGCACCGGCATGACACCCGGCTTGACGCTGACGGGGTTCAAACGCGCAACTGCTCGTTCGGCGGCCCGCGCGCCGATATCCTCCGGCCCCTCCAGGTCGACAGAATGGCGCGCCGAATGCCAGGCATAGTCGCGCTGCATCGTATTGCCCTCGCCGGCCACGACGCTGGCGGAGTTGCTGTAACCGGTAGCGCCGGTTGAGGCAGCAAAGCCATCGCTGGTGGCGATTGCAAAAATGGATGAGGATGCCGAGGCGCTGGACCCATTGCTGTTGGTCACGCCCGCCACCGCGCGCGCAGCGTCCTCCGCGATTAGCGCACGCTCCTTGAGTTCGGCCGGTTCGGGATCACCGCCATCGTCAAGGTCGAGATCCGCGGGATCGCCGCGAAACAGCATATCTTGCGGGGCGAGTCCGGCATATTGATCCTCCGGCGCCTCTGCCGCCATGGCCACCGCTCGCTCGACCAAAGTCGCCAGCGCGTCCTCGGACAGATCCGACGAGGAGATTGTCGCATTGCGCCGGCCGACAAATACGCGGAGGCCGATTTCCTCGCCTTCGCTCCGGTGTACGTCTTCGAGCGCGCCGAGCCGAACGCTGACCCCCTGTGAGCGTTCACCGACATAGGCTGCGTCTGCCGCGTCGGCGCCCGATTTGCGGGCAAGTGCGACAAGCGAAGCGGCCTTGTCTTTTGCAGCAGCGGGAGAAAGCATGGGCGCTCGCCTAGTCGGTCAATCGAGGGACGACAAGCCGACCGCGAGAAAGCCAAGGAATATCAGCAGACCGGTAAAGCGATTGGACCTGAACAGTGCAAGCGCCCCTATGACGTCCCTGGGATCGGCCTTGGCAACCTGCATGGTCAAATGAACGGCGGCGGGAACCAAGGCAAGCAGCGCCACCCAATCCGGGCGAACCTTCCAGATCGCCGCTGACCAGCCGACCAGTGCCAGCGTATAGCAGATGCCGACGCCAAGCCGCGCATTTGCGCCAAGGGCGCGTGCGCTCGACTTCACGCCGACAAGCTCATCATCCTCAATGTCCTGGATGGCGTAGAGCGTGTCATATCCGACCACCCAGAAGATGCTGCCGATCCATAACAACAGCGCCGGCTGCGCGAATTCTCCGGTAACCGCGGGCCAGCCGACGAGGGCCCCCCAGCTGAACACCAATCCCAGCCAGGCCTGAGGCCACCAGGTGATCCGCTTCATGAAGGGATAGGCAGCGACCGGAAAAATACTAAGCAGGGCGATGCCTTGGGCAGCCCGGGGAAGCTGCAGCAGGACGATTAGGCCGACCAGCGACAGGCCGATTGCAAGCGCCCAGGCCGATCGTAACGACACCCGTCCAGATGCCAGCGGCCGTAGCCGCGTCCGCTCGACCTGCATGTCCAGTTTCCGGTCGACGATGTCATTATAGACGCAGCCTGCCGAGCGCATGGCGAAAGCGCCGAGCAGGAACCACAGGAACAGCGCCCATTCGCCTCTCACACCAGCCAGCGCCACGCTCCACGCGCATGGCCAGTAGAGCAGCCAGGTGCCGATCGGCCGGTCGACCCGCATTAGCGACGCATACGGACGCAGCGGCTTCGGCAATCCTCCGATCAGCCCGGTCCGTTCGCTATCCGGGACGAGGTCGTTCACGCGGCCTCGGCTCGGTCGAGCCAATTCACCAGCGCTGCGAGCGAGGTCAATTCAATGAATCGCGGATGATCGCTGGGCGCAGGCTTTTGCTCATGGCTCCAGCCCAGCGGCTGCGGGATATAGGCGGCCCAAGCCCCCGCTTCGAGCGCGGGCAGGACGTCGCTACGCATCGAGTCTCCGGCCATCAGGGCATTTGCCGGTTCAACTCCATTCCGCTCGAAAATGCCGGCAAAAGTCTCCGGCCTTTTGTCGCTAACGATCTCGATTCCAGAAAAGAAATCACCCACGCCGGAGGCAGCGAGCTTGGTTTCCTGGTGGAACAGGTCGCCCTTGGTCACCAGGACCAGCCGCGCCCTTTCGGCCAGCGCGGCCAGCGTCTCTTCAATTCCGTCAAACAGCTCGACCGGATGGGCGTGGAGCGCCTTGCCGGCATCGAGGATGCCGCGAATCACCGAAGCGGGCACGCCGTCGCCGCCCAGTTCCAACGCCGTTTCGATCATCGAC
>DATJKE010000145.1:0-14407 GCA_035491735.1 Sphingomicrobium sp.
GCCACTCACGGATCACCGTCCCGGCCGGCAGGGCTTTACTGCTGTAGGGCTTACTCAACGCCGATCTCCCCCTGGCCGATCTGCAATCAAGAAAAAGTAAATCGCATGAACCATTGTGAATTGCTAGTCTCGGACTTTGGACGAGAACGGGGGACGCCTTTTGGCCTTTGAATGTGTCAGTCGAACCCATGTCGGGCTTCGCCGAAAGGTAAACGAGGATTCGCTGCTGGTCCGGACCGAGCGCGGCCTTTGGGCGGTTGCCGACGGCATGGGAGGGCATGAAGCCGGCGACGTCGCCAGCGCCAAGGTGACCGAGGCGCTCCTTGGCCTGCCGATCGTCTATGGCCTGGAGGCGCTTGTCGATAGTGCGATCGCGGCGCTCCAATCGGTCAACCGCGATCTGATTGAGCTGGCGGGCTCGACCGACGTTGAACGGTCGATCGGAACGACGGTCGTGGGACTCGCCATTGCCGGCAATCGCTATAGCTGCTTCTGGGCGGGGGACAGCCGGGCCTATCTTCTTCGCGAAGGCCAATTGTTACAGTTGAGCCGCGACCACAGCCTGGTCCAAAGCCTGATGGACGCGGGCATGCTGACCCCGGCCGAAGCGGTCGATCATCCAAATGCCAACATCATCACGCGCGCAGTGGGCGTCGCGCCGGAACTGCAGGTCGAAACAGTCGGCGGCGACTTGCAAGCTGGCGATCAGTTCATCCTTGCAAGCGATGGTGTGACAAGGCTGATCGAAGATCAGGAGTTGGCCCAAGAGCTTGGGATCGGAACCATGGAGGAAGCCGCCGACCGGTTGATCGACAAGGTGCTGGCCCGCGGTGCGCCAGACAACGCCACGCTGGTCATAGTAAAAGTGCAGTAGGGCAGCTCATCGTTGGCTTCGGATGTCTCCCGGACATCCTCCAGGCAACGATGGTGGAGAGGGCTGGATTCGAACCAGCGTAGGGCGAAGCCCGGCAGATTTACAGTCTGCTGCCTTTAACCACTCGGCCACCTCTCCCGGTGCGTGGCAGGCGCGCCAATGGCGGTCCGTTGTGTCGCTGTCAACTGCGGCAGTCGCCCGCTCGTTGACTCTCGCGGCGCTCCAAAAATCAACCATGCCCCGCATGGTGGATTTTTGGAGCGGGTGAAGGGAATCGAACCCTCGTCGTAAGCTTGGAAGGCTTCTGCTCTACCATTGAGCTACACCCGCCCGTCATCATTGGGCCGCGCGCCTTTGCCATCGCGTCTGGCGTTCCGTCAATGGTCAGCCGCCGCTGCGCAACGCCAACACGGCGACTGATGCGATCACCGAGCCGATGACGAGCAGGATCAGCAAGGCCATATAACCTTGGCCTTCCTTGCGTTCAGACAATGCCCGCTCGTTAAGATAGAGACGGCCGTCCACCGTCTTGACGACAGTCCCCTTTTCGATCGCCTGTTCCAGAAACTTCTGCTGCTTCTCGTTGAGATCGAGAACGATGGCGTCGGAAGTTCCCTGCGCCTTGGCGTCGCGCAGCTTCTGCTGGATGAACTCCTCTGATTCTTCCTCTTGCGAAGCTGCGAGCAAGGCCGCGGTGATCGCTGGATTGGCCATCAACAATCTCCTCCATGGCAATCCTAACTTGCGACCCAACGGCTGCCAACGGAACGACTCTCCAGTCTGTCGATTGAATCCGCCATCAAATCGAATGCGGAGATGGCTGATGGCGGCGCGACCAACCTGGCGCGGGGTAATCAAATTGGCGCTCGTCTCGATTCCGGTGGAAATCTTCCCGGCTACAAAGGCCGGTAAGTCGATTGCCTTCCATCAGGTCCATGAGCCGTCCGGCCAACGCGTCCGCTATGAAAAGGTCGTGCCCGGAATCGGGCCGGTCGACCGCGACGAAATCCTCAAAGGGTACGAGGTTTCGAAGGGCGAATATGTGCTGCTCGACCCGGAAGAGATCGAAAAGGTCAAGCTGGAAAGCCGCAAGACGCTGGAGCTGACCCAGTTCGTCGAGCTGACTGACATTGACCCCATCTATTTCGACAAGCCCTATTATGTCGCCCCGGCCGACGATCTGGCTGAGGAGGCGTTTGTGGTCCTCCGCGATGCGCTCAAAAAGACCAAGCGCGTCGGCATCGGCCAACTTGCCATGCGCGGGCAGGAATATGTCGTGAGTTTGAAGCCGTGCGGCCGCGGCATGGTGCTGGAGACGCTGCGCTATGCCGACGAGGTCAATCGCGCCTCAAGCTATTTCCGCGACATTGGCGATATCAAGCCCGATGCCGACCTGCTGGAGCTAGCCGAGACACTAATAGAGAAGAAGAGCAGCGACTTCGACGCCAAGGAGTTCGAGAACCGCTACATTGACGCGTTAAGGAAGCTGATCGCTGAGAAGCAGAAGAAAAAGGGCAAGAGGGTCATCCAGGATGATGAGCCCGATCGCATTCCAAAAGGCTCCAACGTTATCGACCTGATGGCCGCACTGAAGAAGAGTCTGGGCGACGACAAGAAACCCGCGGCCAAGCGCCCGACTGCCAAACGGGCGCCGACACGGCGGGCCGCACCAAAAAAGACCGCAACCCGGGCGCGAAAGCGGGCGTAAACCATGGCCCGCAAACCCAAGCTCGACATCGAGACCTACAACCGCAAGCGTGACTTTTCGAAAACGAAGGAACCACGAGGCCGCAAGCTCAAGGGCAAGGGCGACAGCTTTGTCGTTCAAAAACATGAGGCTTCCCGGCTCCATTGGGATTTCCGACTTGAACTCGACGGCGTGCTGAAGAGCTGGGCGGTTCCCAAAGGACCTTCGCTTGATCCTGACGACAAGCGGCTGGCGGTACGCACCGAGGACCATCCGCTCGACTACGGCACCTTTGAGGGCGTCATACCGAAGGGCGAATATGGCGGCGGCACGGTGATGCTGTGGGACAGGGGGAGGTGGGAGCCCGAGCCTGGCAAGGACCCCAGCAAGACGATCGAGGAAGGCCATCTTCATTTCACGCTCGATGGCGAGCGGATGAAGGGCGAGTGGGTGATGTTCCGGCTGAAGCCGCGGCCCGGTGAACGGCAGGAACCGTGGATGCTGAAGAAGGTCGACGACAATTTCGCCAAGCCGGAAGAAGGTGATGCCCTCGTCGAGCAATGCGTGACCAGTGTCACCACCGAGCGCAGCATGGCCGAGATCGCCGCAGGCGCCGATGTCTGGCATAGCAATAGTAAATCGACCGGCAAGACTGGGCGCGCCAGGCGCAAGGCCGGCGTCGGACCGCCAAAGTTCCAGAGCCCGCAGCTGGCGACATTGGTTGACGCGGTACCGAGCGGCAATGATTGGCTGCACGAATATAAATATGACGGCTATCGGTTGCTGGTCGCGACCGCCGGCGGGGCCGCGACCGCGTGGACCCGCAACGGCAACGACTGGAGTGACAAGTTCCGCTCGATCGTCCGGGCCGCGGCCAAGCTCCCGGCCGGCTGTCTGATCGACGGGGAGGCGGTAGCGCTCGACAAGAAGGGAAAGCCTAGCTTTCAGCTGCTCCAGTCAAGCTTCAAGGGCGGCGACGCCGATATAGCCTTCTATGCGTTTGACCTACTGGTCGACCAAGGCGAGGACATTGCCGGGCTTTCCAACCTCGAGCGCAAGGCACGGTTGGATGCGTTGCTCAGGGCCGCCAGCGCACCGATCCTCTATGGCGATCATATCATCGGCAAGGGCGAGAAGCTGTTCGAGGCCGTCTGCAAGGAAGGCGGGGAGGGGATCATCTCGAAGAAAGCCGGCGCGCCCTACAAGGGAGAGCGGGCCAGGAACTGGCTCAAGATCAAGTGCATCCAGCGCCAGGAGTTCGTGATCGTCGGGTGGCAGGATAGCGACAAGCGCCATGGCTTCCGTTCCCTGCACCTCGGTGTTCGCGACGGGCGCACCCTCAAATATGCCGGCAAGGTCGGCACCGGTTTCGACACCAAAATGATCCACGACCTCGGCGACCTGATGCGCCCGCTCGAGATCGACGAACCGTCGTTGGAGGTGCCCGGTGCGGCGCGGCGGGCCTCGCATTGGATCGAGCCAAAACTGGTCGGCGAGGTGGCCTATACCGAATTCACTTCAGGTGGCACTTTACGCCACCCGAGCTTCATAGCCCTGCGCGAGGACAAGCCGGCGAGGGAGGTCGTGCTGGAAAAGCCTGAAAAACTCTCAACGCCGGGCCGCAAGAAGGCGGATCCTGCTTCGGCCGAACATTTTGGAATCAAGATCAGCAGCGCGGACCGCGTGATCTATCCGGGCGAGGGCCTGACCAAGGGCGACCTCGCCAATTATTATGCCGCAATTGAAGCCCTGATACTGGTCGACATGGCGAAACGCCCCATCAGCTTGATCCGCTGTCCCCAGGGCCGTGCCAAGGAGTGTTTCTTCCAGAAACATGACAGCGGCACCATGGGCCCACACGTCAAGCATGTGCCCATTAAGGAAAGCGACGGCGAGGTGCAGGATTACCTCTACGTGCAGGACGCCCGCGGAATCCTCGCCTGCGTCCAGATGGGGACGATCGAATTCCACGGTTGGGGCAGCAAGGCCAACAAGCTCGAATATCCCGATCGGCTGGTGTTCGATCTCGACCCGGACGTCGGGCTCGATTTCAGCAAAGTGAGGGATGCCGCAAAGAGGCTCCGAGCGCTTCTCGCCGATCTCGGCCTCGTCACTTACCCGATGTTGACAGGCGGCAAAGGAATCCATGTCATCGCTCCGCTCGATGCAAAGGCCGATTGGGCGAAGGTTAAGAGCTTTGCGGAACGGTTTAGCCGCGCGATCGCAGAGGCCGAACCGGACATGTTCACAGCGAATATCCGCAAGAACCAGCGCAAGGGCCGCATCTTCCTCGACTGGCTTAGGAACCAGCGCGGTGCCACCGCGGTAATGCCTTATTCGGCAAGGGCGCGAGAGGGAGCGCCTGTCGCCGCGCCCGTCGCATGGGAAGAGCTCGATCAGGTCAAGTCGGGTGCCGAATATTCGATCCGAGACGCCGATGAGCTGTTGGAGCGTGCCAGTTCCAAGCTGCTGGCAGGTTGGGGCCAGACGAAGCAGAAGCTACCCAAAGCCTGACTTGGCTTGAGCGCGGGCGCCGCTTAGCAATGGCGCATGCGTCCCTTCCTTGTCCCGCTTGCCCTCAGCCTGATTGCCGCCGCTCCGCCCCCGGAAACCACCGCGTGGCGCGAGCAGGCGGCGAAAATCTCGATCACCCGCGACGACTGGGGCATCGCCCATGTCGAAGGTCCGACGGACGCCGATGCGGTTTTCGGCATGATCTATGCCCAGGCCGAGGACGACTTCCCGCGGATCGAGGCCAATTATTTGACCGCGCTTGGCCGGACCGCGGAGGCGGAGGGAGAGAAGGCGATCTGGCAGGACCTCCGTGCACGGCTCTACGTCAGCGCGCCTGAACTGAAGGCCGACTATGCCGCCAGCCCCGATTGGCTCAAGCGCCTGATGAACAGCTGGGCGGCCGGGCTTAACTATTATCTTGCGACCCATCCGCAGGTGACGCCGCGCGTGCTCAAGCGGTTTGAGCCATGGATGGCGCTAAGCTTCACGGAAGGAAGCATTGGCGGCGATATCGAGCGGATCGACCTTCAACAGCTTGAGCAATTCTACGGCGGCACATCCAAGTTAGCCGCGGCGCCCTACGACCCCGATCCGCGCGGTTCCAATGGCGTTGCCATTGCGCCGGCACTCACGAAGGATGGCAGGGCGCTGCTGCTGATCAACCCGCACACCAGCTTTTTCTTCCGGTCGGAACAGCAGGTGACCAGCGAACAGGGCCTCAACGTCTATGGGGCCGCCACATGGGGGCAGTTCTTCATCTACCAGGGGTTCAATGCACGGGCCGGCTGGATGCATACGTCGAGCGGTGTCGACAATGTCGATGAATTCGCGTTTGACGTGAGCAAGGGAAAACAGCCCAGATATCGCTATGGCAATGTGTGGCGGCCGCTGATCGCTCGACCTGTGACAATTCGCTATCGGGCCGTGGACGGGCGGCTGGCCAGCCGCAACTTCAACACCTGGCGGACTCATCGCGGGCCGATCATAAGGTCCGAAGGTGGGCGTTGGATCAGCTTCGCCATGATGTATCGGCCAGTCGCGGCGCTTCAGCAGAGCTATCTGCGCACCCGGGCTACGGACCTTGCGTCGTTCCTCAAGGTCGCCGGACTGCAGGCAAACAGCTCCAACAACACGATCTTCGCTGATGCTGACGGCGACATCGCCTACCTCCATCCGCAATACGTTCCGATGCGCAACGATCGCTTCGATTACACCGAGACGGTGGACGGAAGTGACCCGGCGACCGATTGGGGTGCCCTTCATTCCTTGTCGGATTTGCCGAACGTGATCAGCCCGCCCAACGGGTGGGTCCACAACACCAATAACTGGCCCTATCGCGCAGCCGGGGCGTTCAGCGCCAAGCCTGAGCTATTCCCGCGATATATGGACAGTTTCGGGGAGAATTATCGCGGGCTCCATGCCTTGAAGCTTCTCGAACGGAGCCGCGACTGGACACTCGATCGGCTTCAAGCGGCGGCCTACGACAGATACCAGCCGGGCTTCGCGGCGTTGGTCCCGGACCTGGTCAAGGCATGGGACCAATTGCCCGACGGTTCGCGTAAGGCCGCGCTGGCCGGACCAATCTCAATCCTACGCCAATGGGACTATCGCTGGAGTGCCCAGTCCGAGGCGCAAAGCCTTGCCGTTTTCTGGGCGGAAGCGCTGCGAAAGGGGCTCAACGCGCCCGAGAGCGAGCCGGGCAACAAGGTAATGATGCGGCTCGGCCGCGACACCAGCTTCGAGCAGAAGCTGGCTGCACTGGAGCAAGCTGTTGCCCGCCTGCAGCAGGATTTCGGAAGCTGGAAGGTGCGATGGGGCGAGATTAACCGCTACCAGCGCATTTCGCCGGCGATCGACCATCCATTCAGTGACGACGCACCGAGCATCGCGGTGCCCTTCGCTTATGGCAACTACGGGTCGCTCGCCTCGTCCAACGCCGCGCCGCGCAAGGGATCGAAACGCTGGTATGGAACCAGCGGCAACAGTTTCGTCGCGGTGGTCGAATTCGGCGATCAGGTCAGGGCTCGCGCCATCAGCACGGGTGGCGCAAGCGGCGACCCGTCGTCGAAGCACTTCAACGACCAGGCCGGGCGCTACGTCGCTGGCGACCTCCGGCCGGTTTACTTCTATCCGGAGGACCTGCTTGGCCACATCGAGCGGCGCTATCATCCCGGACAGTAGCTAGCTCGCAAATTTGTCCGTCGCCCGGATCAGGCCGTCGAGAACTCCTGGCTCGTTGTAGAGGTGGCCGCCGTCGGGGACGATGTTGAGTTCGACCTCCGGCCAGACGCGCTTCAATTCCCATGCCGCGCGGGGCGGGGTGCAGCAGTCATGCCGGCCCTGGACGATCACTCCCGGGATTCCGCGCAGCTTTTCCGCACCGCGCAGCAGCTGTCCTTCCTTGAGCCAGCCCTTGTGCAACATATAATGATTTTCGATCCGGGCGATGGCGATGGCGTGATGGTCGTCCGTGAATTCGGCAAGCATTTCCGGGTCAGGAAGCAATGTGACCGTAACCCCTTCCCACATGCTCCACGCCTTGGCCGCGCGCAGCTGCACGGCGGTATCGTCGCCGGTGAGCAGCCGGCGATAGGCGCCAACCAGGTCGCCGCGCTCTTCCTGCGGTACCGGCGCCAGGAATTCGTCCCAGCCGTCGGGATAGAGCTCCGAAGCGCCGTAACGGTAGAGCCAGTCGAGCTCGCTCTGGCCAAACAGGAAGATTCCCCGCAGCACCAGCTCGGTGACGCGCTCGGGATGGGTCTGGGCGTAGGCCAGGCTTAGGGTAGATCCCCAGCTCCCACCGAAGACCATCCACCTGTCGACGCCGGCATGCTCGCGCAGCCGCTCGATATCCTCGACCAAATGCCAGGTGGTGTTGGCGTCCAGATTGGCGTGCGGCGTCGACTTGCCCGCGCCCCGTTGGTCAAACAGCAGCACGTCATATTTGGCGGGATCGAACTGCCGACGATGATTGTCGCTGATGCCTGCGCCCGGACCGCCATGCAGGAACACCGCGGGCTTGGCGCCCGGCGTCCCGCATCGCTCCCAGTAAAGCGAATGGCCGTCGCCGACGTCGAGCATTCCCGAAGCATAGGGCTCGATCTCCGGGTAAAGGGTGCGGCGCTCGGTCATCGGCTTCTCCCGGCAAGATGTGGGTTCGGCCCCGTAACGCAGCCGCCGCGAATTGGCGACTGGAACTTCACGCCTGTGGCGGCAAGCCCAATAGTTCGCGAAAGGCCGCGCGTGCCGGCGCGACGCAATCGCGGACATAGGCGAACTCGTCGGTCGGCAGGAGCGAGAAGAAATTCATGGTCGCATTGGCTTCGAACAGCAGCAGCCGTCCGTCTGGCATGATCCCGAAATCGATTCCGAAATAGTCGAGGTCGATGCGCTTTCGGACTTCGGCGAGCATTTGCTTGATGGGTTGCGGAAACACTCCGTCCGCGCTCGCGAACATGGCCTTTTCCTCCTCGATCAGGTCGTTTCGGCCGACCATGAAGCGGTCGCGATCTTTGCCGTGAACATTCCAGTGATCGGAGAAAAGCATGTGCCGGAAAATGGTGTGAGGTCCGATGAAAAAGACGCGGTATTTGCGAAAGAGCCCGTCGACGCTCCTGTAGTCGACCAGCTGGGTTGCGAAATATTCAGTACCCTCGACCATCGCCGAGGTCATATCGTCGAGGCTGTCGAAGCGGTCCTGCGTGGTCCCTTTGTGGGTGCCAGGTTCCCTCAGGATCACGGGGAATTGCATCCCCGCCCTTTCAAGCATCTGGGCGACCGCGGCCGGTTTGGCAGTTTTGAGACGGATGACCTTGGGTGTTAGCAAACCGGGAATATCGGAAAGTCGCCGCGCCATCTGATCGCGGGTCGATCGGAGCACCGCTTCCGGCCGGTTGATAACTTTCCCAGGTACACCGCGCAGCAGGCGGCGAAGGTTGTCGAGGACCTTGTCGTTGCGCTCAGGCTCGGTGATCAGGTTCAGCAGGTGATGATAGCGGATCAGGTTCGGGCGGCGGTTGTGCTTTAGGAATTGGCGAGTGATCTGCAGCCGGTGATGCGGATGATCGGCATCAACCAGTCCGAAGATATCCGATGAGCCCCTGACCGTCACTTGGCCACCCGTGTCGCGGATCTGATCGTCCCGGTCGGCACCGAAAATCAGCAGCAAGGTGGCGTTGGGAGCGGCAGGGGTGTCCGACATGCGCGGGCACGATAGGAAAGGCGGGCGGTGAGTTGAAGCCCACCGCCCGCCAGCTTTTCAAAAAAGACTTTAGCCTAAAACTTGATGCCGGCTTCGATACCCCAGATGCGCGGTTCGTTGACCATCGCAGTCAGGTTGTTGAAGTCGATGCCGGCAACGGCGCTTTCGTCATTGGTGATGTTCCGGACAAAGCCGGCGATGTCATAGCGGTCAGTCTTGTAGCCGATGCGCAGACCGCCCTCCATCAGCTTGTCATCGCTGAACTCGACCGATTCATAGAGGAAGAACTGGATCTTCGAGCGGTGGTACCAGTCGGTGAAGACGTAGATTGAGCCCGGCCCGATCGGATATTCGTAGCCCGCAGTCAGGTTGAAGGTCCATTTCGGAGCTTGCGGAAGTTGATTGCCGTCAATGAAGACCTGAGCTGGCTGGCCGCCGCCTGCCGGAACCGCGATGGGGTCCGTAAAGTGGCAGGGCGCGCCGCACACTTCGACGGTGAGATTGTCATCGTGAATCTTGGCGCTGTTATAGCTTAGACCCGCGGTCAGGTTCAGGCCGCGAACTGGACGCGCCTCAAGCTCGGCTTCGAAGCCATGCCCTTTCACTGCATCCGCATTAAGCAGCAGGTTGGCGTTGGCGCCTCCGCCCACGGCCGAAAGCTGCAGATCCTTGGTTTTGAAGTAATAGCCGGTGAGGTTGAAGCGAAGAAGGCGGTCGAACAGGACGGTCTTGATGCCGGCCTCATAGGACATGGTGTTTTCGCTATCGGCCCTCGACATCAAATCGTCGAACAGGATGCGGCCCTGCAGCGAGGGCGCGCGATAGCCCTTGGCGATCCGGGCATAGATGTTGATGTCCTGGTTTAGCTCGTGGATCGCGCTGACATCCCAGGTCAGCACGCTATCCTTGGCCTTGAGCGTGTTCGGATCGACTGGCCCGCTGCTGATGAAGCCGGGCCGATCGTCGAACAGCCGATCGGCAGTCAGTTTTTTCTTGTCATGATTCCAACGCGCGCCAGCCTGGAGCGTCAGGCCGTTGTCGAATTTGTAATTGAGCGTCCCGAAAATCCCCAGCGCCTTGGCATCCTGCCGCTGGTTGACGATTGCCCACGGGTCCGGGGCATCGGGAGCGGGGAAATCGAAGCTCTCGATGTCCAGGTTTTCATTAAAATAGAAGATGCCGGCCTGGTAGCCGAGGCCGGTGCTGTTGTTCGACGCGATCCGTAGTTCCTGGGTGAATTGATCGAGACTCGGCACATTGTCCTGGCTCTGTGCAGAGAACAGAATCGTTCCCGGTCCGGGGTTGGCTATGGGCGGGCAGAACTGGTTGCAGAATCCGCCGTCGATGTCGCCGCGGCTCCTTAGCTTGCCGTGCCAATAGCTTGTGACCGAATAGACGGTGGCCGGACCGAAATCATATTCGACGTATCCCGCCGCGTTCCAGGTCTTCAGCTTCTGGAAATTGATGCCGTCGGCACGAACCTCGTCGCGGTCGAAACCGCCGCCGGGCTGTCCATTGCTGTCAATCCCGATGAGGTGATTGGTGCCCGGCTCGATCGCGTTGGCGCGGAAGATGCGGGCGTCACCGTCAAGATCGCGATACTGGCCGACCAGGCGAAGCGTCAGCGCATCGGTCGGCTTCCACATGACCTGGCCGCGCAACGCGATGTCGGTATAGCCTTCGAGGTCGTTCTTGCCGTGCTCGTCGAGATTGTCGATCCAGTCATTACGGTGCTGCAGGAGGCCTGAAACGCGAACTGCAAATGCATCGCTGGACTGGTATCCGACCGCGCCTTCGGCGTTGATCGTCGAATAGGTGCCGTAGCTGATCCGGGCATAATTATTGCCTTTGCCAGGTTTTACCGTGTCAAATTTTACGATGCCGGCCGGCGTATTGCGGCCGAACAAGGTGCCCTGCGGGCCGCGCAGTACCTCGACCCGGTCGACGTCGAATGCTGGGAAGCCCTTCAGGATCGGATTTTCCAGGACGACGTCATCGTAGACCAGGCTCACCGGCTGAGACGCATTAAGGTCGAAATCGGTGTTGCCCAGGCCGCGAATGTAGAAGCGCGGGAAAGTGCGGCCGAAGGAGCTTTCGATGTTGAGGCTGGGCACCCGCCCGGACAGGCCGCGAATGTCGGCGCCGCCCGCATTGATCGCTGCCAGCGTCTCGTCGCTGACGGTAGCGACCGACAGCGGAATGTCCTGCAAATTCTCGCTCCGCCGGGTGGCGGTGACGACAATGTCCGCAACGCCCTGGGATGAATCGGCTTGAGGCTGCGTCGCATCGGCCGCCGGCGTATCGGTGTCGCCGGTCACCTGCGCCTGTGCGGGCGTGGCGATCGTGGCAAAGGCGCAAGCGGTGGCCAGCGCGATGAGCGAAGTCTGGGAATTGCGGAGCATCGGTGTCTTTCTTGAAAGAGCCAGTGGGCAGGCATCAAGAAACACCCCGCCCCGATGCTTTACGGGCCTCTACCGGTGGCCCGTGTGGAGTCAACGAACAGACGTCTCCATCGTGAAGATTTCACGCTTATTGTTGCATCGAAATGACTCTTGGCTCTCCAGCCGAGATCAGAAGCTGAATTCTTCGTAGACGTGGCTGACATCGCCCTGCCATTCGCCATGATAGCGATCGAGCATCTTCTCGGCGAAGGTCTTGCCGCTGGCCACGACGTCGCGCAGCGGGTCGAGGAAGCCGCCCTCATTATCCCCCGCGGGATTGAACTCGGCCCGCTCACGAAGGCCTGAAGTGGCAATCTCGAGTACCTCCTCCGACAGCTCGCGAACGGTGCCGCCACCGGGGACCGGCGCCTCAAGGGCCAGCTTCGGCACCGAGTGGCGAAGCTCCTCGCGCTCCGCGATCGTCCAATGTTTGACGCGATCCCATGCGGCGTCGAGCGCAGTTCCCGAGTAGAGCAGCCCGACCCATAGCGCGGGCAGGGCGCAAATCCTGCCCCAGCGTCCGCCGTCGGCCCCGCGCATCTCGAGGAAGCTCTTGAGACGGACTTCGGGAAATGCCGTCGAGAGATGGTCGGTCCAGTCGGCAATCGTCGGTTTTTCGCCCGGCAGGGCCGGAAGCTTGCCCTCCAGGAAGTCGCGGAAGCTCTGGCCGGCCGCGTCGACATATTCGCCTTCGCGAAAGACGAAATACATCGGAACGTCGAGCGCATAGTCGCAATAGCGTTCGTAGCCGAACCCGTCCTCGAATACGAAAGGGAGCATGCCGGTCCGGGCGGGATCAGTGTCTTCCCAGATATGGCTCCGGAAGCTCTTGAAGCCGTTGGGCTTGCCCTCGGTGAAGGGCGAGTTGGCGAACAATGCCGTGGCAATCGGCTGAAGGGCGAGGCCAACCCTGAATTTCTTCACCATATCGGCTTCGGATGAGTAATCCAAATTTACCTGTATGGTACATGTGCGAAGCATCATGTCGAGGCCGAGAGTGCCGACCCGCGGCATATGACGAAGCATGATCTCGTAGCGGCCCTTGGGCATGATCGGCAGGTCGCTGCGCGCCTTGTCCGGCCACATGCCGAGACCGAGGAAGCCGAGACCCAGGCGGTCTCCGACAGCCTTGACCTGTTCGAGGTGACGGCCGCTCTCGGCGCAGCTCTGGTGGAGGTCTTGCAAGGGCGCGCCCGACAGCTCTAGCTGCCCGGCAGGTTCCAGGCTGATAGTACCGTCGACGCCGGTAAGGGCGATGATCTTGCCGCCTTCCTCAACCGGCTTCCAGCCGAACTCCGTAAGGCCGACCAGCAAGTCGCGGATGCCGCCGGGCTCGTCCCAGCTGGGTGCGCGGTGATCGCTCAGTCGATAGACGAATTTCTCATGCTCGGTGCCGATCCGCCAATCCTCGCGCGGCTTCTCGCCGCCCTGGAACACGGACAAAAGGTCCTCACGGTTTTCGATCGGCGGGCTGGCCGAAAGGTCGGTGCGGGTTGTCATCAAGGCGGCGATTAGCGACGTGGCGGAATCCGCGCCAGCACTTCCTGCTTATGGTTTCGATAGCCGGGTTTATCGCCAGTCGCCGGCATGTCCCATCCAGGCGGCAATTGCGGCCAGCGCGGCCGTTTCCGCGCGGAGGATGCGCGGCCCCAGGCTTATGGCAAAGGCATTGGGCGCGGCGCGGATCATCGAGGCTTCTTCGGGCGTGAAGCCTCCCTCGGGGCCGACCAGGATTATTGCAGGACCGAATGTGATTGAGGTTGTGGCTGGCGGGCCGCCGCTTTCGTCGGCGAAATAGATGGCACGTTCCGGATCACGGGCCTTGAGGAATGCCTCCAGCCGCACCGGCTCGTCGATATCGGCAAGGGCGGTGCGGCCGCATTGCTCCGCCGCCTCGATAATGTGTGCGCGCATCCGGTCGAGGTTCAATTTGTCGACGATGGTCCGGTGGGTGACGACCGGCTGCAGCCGTGCGACGCCGAGCTCGACCGCTTTCTCGACCAGCCAGTCCACCCGGCCCTTCTTCAACGGGGCGAAGGCCAGCCAAAGATCGGGAACCGCTTCCTGCGCCTTTGTTGGCTCGCCCACGATGAGGCGCATCCGCTTCCTGCCCGCCTCAACCACCTCGGCGAGCCATTCCCCTGACATGCCATCGAACAGCAGCAGCTGATCGCCTTCCTTCAGGCGCATGACATTGCCGAGGTAATTGGCCTGGGCGGCATCGAGTTCGACCTGGACGCCCGCGGCGAGCGGCGTCGCAACGTACAGCCGAGGGAGGCTTCGCGGCGGCCAGGCTGGGGTGGCAGGCATGCCGCCGCCTAGCATCCGCAAAATCGCAAGGCTATTGGCTCATCCATGCCCATCGACCTGATCTGCCTCGATGCCGACGACACGCTTTGGCACAACATGCGCTTCTTCCACGAGACGCAGGACGCGCTGGTGGCGATGGTCGAGCCGTTCGCCGACGCGGGTATCGCGAGGGCAGCGCTGGAAGCCTGCGAAATCCGCAACCTCAAGCTGTTCGGCTATGGCGCCAAGGCCTTCACATTGTCGATGATCGAAACGGCGTTGGAACTGGGCGGCGACGGCGTGCCCGCTTCGGTGATTCGCGGCATCCTCGATGCCGGCAAGGCGCTCCACGCCCATCCGGTCGAGCTGTTTGACGGAATTGAAGAGACGCTGGCCGCGCT
>DATJKE010000146.1:0-4761 GCA_035491735.1 Sphingomicrobium sp.
CCTTATCTGCGCGGTCGAATTCCCCCATTCGAAGGACATTGCGACCCCATGGCCGCCCAGTACGCATTCGTAATGAAGGATATGACCAAGTCCTTCCCCGGCGCGCAAAAGCCGGTGCTGAACCACATCAACCTGCAATTCTATCATGGCGCCAAGATCGGCATCGTCGGACCCAACGGCGCCGGCAAGTCGACGCTGATGAAAATCATGGCCGGCATCGACAAGGAATTCCAGGGCGAGGCCTGGCCCGGCGAGAACGTCACCGTCGGCTATTTGCCGCAGGAGCCGCACCTCGACACCAGCAAGAACGTCCTGGAAAACGTCAAGGACGGCGCGCGCGAGGTTGCCGACATGGTCGATCGCTTCAACGCCATCTCGGCTGAGATGGGCGAGCCCAGGGACGATACCGATTTCGACGCGCTGATGGCGGAAATGGGCGAGCTCCAGGAGAAGATCGACGCGGTCGACGGCTGGACGCTCGACAACCAGCTCGAGGTCGCCATGGAGGCACTGCGCTGCCCGCCGTCCGACTGGTCGGTTGAGAATCTTTCAGGCGGTGAGAAGCGCCGAATCGCGCTGACTCGCCTCTTGCTCCAAAAGCCGTCGATCCTGCTGCTGGACGAGCCTACCAACCACCTCGACGCCGAGAGCGTCCAGTGGCTGGAGAGCCATCTCAAGGAATATCCGGGCGCGGTGCTGATGATTACCCACGACCGCTACTTCCTCGACAATGTGGTCAGCTGGATCCTCGAAATCGATCGTGGCAAATATTTCCCCTACGAAGGCAATTATTCGACCTACCTCGAGAAGAAGGCCAAGCGCCTCGAACAGGAAGAGCGAGAGGAAAGCGGCCGCCAGACGGCGATCCGTCACGAGCTCGAGTGGATCCGGCAAGGCGCCAAGGCCCGCCAGACCAAGTCGAAGGCGCGTATCGCCAAGTTCGACCAGCTCGTCGCCGCGCAGGAAAAACATGTCCCCGGCAAGGCGGAAATCCTCATCCAGGTGCCCGAGCGCCTCGGCGGCAAGGTCATCGAGGTCGAGGGAATCTCCAAGGCCTATGGAGACAAGCTGCTGTTCGAGGATTTGTCCTTCACGCTGCCGCCGGGCGGCATCGTTGGCGTGATCGGCCCCAACGGCGCCGGCAAATCGACCCTGTTCAAGCTGCTGACTGGCCAGGAGCAGCCGGATTCGGGCAAGATCGACATCGGGCCGACCGTCCATTTGGGCTACGTCGACCAGAGCCGCGATCACCTCAATGACAAGAACAATGTCTGGCAGGAGATTTCGGACGGCCTCGACTATATGAAGGTCAACGGCCACGACCAGTCGACCCGTGCCTATGTCGGCGCCTTCAACTTCAAGGGCCAGGACCAGCAGAAGAACGTCGGCAAGCTGTCGGGCGGCGAGCGCAACCGCGTCAACATCGCCAAGATGCTGAAGCGCGGCGGCAACGTGTTGCTGCTAGACGAGCCGACCAACGATCTCGACGTCGAGACGTTGGGCGCGCTTGAGGAGGCGATCGAGAATTTCGCCGGCTGCGCGGTGGTCATCAGCCACGACCGTTTCTTTCTCGACCGCCTGGCGACCCACATCCTGGCGTTCGAGGGCGACAGCCATGTCGAATGGTTCGAGGGCAATTTCGAGGCCTATGAGGAGGACAAGGTCCGCCGCCTCGGCGAGGAAGCCACCCGGCCTCACCGGACGACGTATCGGAAGCTGACGCGTTAGGTCTGACCGTCCGGCCAACTTATCGGCGGATCGGAGACTGCCTGGCCAACGCGCGGACCGGCGGGGTCGGGGTCACTCGGAAACGGCTGGCTCTCGCGGAGCGAGAACTGACTGTCATGGACCAGTACGCTTTGCCGAACGGTGGGCCACACTCTTTCTCGAAGGAACTGTTGGTCGGCAGTCCTTGAGAGTGGCGCGGTTCGGCAGAATTCGATCATCTCGTTCTGAAGTTGGGGTAGTGCTCCCCGCACTCCGCCCCACATGCCTGCAAGCATCGCTTCGGTATGAGTGAGTCCGTCGCGCATGACGTGGAAATGGCGATCGCTGGCGAGCCAATCATCGACTGCGGCGCGCTCGCGCAAGTTCAGGCAGGCATCGCAGTCGCGCACCAGATAGCGGTCGGCAGCTTCGTCGTCGGCAACAAGAAAACGCCAGAAGGTGCCGAACCGTCCAGCCGGCAAACCGCCGACCCGAACCACAAGCGCACCCTCCTGCAATAGGCGGCTAATAACCCGCTTCGGCACGCTTTCGTCGATGTAGAAGCGGCAGCTCCACTCCGGGTAGAGGAACTTCGCTGCAATGGCGTTGCGAACGGCACCGTCACAATAGACTGGCGCTGCGCCATAAAGCGAGAAAGCGATCAGGTTGCGCTCAGGCTTGGTGGGATCGAATGACGGGACCTCAACGACTTTCAGGTCTTTGCCCGCGCCGTATGCCGCTTCGTCCTTCAGGCGCAGGCAGGCGTTTCCCGCGGTCCTGGCTTCCTCGATCCGGCCGACCCGAGCGAATGCGTTGGCGAGCGACGAGTGGAGGCGTTCATTGTCCGGCTCGCTTGCCAGGCGCGCCGCCGCCTCATCGATGACTGCTTCGAAACGCTTCAACCGCGAAAGAATGGACAGCCGGGTGTCACGAGCCAGCTGTTCGTGCGGAGCAAGCTCTACCCACTTACGGCAGGCTTCCAGCGCTCCTGAATAATCCCGTTCGACAAAGCAGCAGTGGGTCATCAGGTTGCAGAGGTTCGCGGCAATGGCCGGATCATCAGCCTGTGCGATTGCATCCTGGAGTGCGGGTCGGCGTGTCGTTCGGCCATTCACTTGGAGCTCGGCAATGATTTCTCGATAAAGCTGTAGCGCCGGTCCAGGCTGCGCGGGACCCTTTCCCTGCGCAAACACGCGGGCCGAACCGCCAGTCCTTCGACCTTTCATCGGACTAGGGATCCGGCTCGAGCGGCAAGTTCGATGGCGACGTCGTGCATGGGCCTTTGCTAATGCATTGGCCAATGGCCCAGCAACCCACCTACTTCCCCACCGAAGCCGACTTCCGCAGCTGGCTGAAGGCCAATCATGAAACCGCGCCCGAGCTGCTCGTCGGCTTTTGGAAAAAGGGGAGCGGCAAACCGTCGATCGACTGGCCGCAGGCGAGGGACCAGGCGCTCTGCTTCGGTTGGATCGACGGGGTCAGGAAATCACTGGGCGATGAGGCCTACACCATCCGCTTCACCCCACGGCGCAGGGGCAGCATTTGGTCCAAGGTCAATGTCGATCGCTTCAATGCCCTGAAGGCCGACGGTCAGATGACCCCGGCAGGCGAGCTGGCCTATGAGGAGAACAAGCACAAGAGCGGCCTCTATTCCTACGAAAAGCCACTCGCTTCGTTGGACGCCGGCGAGACGAAGCAGTTTCGCAAGTCCAAGAAGGCATGGGCCTATTGGGAAAGCCAGCCGCCAGGCTATTGCAAGTTGGTGCTCAATTGGATCACGACCGCGAAAAGGCCCGAAACCCGAGCCAAGCGGCTCGCGATGCTGATCGAGGACTGCAGCGCGGGCCGCCGAATCGCTGGCTACGATTGGCGCAAAAAGCCATGATCTGCGTCACCGCGCCGCTGCAATATTGGTCCAACAGCGAGGGCGGCTCCCACTATCTTTCACTGCCTGAGGACGTGTCGCTCGAAATCCGCGCTCACGCCTTCATGAACCCGCGGGGCTTCCGTTCGGTTCGCGTCGAATGCACGATCCGGGACGTGACCTGGCGCACGTCCGTCTTCCCGCAAAAGAGCGGCGGCTATTACCTGCCGGTGAAAGTCGACGTGTGCCGCAAGGCGGGGATTGCCGCCGGCGATGACGTGACGGTCGAACTCGAGCTGCTCTGATCAGCCCTCCGGCAGGGGCGCGCCAGTCTCATCCTCGGTCCTGACTACAATGCGCTTGCGCGACTCATCGATGCTCCACGGCCCTGGGCCGGCGGCGGCAATCAGCAGGAAAATGAAGCAGAAGAGGATCGCTCCTTCGCCCTTGTTGAGCAGGGGAAAGGTAGATTGCGGGGCGTGGACCATCCAATAGGCGATCGCCATCTCGCCGGAGAGTAGGAACGCGACCGGGCGCGACATGAACCCTGCAAGCAGCAGCAAGCTGCCGAACAGCTCGATCACTCCTGCAATCCAGTAGAGCGACAGCGCCGGAGGATTCATGCCGATTGGCGGAAAGCCAAAAAGCTTGCCTGTCGCATGCTGGAGGAACAGCAATGCGGTTACGATGCGGAGCAGGCTCAGCGCCCGCGGTCCAAAACGGCTTTCACCCATGGATGTGCTCCCGGTGGAAAATGTCGTGCCGTTGCTGCGTGGCTTCGACCGCGAAATCAAGTTTTCCGCAGTGCCGCCGCGTTGCGGTCATAACCCTTGGCCATGCCGCGTAGCAGTTCGCAAGAGTGACGGTCGCTGACCGCAGCCGCCAGGCGATGGCAGCGCTCAGCCTGCTGTTCGAGCGCGCCGGCCTGCTCCTCGCTGACGTCGATCAGCATATTGACCGCGCCCTTGAGCTCGCCATCCTTGTCGAACAGCGGGGTGGGGTAGGGGGTGAACGCCTTGCGGCTGCCATCCGGGCGCATCGCGATGGCCACTTCGCCGCGGACCTCGCGCTGCTCCCTGACGGCAACGGCCATCGGGCAGCGGTCATGCGGGAGGAGTTCGTCGTCGGTGGTGTGAATCTGCCAGGTGACGCACCATCGATCCTGGCCCAGTTCGGGCTCACGGCCGGCG
>DATJKE010000147.1:0-9035 GCA_035491735.1 Sphingomicrobium sp.
CAGGAGCGCGGCCATCGCCAGTTCCACTATCTTGCGGAGGACCTCAGTTACGAGGACGGCCGGGTGCGGGCGCGGGCGCGGCCTGTCACCGTGCAGCGGGTCGCGGGCAATCATTTCACGGCTGGCGAATTTCAGGTCCTCGATCTCGCTAAGGACGTCGATGTCGTCCTGATGCGCCAGGATCCGCCGTTCGATATCGGATACATCACTGCCACTTATTTGCTTGAACGGATCGCCGGCGACACGCTGGTGGTGAACGATCCGCGATCGGTCCGCGACGCGCCGGAAAAGCTGTTCGTGCTCGATTTTGCGGAATTCATGCCGCCGACAATGATCAGCCGGAACCTGGCGGAAATTCGCGATTTTCATGCTCGCCACGGTGAAATTGTCGTGAAGCCGCTGCACGGCAAGGCCGGCGAGGGCGTGTTCCGCATTGGCCGGGACGGCACCAATTTGACGGCCCTCGCCGAGCTGTTCGGCTCGATCTGGAGGGAGCCGTTTATCGCCCAGGCCTATCTTTCATCGGTGACGGAGGGCGACAAGCGCATCGTGCTGGTCGACGGAGAAGCTGCCGGAGCAATCAATCGGCGGCCAAAGGCCGGTGAATTCCGGTCGAACCTGGCCGCTGGCGGCACTGCAGAGCAGACCGAACTAACCCCCCGTGAGCGGGAAATTTGCGCGGCGATCGGGCCCGAACTCAAGCGCCGCGGCCTGCTGTTTGTGGGGATCGACGTCATTGGCGGGATGATGACCGAAATCAACGTCACCTCGCCGACCGGCATCGTCGCCATCGATCAGTTCAACGGCAGCGACACGCCCGCGCTCATCTGGGATGCCATCGAGGCGAAGGTTGCCGCTCGATGAGTGACTGGATTGTTCGCCTGATCGAGCAATCGGGCTATCTCGGTGTCGGATTCCTGATGTTCCTGGAAACGGTGTTTCCGCCGATCCCATCGGAAGTGATCATGTCGGTCGCGGGCGTGGCCGCGGGTCAGGGCAAGCTCAACTATGGCCTGGTCGTTGCCGCCGGTACCGCCGGTGCGATGCTCGGCAATATCCTCTGGTATTTGGCTGCCAGGGCGCTCGGCATCCTGCGGCTGGAGCCGATCATTCACCGCTGGGGCCGTTGGATCACGATGAGCTGGGTTGAGGTGAAGCGCGCCGAACGCTGGTTCGACCTACACGGCACATTCTTCGTCTTCGTCGGACGTCTGGTGCCCACGGTCCGCAGCCTCGTGTCGATTCCGGCCGGCCTGCTCAAGATGAGCTTTCGCCGCTTCATGCTTGCCTCGACGCTCGGCACCGGTGCCTGGACCGCGCTATTGGCTGGTGCAGGCTACAAGCTCGGCGAGAATTACACCGACATCAACAAGATCCTGGGTCCGGCATCGAACGCCGTCCTGGTCGTGCTGATTGCTGGCTATATTTATCGCGTCTGGACTCACCGCCACATGCCGGTCGGGGAAGATGCTTCCAAGCCAGACCTGACAAGCCTTTGATTTCAAGCTCCCGCACGGAGGGCATGCTTGCGTCAGGCCCGCGGGTGGGCGTGCCGATAGACGTCGAGCAATCGCGCGGCGTCGACTTCGGTGTAAATCTGGGTCGAAGACAGGCTGGCGTGGCCCAGCAATTCCTGAAGCGACCTGAGATCCGCTCCGCGAGCTAGCAGATGGGTTGCGAAGCTGTGCCTCAGCGCATGCGGCGTCAGGCTGTCGGGCAAGCCAAGCCTCGTCCGCGCAGTCCGCACTGACCGCCTGACCAGGTCGGCATTTAGCGGGCCTCCCTTGGCGCCCACAAACAATGGGACCCCTCCAGCCAGCAGGTAAGGGCAAAGCGCGACATAGGCGTCGATCGCCTGCCGTACCGCCGGCACAATGGGGACGATCCGGGTCTTCCCCCGCTTGCCGGTGACCCGCATCGCCTGGCCAAGCGGCAGCACCCTCGCGGTCAGGCCCATCGCCTCCGCCACGCGCAGCCCGGCTCCATAGAGCAGCAACAGGATGGCCAGGTCCCGCGCACCGATCCAGTCGTTGGGCGCCGCCAGTTCTGCCTCCTTCGCCAGCGCGATTGCGTCATCCGGGCTCGCCGGGCGCGGCAGGGTGCGAGGCCGCTTCGGAGCCCTCGTCCGGGGCAATTGCGGGGCATTTCCCTGCACTTCTGCGGCGTAAGTGAGGAAAGCTCGAACGGCCGACATTTCCCGCGCGGCAGACGATGCGCCGAGACCTGCGCCACGGCGGTCGGCGAGGAAGGCGCGCAAATCGGTAGCGTGGAGGTTGAGCAAACTGAAGCGGCCAATCTCTTCGCCACGATACCGGCCGAGAAACTCGATCAGACGGTGTGCGGTGGCAACATAGGCCCTAACGGTGTGCGGGCTGCGGCGGCGGTCATTGGCGAGATAGTCGGCCCAACGCGCCGCGATTGCGCGCGCAGGATGCCCTTCCCCCTCTAACCGTTCATCAGCCACCGGCGCAGCATAGCGCTTAGACTCGCCCCGAGGAATCCCAGCAATTCGGCGCCATGCCGATTGTCGAAGCAGGCGGCATTATGCTGGCCGAGCAGCAACAGGCCATAGGGCAAGGGACCGTCCGCCAAGAGCACCACCAGGGCCTCCGACCTGACATCCTTCGCGGTCGATCCGAAGAGCGGATGACCGCAGTCAACGGTGCGCATCGTGACCGGCCCCAGCCGGCCGATCGCACGATCGACAATCCTGGGCTCGACCGTTCCGATATAATCGGCCTCGACCCGGAATCCTTTCCCGTCGGCGACCAGCGCCAGCGCGGCATGATCCAGGCCGAGCAGGCGCGGCCAGTCGTGCCGAACAACGTCGAACAAGGCTTCCAGGCCATCGGCTTCGATCAGTGCGAGCACCGCGGCATGGATCGACGCGGTCGCGCCCGAATGGCCTCGAGCAAAGGCAATCAGGTCTTCATTGGCGCTCTCCGCCGCGCCCAGCCGGTCGCGCAGCCTGGCAACCGCCCGCTCTTCGAATGGAATCACCCCCGCCATGACGCGATTCATATCGCAGCAGGGTTAATAATCGCCCAATCCGAGGCGGATTTTAGCCGATTTTCTGGCCCGTCGCTTCCCAGTCCTTGAGGAAGGCCGCCATGCCGGCGTCGGTCAACGGATGCTTGAACAGCTGGCGAATCACCGCCGTCGGCGCGGTCATCACGTCCGCCCCGATCTTGGCGGCCTCGAGGACATGGATCGGATTGCGCACGCTGGCGACCAGGATTTCGGTCGAAAAATCATAATTGTCGTAGATCATCCGGATGTCGGAGATGATTTCGATCCCCGGCTGCCCGATATCGTCAAGCCGGCCGACGAACGGCGAAATGAACGCCGCGCCGGCCTTGGCTGCCAGCAGCGCCTGGTTGGCCGAGAAGCACAAGGTAACATTGACCATCGTCCCGTCGCCGCTCAGCGACTTGCAAGCCTTGAGGCCGTCGATCGTCAGCGGAACCTTGACCGCGATATTATCGGCCAGCTTCCTCAGCACCTCCGCCTCGCGCATCATTCCGTCAAAGTCGGTGGCGACGACTTCCGCCGAAACGGGCCCTTTGACCACGCCGGCGATTTCCTTGACCACTTCCAGGAAATCCCGGCCCGATTTCTTGACCAGCGACGGGTTGGTGGTGACGCCGTCGAGCAGCCCGGTGTCCTGCAATTCCCTGATTTCAGCGATTTCGGCAGTGTCGGCGAAGAATTTCATCGATTTGGTCCCTACGGCTTCCCGGAAATTTGCCTACCCCTAGCGGCTAGGCTCAAACAGGTCACCCGATTCGAACATGGGAGCGGCCAATGTCGAATGACTCGCATGTGCTGGTCGAGCAGCGGCCCGACGGCGTCCTGTCGATCGTCCTGGCAAGACCAGAACGACGGAACGCCATTACGGTTGCCATGTATGCGGCACTCGCAGGCGCAATCGAGAGCGCCGCCGGAAATGCGGCCATCCGGCTGATTACGCTGGAGGGCCAGGGCGAAGACTTTACCGCCGGCAACGACCTCGGCGATTTCCTCCGGGCGATGCCCGATCCCGGCTCCGGCGAAGACATTCCGGTCTGGCGCCTGCTTCGCGCCCTGGCCCGCAATCAGTTGCCGCTCATTGCCGCGGTCCATGGCAATGCGGTCGGAATCGGCACGACCATGCTGTTCCATTGCGATTTCGTCCTCGCCGAGGAGGGCAGTCGGTGCGTCATGCCGTTCGTGGACCTGGGACTGGTGCCGGAAGCGGCCAGTTCGCTACTGTTCCCGCGCCTTGCCGGCCGGCGCCGCGCGGCGCGTCATCTGCTCCTGGGCGAGCCGTTCGGCGCCGAGGAAGCATTCGACATGGGCCTTGCCAGCCACATCGTTCCCAAAGGCCATTTGCAAGGCGCGCTGGCCGGGCTGGTGGCGGCATTGCTGGCGAAGCCGCCAGAGGCGCTGCGCCAGACGCAGCGGCTGTTGCGGCGCGAAGATACGGAGGAAATCCTCGAGCGGATGGAGCTGGAGAACGGCCATTTCGCCGAACGGCTTCAATCCGATGAGGTCAAAGGGGCAATCGCCGCCTTTTTCGCCGCCAGGGCCAAGGCCCCGGCGTCCTGATCAATCCTCGGCCACCCACACCCGCTTGGAGCGGGAAACGGTAATCGTCGGGCCGGGCAGGAACAGCATGTCGGTTTCCTGCGTGTAGCTCACCTCCAGGTCCAGGTAAGCGCTTCCATTTTCGGTCCCCGGAACCGGCTCCTCGATCGTAAAGGTGCCCGGACCGATACCGTATACGACATCCTCGATCTTATCGTGAATCGCATCGTCGCTTGGCTGCGGGTAGAGCGTAGCCAAGCGCGCTCCCTCGCCCAGCGCGTGCTGGATGCCGGACATCGCCCGGAAAACCAGCCCGAGCTGAACCACAGCCCACACCATGATAATCAGCGCAGGCAGGGCAAATGCCGTTTCAATGACGGCGGCGCCACGCTCATCGCGGCGAAGGGTGCGAAGCAACCTCATTTGGTGCGCATCCCGGCGGTCGCGCGGACGGGATAACCGCCCTTGTCGCTGTCGTAAGCGCCGAAATGAAGCGGAAACATCGGCTCGTAGACATCATTGATCTCGACCTCGATATAACGCGCTTCCTTGACGGTGCCGGTACCGCACTCAAAAGTGTCGAATACGTCCGCGTCAGTGCTGGTCTGAGGGTCGTCGTCGTCGCATTCAAGGCTGTAGGTGACGGCAATCTTGCTCGCCTTGTCCGCCTCGGCGATATTGGCCTGGTCGGCGACTTCATCGACAATCGTGTCGGCGACGCTTTTGACGCCGGTCGTCTGCATCACCTTTTCGATCGCCCGCTGGGCGGCCTGCTCGATCGCCAGCTTGCGACCGTAGGCATTGGCCATGTCGACGACACCGATCGTCATCATCGCCAGGATCGGAGCGAACAGCGCCAGCTCGATGGTGGCGACGCCGCGCTGGTCGCGGCAGAGATTCGGTTGGCGCTTCATCATGCGATCAACCTCACCCGGGTGCCGCCTTCGATCGGATCGACGCCGATCGCTGGGCAACTATCGTCGTTGAACTTGTTCTGCGACCCGTTGGTGCCGGTGAAGATGATCCGGCGGACCACGAACTGGGTGCAGATATATTGGTTTGACGAATTACCGAGGAACGCCAGCGACTGCTTCGGGAAATAGAGCACGCCGTTGATGTTGCCGGACGCTCCGCCATTGATCTTGTTCGGGGCGCTGGCGATCGCGCCGGTGTCCGTTATCGCGCGCCGATCCTGATAGACAGCGATTCCCGCCCATTTGCCCGAAGTTTGCGGGGTCATGGACACGGTTGCCTGGGCGTTGGCATCGAACGTGCCGATGGTCGCGTTGCTCGCGCCGCTCTTGTTGGTCAGCACGATGGTCGCGTTGATCACCGTCAAATGGCCACGGATCGTGACATTGCCGCCATCGACGATGAACAGTCCGTCCCGGAGGGTCAGATACTTGTTCGAATTGACGGTGATCGACGGGACACAATAGGTGTCATTGCCCGCGCTAATGTCCGGCCCTGGAGAATTCCCCCCAGACAACGCCGTGTGCGGATTGCTACTGCACTTGTTCGTTTCGCTCGATTCCGGCGCTAGGTCGGCATAGGGATCGTCCTGCGCCGGCGTGTACGGGTCGTACTTGTCGACGTCCCAGTTGCTCGACTCCTGGATGCCGCCGGAAGCGGCGATCGTCGTTGCCTTGATATACGAGCTGCCCTTGGCCGTCGCAGCGTTGGTCGAAACGCTGTTGGTGATCATCCCGCAGTCGAATTCGACGTGGGCGTTGCCTGAGCCTTCGATCCCGGTCCTGGTCGTATCTTCCAGGCTGACCACGCAATAATTGTCGCTGCCGGGCACGGTGGCGGCGGTAGCCGAGGCCCTGATCAACGGGGGGCTGGCCATGAACATGCCGCTGAAGCCAAGCTTGCGCTGGACGGCCAGGTCAACCTTGACCTTCTGCTTCTCGTCCCCGCTGTCGGCCGGATAGCTAATCTGCGGATAGTCATCGACCAGGTCGAAACCGACATGGTAGTTGATCTCAAGGTCGCGAGCGATTGCGTTCTCGGTATTGGTGGTCGCACCCGCCGACTGGACGCGGTCATAAACGCCTGCGATGGCGGCGGAATCGGCGGCGCGCTGCAACTCGCGCTTCCATACCGCCCACTGGATGGTGTCGGTGGCAAGGCCGGCCGCACCGATCAGCAGCGGCAGCGCCACGCCGGAAATCACCAGCATGTTGCCACGCTCGTCGTTCCAGAGCTTCCTGAATGCCTCGAGCATTTTCTTTCCTCATGTCCGGGACGCGTTTCGGCTGCTCTAGTCCCGATACGGTAAGCGAAGCGTTCCGACGCGTGGTTGACACTTCACTAACCACGTCCAGATGCGGGACGCTTGAAGCAGCGCGTCTTACCCCTATAATACAGTGGACAATCCTCTTGCGCGGCGAGGGCGGGCGTTCCACCCTCTGCTGCAACAGGGAAGAGAAGGACGAATTGACCATGGCCAGCGACCCCCAATCGGCAACGGCTGCCACGACCGAGACCGCGACCAAGATCAAGCTGGATCCGCCCGAGGCGCTTCAGCCGCTCGCCGTGCAGGAAGCCTCCGGCTTGGTCCCGCTGAAGACCGAAGAGACCAGCGAGCTCGACCAGAAGGTCGCCAAGTTCGTCGATGAGCTGGCTGCGCTCGACAGCAACAGCCCGGAATTCGGCAGGAAAGTCGACCAGCTGACGGCCATGGGCCGCAAGGAGATCGCCGAGGCCGCTGGCGCCTCCAACCGCTTCCTCGACCGGCCGGTCAAGGCGATTGACAAGGACACTGGCATCGGCGCCGACCTGACCGAGCTCCGCCGAACGGTCGAAGAGCTCGACCCCAAAGAAGCGACCAAGACCCGCAAGTTTCTGGGGATCATTCCGTTCGGCAATCGGGTCGACCGCTACTTCGACAAATACCGCAGTTCCCAGACCCACATCTCGAAGATCCTCGGCAGCCTCGCCAACGGCAAGGACGAATTGCTGATGGATAATGCCGCCATCGACACCGAGCGCGCCGGCCTGTGGAAAACGATGCACCGGCTCGAGCAGATGATTCACATCTCGAAGAGCCTCGACAAGCAGCTCGAGGACAAGGCCAACGAGCTTGATGCGACCGAGCCGGCCAAGGCCAAGGCGATCCGGGAGAGCGCGCTGTTCTATACGCGCCAGCGCACGACCGATCTGCTGACCCAGATGGCGGTCACCGTTCAGGGCTATCTGGCGCTCGACCTCGTCAAGAAGAACAATGTGGAGCTGGTGAAGGGAGTCGACCGGGCCTCGACAACTACCGTCTCGGCCCTTCGCACGGCCGTTACGGTCGCCCAGGCCATGACCAATCAGAAACTGGTGCTGCAGCAGATCACGGCACTTAACACGACCACCGCCGGGATGATCGATTCGACCGGGGAAATGCTGCGCACCCAGACCGGCGCTATCCACGAGCAGGCGGCCTCGTCGACCATCCCGCTGGAGACGCTTCAGCGCGCTTTCCAGAACATCTATGACACGATGGATCAGATCGACCAGTTCAAGCTGGCCGCCCTGGCCAATATGAAGCAGACGGTCGACACGCTCGGCAATGAGGTCGAGAAGTCGAAAGGCTATATCGCCCGGGCTGAGGGCGTGTCCCAGGGCAAGCTTGAAAATGCAACCTCGCCGTTCACGCCAATCGAGCAAAAATGACTTCTGAGAAGACTGAGCTTGCAATTTCCCGGGCTGACCGCGTCATGCGGTCGATGGACGAGCGTGGCGGGGCGGCCCGCGACGCTGCACGGCGTGAGCGACAGCGGCTGAATGCCGGCCTTGGACGCACACTGGCTCGCGTAGGGATTGCGGTCGGCGTCATTAGTCTGGCGGCAATGGTGATCGGGCTAATCGTTCCGATTGGGATGTTCGGCTTCCTGGGGGCGGTTGGCCTGGCTGTCGGAGTGGGAGCTTTGCTGCTGTTTTCGGGTAGCCGGCAGATTGCTGCGCCGGATGTCACGCCCGACCTGCCCAACGGCCAAATGGTGGCGCGGTTCGACTCTTATCTGTTTCGCGCGCGCCGGGCATTACCAGCGCCGGCCCAGGCGGAGCTTGATCGTTTATCGGCGCAACTGCCAGCCCTGCGTGAGACGCTTGAGCGCGTCCCCGACCTGGACCCCAATGCGCAGGACGCACGGCGCTTGATGTCGGTCCATCTACCCAATTTGATCGATCGCTATGTCCATGTTCCGGCGGCTTACCGAGGCCAGCCTGATGGAGAGGATGTTACGGTCGACCAGCGGCTGGTCGAGGCCTTGGCGGCCGGCAGGCAGGCCCTTACCGAGATTTCCGAGAAGCTGGCCAAAGCCGACATGGCCGCATTCGAAACCCAGGGCCGCTTCATCCAATCGCGCTATTCCGAGAAGACGCTCGAAGACTAGTCTAAGTCATCCCGATCCGTTGCTTCGCCGCGGAAAGCATTTCCTTGAAGGTCGGATTGTCTCGCACCGTGTTGAGATCGGGAT
>DATJKE010000148.1:0-16427 GCA_035491735.1 Sphingomicrobium sp.
TTCGCCGCGAGATGCGCCAGCGTGCCACCGATCATTCCCGCGCCGATCAGCGCAATCTTCTTGCGAGCCATTGAGGTTCCGGTCCCCTTGATGAGCGTGTGAGGCCCGGACCGCAGCAAGCAGCCCGGGATTTGGCGCGCGCTCTAGACCGGGAGTCGGCGCGGGGCAACCTTTCGCAAGCGCGGAAAATCCGCGCGTTTGGCTACTTCGCTTCGATCAGGCTGAGGATGTTGCCGTCCGGGTCCTTGAACCAGGCAGTCTTCATGCCTTCGCCCTCGAAAATGTCGCCATTGGCTTTGAGGCCCTCGAGGTCATAATGCTCGAAGGCGATGCCCTTGTCCTTGAGGCCGCGGACTTCTTGCTGGATGTCGTCGACATCGAAAGTCAGCGCGGTAGCTTTGTTGGTCCCTGCGAACTCGGAGCGATAGACGCTGAGCCTAGTGTCGCCGCTCTTCAGCATGAAGCCCTCGCCGAAATCGTCGACCTCCTTGAGCCCGAGCTTTTCCTCATAGAATTTGCGGGCGCGATCGAGATCCTTGACCGCAATCATCGGGGTGGCGTCGGATTTACCGAGCATGGTGTTTCTCCTCCTTTGGGTGAGACAAGAAAAACGGCTTGGCTCCATCCTGTGTTCCGGCATTCGCCATGCTGAACGGGCGGCTCATGGATCATTCAGGCCCATTGGCGCATTGTACCGGACATGAAACATCTCCTGATCCTCGCGGGCGTCACGACGCTCGCCGCTACCGCCCCGGTTTATGGGAAGCCGGACCATGCCAAGGGCCACAACGGCTACGCCTACGGCTATGGCCATAGCTGCCCGCCGGGCCTCGCCAAGAAGAATAACGGCTGCCTGCCGCCAGGCCAGGCGAAGAAGCTATACAACAGGGGCCAGCGCTGGCCTGGCAACTATGGCTACGCCTGGAACTACAACCAGATTCCCTACGACCTGCGCAACCGCTACGGCTTCGACCCGAACGATCGCTATTATTACGGCGACGGTTACCTCTACCAGGTCGACCCGGCGACGATGCTGATTTCGCAGGTGGTCAGCGCGATCCTGCGCTAGGCCCTATTTCGAGAGGTCCCGGATTACGCTCTCCCAGTGCAGCACGTCATCGTACATGGCGCGCACCGGGATTCGCTCGTCGAGGCCGTGGGCGCGCTCGTCATCGGGCGAAATGCCCCAGCTGCCGTCGATGTCGTAGACCGGGATGCCCTGGGCGCGGAAGAAGCTGCCGTCGCTCGCCCCGGTCGACATCAGCGGAAAGACGTGCATCGCCGGACCGTGGAACCGCTGGATCGAGGCGGTGACCGCCTTCAGCACATCGGCGCGAATGGGTGACGGCGGGGTCGGCACGCCGATGTAGTTGGGGTCCGGCTTCACCTCGACCTTGGAACCGGCAAGCTGCTGGAGCTCGGCCTGGACGGTCTTCGGGTCGACTCCCGGCATGATCCGGCAATTGACCGTCGCCTTAGCGCTCTGGGGCAGCGCATTGTCGGCATGGCCGCCTTCCAGCATCGTCGCTACGCAACGGGTGCGGGTCAGGCCGACTTCCAGCGGATTGGCCTCGATCGCGTCGGCAGCCGCGCCGTCGTTGGGGTTGGCCAGCCACCGCCGTATCGCCTGGCCCAGCGCGCTGTCGCCTTCCTGCCGGGCCCGTTCCTCGAAATAACCGCGGCTGGTGTCGTTGAGCATCGGTGTGAAGCGGTGCGCCTGCAGCGCCTTCAGTGCATCGGCAAGATCGTAGATCGCATTGTCGGGCCGCGGCCGGGAGCTGTGGCCGCCCGGATTGTGGGTGGTGAAGAAATAGGTCTGGAAGGTCTTTTCGGCGGTCGAAATACCGCAGCCTAGCGGCCGGAACTGGCGGTCGTACGAACCGCACCCACCATCGGCGTTGAGCCCGAACTCGGCGTCGGTGAGGTTGCGCCATTCGGTCGAGCCAAGCGTCGCGCCGCGGCCCATCGTTTCCTCGTCACCGCTGTAGAACAGGATGATGTCGCGATTGGGCTTGAATCCAGCCGCTTTCAGCTTGAGCACCGCCATAGTGGTGGCGACGATGCCATTCTTCATGTCGGACGCGCCGCGGCCGAGGAAATAGCCGTCCTGCTCGCGAAAGGTAAACGGATCGAACGTCCAGTCCGCGCGCTTTGCTTCGACCACGTCCATATGCCCAAGGATCAACATCGGCTTCTTGGTCGCATGGGCGGAACGCCAGCGGACGATCAGCGCCGCGGTCTTGTCTCCGGCAACCCCTTCATAGGGCATGACCTTGATATCGTTGTCCGGAATGCCGGCGGCCTTGAATTGTTCGGCCAGCAGATTCGCCATGCGCGGCACTTCGCCGCGGTTATGGACGGTCGGGATCTCGATCACCTGCTGCAGCAGGCTGCGGGTCTTTGTCTGCCAGGCCGGATCGAGCTTGGTCGGCACCGTCCTGGGATCGGTCGCGGCAATGGCGGCGGTCGACAGGCAGGCCACGACAGCCGCGGCAAACACTCGCTTCATTTCATCTACTCCTATTTGCCGGCCAGTTCGCGCAGCATGAGCTGCCAGTGGATGACATTGTCATAGAGGGACTGCACCGGCAGGCGCTCATCCCTGCCATGCGCCCGGAAGTCGATCGGGACGACCACCCAGCCGCCGTTGGTGCCGTAAATCGGAATCCCGGCGACGCGGAATGGCCGCCCGTCGGTCGCGCCGGTCGACATTTCGGGGAATACCGGCATGCCGGGATGCAGCGCGCGGACCGCGTTGGTGTAGGCGTTCGTCACGTCGGGCCGTAGCGGCGAAGACAAGGACGCCACCTGATCGTCGTTGCGAGTCACCACCACGAGGGGATTTGCGACTACCCGCTCAAGCTCGGTCTTGATCTCGTTTGGATCGCCGCCAGGGAAGATGCGGCAGTTGACCATCGCTGTCGCCAGTTGCGGCAGCGCATTGTCGGCATGACCGGCGAATAGCCGGGTCGGAACGCAGCGTGTCCGCGTCAGCCCGACTTCGCTTTCGCTAGCCTCGATGAAATCGGCAGCCTCGGTATCATTATTATTTGCCAGCCACCGCCGCATAGCATCGCCCAGCGGCCCCTTCTCCTGCTTCTCGCGCCCCTGGAAATAGGCACGTGTCGTCGGGCCCATCTGCGGCGCGAATTTATAGGCCTCGAGCCGTTCGAGCGCATGCATCAGGTCATAGATGGCATTGTCCTTGCGCGGCTTTGACGAATGGCCGCCGCGGTTGCGGACCGTCAGCGTGTAGCCGGCATAGGTCTTCTCGGCGCTCTGCATGGTGAAGCCGGCGGGCGATCCGTCGGGGTTGAACCCGCCACCGCCTCCATCGGCGTTGAGGCCGTATTCGGGATGGCCGAGCAGGTCGAGCCACTCGCTTGCGCCCTTCTTCGCACCGATGCCGTTGGTTTCTTCGTCGCCGGTGAACAGCACGACGATGTCGCGCTTCGGCTTGAACCCCGCTGACTTCAAATTGATCATCGCCTGGGTGATGCCGACGATGCCGTCCTTCATGTCGGTCGAGCCGCGGCCATAATAATAACCGTCGCGCTCGGTCATCGTGAACGGGTCGGTGGTGGAATCCTCGCGCTTGGCCTCGACCACGTCCATGTGGCCCATCAGCATGATCGGCTTGGCCTTGGGCGTGCCCGCCGCGCGCCAGCGGACGATCAGCGCTGCCGTCTCGTCTTCGCCGGAGGTCGCGCTGCCGGTGTGGTAAGGCAGGACATGGATATCGGCCTCGGTAAAGCCCGCGGCCTTGAACTGGTTGGCGACATATTGCGCCATTTCCGGCGTGCGGTGGCGGCCGATCACCGTCGGCGTGTTGATGACATGTTCGAACATGTCGTGGGTCGCGGTGCGCTGGGCCGGGGTCAGGCTAGGCTTGGCTGGAGGGGCGGCGATTGCGGTCGCCGATGCGGCAGCAAGCATGAGGGCGGCAACGAGGCGCATGGTCCGAGTCTCCTGATCTGATTTTGGCGCCACGCTAGGTTGCGTTTCGCTACCGTCAATCCTCATGAAGGCCGTGGCCTTCCTCCAGGTAGCCGGCGCTCTGCATTTCCTCGAGCCGGCTGGCCGTCCGGTCGAATTCGAACCGTCCGTCGCCGGCGGGATACAAGCCTGCCGGCTCCGCGTCCGCCGCGGCGAGCAGCTTCACCCGATGTTCGTAAAGCGCGTCTATCAGGGTCACGAACCGCGCCGCCTCATTGCGCATCTCGCGCGTCATCACCGGGATTCCGACGATGATCACCGTGTGGAAGCGGCGGGCGATGGCGAGGTAGTCGGCCGCCCCGCGCGCCTCGCCGCACAAGCGCTTGAATGAAAAGACCGCGACTCCCTTGAGGCTCTTCGGGACGTGAATCGTCCGTCCGCCGCCCACGTCCAATTCCTCGGTCGGCACCTTGGCGCGGTCCTCGACCGGATAATCGGTCAGCTGGAAGAAAGCGGCGCTCAGCGTGGCGGTCGCATCCGGCCCGTTGGGCACCAGCCAAGTGTCCAGGCCCTGCATCCGGTCGAGCCGGTAATCGGTCGGCCCGTTGAGAGGCAGGACCTCCATTTTCGCTTCGATCAGCTCGATGAAGGGCAGGAATAGCTCGCGGTTGAGCCCATCCTTGTAGAGGCCCTTCGGCGGCCGGTTGGAGGTGGTGACGATCGCCACGCCTTCGTCGATCATCGCCGTGAACAGCCGCGACATGATCATCGCGTCGGCGCTGTTGGTGACCATCATCTCGTCAAAGGCAAGGAACTTCACTTCCTCCGCGATCTGCTCAGCCACCCGGATGACCGGATCGCCTTCCTCGCCCTTGCGCGCTTCGCGCAGGCGCTGGTGCACCTCCAGCATGAAAGCGTGGAAATGGGCCCGTCGCTTCGGCTGAACGTCGATCTGGTCGAACGCCAGGTCCATCAGCATCGACTTGCCGCGCCCGACCCCGCCCCACAGATAGATGCCGCAGGCCTGTTGCCGCTTGCCAAGCAGCCGCTTCAGCAGGCCCCCGTTGTCGGCAAGCCCAGCCGCGAAGCGGTCGAGGGCCTGCACGGCTTTGGCCTGGTCCGGATCGGGTTTCAGCTCTCCCGCCGCGACCAGCGCGGCATAGGCCCTACCGACGGGCCCCATCGTCATCCATGGCGGGGGCGTTGGGGCGGGTGACGCGCTTCAGCGTACCGGTGAAAGCGTAGCAAATCTCGCCATCCTGCTCGCAATGGCCCTCGAAAAAGACCAGCCCGCCCTTGGTCTGTTTGAGCAGCCGGACATGGGCATCGAGCGGCAGGCCGACGCGCCCGCGGGCGACGAACCGCGTATGGCAATCGAGAGTGACATAATGGCCCTCGGCCATGCCGGCGCAGCGTCCTCCAGCGAATAGGCTCATGTCGATGAAGCTCATCACGGCCCCGCCATGGATCGACCCGCCCATGTTCATATGGGCCTCCGTCGGGGTCATGCGACACAGCGCCTGCCCCTCGCCGTCTGGTTTGAACAGCAGGCGCCCGGTCTGGGAGGCAAATGAACCGCGTGGGAAGTCGCCCCAGCTGTACCAGCCGGGGTTTTCCGGATCCTCGCGAGCGCCATTGGGCAGGCGCGATGTCTGGTCGTTCAAGCAGCCCGCTCCGCGATCAGCTTCTTGGTCTCGGCGATCGCCTTGGCCGGGTTCAGCCCTTTGGGGCAGACGTTGGCGCAGTTCATGATGGTGTGGCAGCGATAGAGCCGGAACGGGTCCTCAAGCTGGTCAAGCCGCTCGCCGGTCGCCTCGTCGCGGCTGTCAGCCAGCCAGCGATAGGCTTGAAGCAGGATCGCGGGGCCCAAGAACTTGTCGGCGTTCCACCAATAGCTGGGGCAGCTGGTCGAACAGCAGGCGCAAAGGATGCACTCGTAGAGCCCGTCGAGCTTGGCCCGGTCGTCGGGCGACTGCAGTCGCTCCTTGCCCGACGGCTCAGGCGAAGCGCTCTTCAGCCAGGGCTGGATCGAGGCATATTGTGCGTAGAAATGGGTCATGTCGGGGACCAGGTCCTTGACTACATCCATGTGCGGCAGCGGAGTAATCCGGACCTCGCCCCTGATGTCCTCGATCGCGGTCGTGCAGGCGAGGCCGTTCTTGCCGTCCATGTTCATCGCGCAGGAGCCGCAAATCCCTTCGCGGCAGGAGCGGCGGAAGGTCAGCGTCGGGTCGATCTCATTCTTGATCTTGATGATCGCGTCGAGAACCATTGGCCCGCACTTGTCGAGATCGATGGTGTAATTGTCGTAACGCGGGTTCTGGCCCGTGTCGGGATCGTAGCGGTAGACTTTGAATTTCTTGAGCCGCTTGCCCTCTTCGGCCCGGTGGGCACGGCCCTTCTTGATCTTGCTGTTCTTGGGCAGGAAGAATTCGGCCACGAGCGTCCTCGCATGAAACGGGTTTCATGGGCCGCTAGCACCGAGGGCGCGCGTACCGCAAGCAAAGTGGGAAAATGACTTGAAGCGGCTCGACGCAAAAATCGCGGAACCCAGAAATGGTAAACCCCGCCAGTTTGACCTGGCAGGGTTCCCATGTTTCGGATCCGAAGACCCGATCCACGAGTTCAAGCTAGCGGCCCCACCGGACTCCGCAAGCCCTTTTTTCACGCCGACTCGGTCATATTCAAAATAGCTGTGGATAAGTCTGTGGAGAGAAATGCGAGGCCTTTGGCCAAAGCAACGGAATTCACTCGCCAAGTGTCCGGTCGCCCCCTACCACAAGTTTTCAGTAGGACGACGCGTTATGCCGACATATCGGCTCTACAAGCTGGATTTGTCCGGAAAATTCGAATCATCGGTAGATATGCAAGCGGCGGACGACGACGCAGCTCTCGACGCGGTGCGCGCGTTCAAGCATCCCTGTGTTTGCGAGCTGTGGCTGGCGAGGCGCCTGATCGGGCGGGTCTCGGCGGCCTAGGCGGCTTGCCTGATGATCTTGACCAGGTCGGAGCGGATCTTGCGTCCCATCAGATGGGCATCGACGTAGGAATAGCCTTCTTTCCTGAGCTGGACACGGATGTCCTCGACGGTCGCCAACTGCAGCGCAAGTTGGAAGGCGCGTTCGATGATGCCGGCGGCTTGAACCATCATTGGGCTGGCACCCCGGTGCCGTACAGCTTGGCGTCGGCAATCCGCGCTGCATAGCCTTCCGCTAGCTTGCGATGCGCTACCCGCGAGCTAGTGCAGGCCGCCTTGTCGGACAATTGAAGCGAAACAATATATCGCTGATATAGATAATTGAGGTCCATAATTGGCTCCGATACAGTAAGCGGGAGCACAATTTCGTCTCTCTGCCGCGCACAGCCTACAGAGGAATAAAGCGCGGTTTTTCATTTGTAACACATGCTCCTAACTATTCCTAACTCCTCGGATTATTTTAGATCACGGGTTACATTTGCCCGAAATTCGTCTATATGACCTTGGCTACCAGTCGCAAATTGACGGTCTTTGGCGCTTTGCGGCTCCTCTTTCCTTCTATCTCGCAGCTCTTAGCACCCGGAATCCGACGTTCGGGCTCCGCCATAGAAGGAATATTGATATGCCAATCGGCACCGTAAAATTTTTCAACGACGCCAAGGGCTATGGGTTCATCCAGCCCGACACTGGCGACGGCGACGCGTTCGTCCACATCTCCGCGGTCGAGCGAGCTGGCCTGCAGACACTTCGCCAGGACCAGCGCCTCTCCTTTGACATGGAGCAGGATCGCCGCGGCAAGATGAGCGCGGTCAACCTCAAGCTTGAAGACCAAACCGCGCCGCAAGCGCAGTAAGCACCTTCCGGCATGGCACTTTCCAACACGCTGAAATTCTACCTCGATAGGGTGGAACAGGCGCGCGAAGATGCCGAGGCGGCAACGCTGTCCAACATAAGGGACCGTTGCCGCCGTTCGGAAGCGGCCTGGACACAATTGGCCGAGCGGGCCTCCTTGGCGGAACGCAATCGGCAGAAACTGGAATTGATGAAGGCGGCTGTGCCGCCAGTTGAACAATGATGAAGACAATCAAGAAACCAAGAGCCCAGAAACCTGGCGATCAGCTTGCGCTGAGGTCTGCCGCGCTGCCGGCGCGCGACCCGTTGGCCTACGCCGCCGTGCTCAAGATGCTCGGCTAGCGCCCCCTGCGGCGCGGCCCAAATTTCCCTGAAATGCAGCGATTCGGCGCGAAATGCGTTTCGCCCTCCGGTGGCCCCCAGCCACCGCTTTAAGGGCGCGCGCAGCGTATGCGCTCAATTGCCCCGCGGGCGGACGTCTTCCCTCCTTTAGCGTCCGCCCCAGTTCTTATTGCGACTTAGCCGCCTTCAGCACTTCCTCGGCATGGCCGGGCACCTTGACCTTGCGCCATGCCCTTTCAACCCGCCCTTCCTTCCCGATCAGGAAGGTGGAGCGCTCCATTCCCATATATTTGCGGCCGTACATCGACTTTTCGACCCAGGTGCCGAAGGCAGCGCTGATCGCCCCGTCCTCGTCCGAGGCGAGCGGGACCTTCAGCTCATATTTGGCGATGAACTTGTCGTGCTTCTTCATCGGGTCGCGCGACAAGCCGACCACTCTGACCCCGGCCTTGGCAAAATCGCCGGCCAGCGCGGTAAAGTCCTGCGCTTCGCGGGTGCATCCCGATGTGTCGTCCTTGGGATAGAAATAGAGCACCAGCGGTCCACCTGGCGTTGACAGGTCAAGGTCGGTCCCGTCGCTGAGCCTGGTTTTCAAGGCCGGAACCTCGTCGCCCTCATTGATCATTCGTCGTTCCCTTTCACCGTGGCCCATCGCGCCGCGACCCTTTGCCGGGCCTGCTCGGCCGCCGCAAGCAGCGCCGGCCAATCCGGATAGCCGCACAACGTCGCCACCAATTCCTGAGATTGCTCGGCCGGCTCCATGGCCCGGGCGCTGACCAGCCGAAGCACAACCAGCATTCGCGACAGGAGCCGAAGGTCGGGATCGCTGCCCTCGTCGATCAAGCCAGCTTTGACCAATGCCTCGATCGCCACCTCAAGGCGCGGGTCGAGCCCGATGTGAGTGGTGAGTTGAAGAGTGTGGACTGCGAACTCCAGGTCGACCAGGCCACCCGGCCCCAGCTTGATGTCGAGTGGGCCGGCTGGCGGTTTGTGGCGCGCCATTTCCTCCCGCATCGCCGCCGCGTCGGCACGGATACGGGCCGGATCCGCGGGCGTAGCCAGGATATCGCAAATTAGGGCCCGAACCTTTGCCCTGGCCGCTTCCGACCCGGTCAGCGGCCTCGCCCGGCACAGGGCCATATGTTCCCAAGTCCATGCCTCGTGACGCTGATACTGGTCGAACGACGCCAGGCTGACGGCGAGCATCCCTTGCGCCCCCTGGGGCCGCAGCCGTGTGTCGACGTCGTAAAGCGGGCCTGCCGCCGTGGGCGTGCCGAGCGCGGCACCGATACGGCTCGCCAGCCGGTTGTAGTAATCCGTCGCAGGCAACGCCTTGGGACCGTCCGACTGGGCGCCCGCTGGCGCGTCGAACAAATAGATAAGATCGAGGTCGCTGGCGTGGGTCAGGGCTCGGCCGCCCAGCCTGCCGAGCCCGAGCACCACCAATTCCGCGCCCGGCACACGCCCGTGAGTGCGCTCGAATTCCCGAGCGACGGTTTCGGCAAGGGCGACGATCGCCGCCTCGGCGAGGTCGCTATAGCCCTCGGCAATGAGGATCGGGTCGCGGTGTGCGGCGAGCAGCTGGACACCCAGCGCAAAGCGTCGTTCGCCGACCATTCTTCGGATACGATCAAGCGCCATGTCGAAAGGTTCGTCGCGGACCACCGTGAGGAAGCGGTCGGCCAGCGCCTGGGCGTCGGGCGGCGGCGCAAAGCTGGACTCGTCGATCAGACCGTCAAGCAGGGTTGGCCGCCGGCCCAGCTGCTCGGCCAATGGAGGCGCATGAGCGAGGATCAACGCCAGCAGATCGGCCAATTTCGGGCGGGCGCCGAGCAGCCGGTATAGGTTCACGCCGCTCGACAGCTTGTCGATTATGTCGCCGAAGCGGTTGAGGGCGCTGACCGGCTCCGGACCTGCGGCGACTGCTCTCATCAACGTCGGCAGCATCCCCTCAAACGCCGACAGCGCCGCCGGCGAACGCAGCGACCGTGCGCGGCCAGATCGCCAGTCGCCAATCCGGCGGAAAGCTTCCTCGACCTCGCCAAATCCCATCGCGGCGAGCTCCCGCCGGAGGATGTCGGGGTCGTTGGATAGCCGCTCCTCGCGATCCGAGACCAATCCGTCGAACTGGACTCCGACCGCTTCGACATGCGGCGCCAGCATGGCCAGCAACTCGTCGGCGCTCTGCCGCCCATCGAGCTTCGCCACTCCTTCCAATGCAGCGGCGTCGGTCGGCAGGCGATGCTCCTGCCGGTCATCGATCATTTGAATGCGATGCTCGACAGTTCTCAGCGCGCGATAGGCGTCGGCGATGTGGCCCGCCACGTCGGCCTCGAGGCGGCCTGCCTCGGCGAGCGCGCCTAGCGCGTCGAGCGTGGCTGGTGCGCGAAGTTCCGCCTCGCGCCCGCCATGGACCAATTGCTGTACCTGGGTGAAGAATTCGGCCTCGCGAATCCCTCCGCGTCCGCGCTTCAAGTCAAAACCGGGGCCAAATGCCTGCCCCTGGGCATAATGATCGCGGATCCGGAGGCTGATGTCGCGGATTTCCTGGATAGCCCCGAAGTCGAGCGCGCGCCGCCAGATGAATGGCTTGATTTCGCTTAGGAACCTGTTGCCGAGCTGGATGTCGCCGGCGGCGGCTCGGGCGCGAATGAAAGCCGCACGCTCCCACGGCAGCGCAGAGCTTTCGTAATAGCTGATCGCGGCATCGACAGGCAGGGCGATCGGGGTCACTTCCGGCGACGGCCTCAGGCGCATATCGACCCTGGCGACATAGCCGTCATGAGTCCGCTGCTGGATCAGTTCGATGAACCGCCGGCTGTAGCGGACTGCCGCTTCGCCGGGTTCGTCGCGCGGCCGCCTCGGCAGCTGTTCGGGATCGAACAGTAGGAGCAGGTCGACGTCGGACGAGTAGTTGAGCTCGCCGCTGCCGAGCTTGCCCAGTGCGAGGATGGCAAGGCCCCTCGGCTCTTCGTCGGGCATGCGCTCGAGCATCGCCGCCTTGAGCGCCTCGTCCATTGCTGCATCGGCAAAGTCGGAAAGCGTCGCTGTGACCCACTCGAGCGGCCGCTCACCGCTCAGGTCCGCAAGCGCCACTGTCAGCGCCAAGCCATGCCGCCGCCGCCGCCATCTCTCGCCGACCGTCTCGCCGTCCAGCGCCAGAGCCCGAGCGACGGCCGCTTCGCTGCCCTCGTCCAGAAATGTCGTGGCGAGGGCGGGAAATGCTTTCGCCGCGGCGGACAGGAATGGCGCATGGGCCATCGCCCGCTCGAGCGCATCCATGCGGTGAGATGAGATCAAGGTCGACGCCATGCGACAGACCTAGGCCAAATTCGACGAGTCGCGAAACCGCACGGCCCCTTCATGCATTGGATAAGGTGATGGACATGGAAAGTCCCACCTCGTCGAGGACGAATGGTTCAATGAGCTACATGCCGAACTGGACCGATCTTTCTCCGACTCAAGCAGGTCTTGCGGCCGCGCTTCGGCGTGCCTTCGAGGTGCCCGCCGATGAGACCCAGCGTAAATTCGAGGAACTGGTGCGGAATCTCAGCTGAGGTCTAGCCGCGATCGCGGCTGAGCTCGTCGACTTCGCTCATGATTTCCTGCAGCGCCGATTTGTCCGGATCGGTCTTATGCTGACGCCGGGACGGCAACTTGCCGCCGCTCAACAGCGCCTCGAGCGCGACTCGTCCCCGGGCCACCCGGCTCTTGATCGTGCCGACCGCACAGCCGCAAATCTCCGCCGCCTCTTCGTAGGCGAAGCCGCCGGCTCCGACCAGGATCAGCGCCTCGCGCTGCGGTTGTGGCAGGTGAAGCAGTGCCCGCTGCATGTCGCCCAGCTCTACATGCCGGTCCTGGCTCGCCGGAGCTGCCAGTATCTTCGACGCAGTGATATCGTCCCATTCGCCCTTGAATCGGGCCCGGCGCATCTGGCTCAAGAACAGGTTGCGGAGGATGATGAAGGTCCAGGCCCGCATGTTGGTCCCGGCCTGGAATCTCTTGCGCGCCGCCCAGGCCTTTAGCAGCGTTTCCTGGACCAGGTCATCGGCCAGGTCGCGACTCCCGGACAGCGAGCGGCCGAAAGCGCGAAGGTGCGGGATGACCTGCCCAAGCTGTTCCTTGAACTCATCATCGGGCAAGGGCACCGGCTCAGGGCGCTCGATCTCCACATCATGGTCTTCGTCGTCGCTCAATGAAATCCGCCCCGTCTGGACTTCGGCGGTCTTGTCCGCACCCGCCTGATGATACGCATCGTTGCTACACATTTATGTATGGGCTCAACGCGCGATCAACAATATCAGCGCGAAGATCCCGATGACCAAAAGCAGGCCAACCCCAAGCACGACTCGCGTGACATGGGGCGTCACTCCCGCCCTGGCTTCGGTGGCGGTCAATCGTTCGGGCGTTGCGTCCGTCATTCAAACCCCTGTCGATGGAATTGTTTTGCAAGCCTAACGACGCAGGGGCGAAAGCTGTTCCAAGTTACGCGGCCGGAACCGTGGCTGCGTCGAAAAACAGCGCCTGGCTGATTGCGGCCTTCACCGTCGAGCGCTGGAACGGCTTGGTGATGAGGAAAGTCGGCTCCGGCCGGGTTCCAGTCAGCAGCCGCTCGGGGAAGGCGGTGATGAAAATCACCGGCACCGAAAATTCCGACAGAATGTCTTTGACCGCGTCGATACCGCTGCTGTCGTCGGCCAGCTGGATGTCAGCCAGCACCAGCCCCGGCGGAGACTTGCGGGCCTGGGCAATTGCCTCGTCGCGAGTCACTGCCACGCCAGTCACATTATGCCCGAGGTCGCGAACGATTGATTCAATATCCATGGCAATGATCGGCTCGTCCTCGATGATCAGCACGTCGGCGTGAGTTTGCCGTTCGATCTCCGCCATCGCTTCCGCCACCAGGCTGTCGACGTCGTCCGCAGATGCATCGATCAGATAGGCGGTGTCTTCGCGTGAAAAGCCCTCCAGGCTGGTAAGCAGAAGCGCCTGCCGCGACAGCGGCGTAATCCGCGACAGCCGCGCCTGGGCAATGCCCTCGGCGCCGTCGATTGCGAGCGACGGTTCTTCGCCTTCCTCCACATTGGCGGTCGACCAGATGGCGTGGAATATTTTGTACAGTCCCAGCCGCGGATCGACGTCTCGCGGAAATTCGTCCGGTTTGGCAACGATCGTTTCCAACGCCGCCCGAACGAAGGCGTCGCCATGCGCCTGGCTGCCGGTCAAGGCGCGCGCATAGCGGCGGAGGAAAGGAAGGTGCGGAGCGAGTTCCTGGCCCAGCGACATAAACGGTGACTCCCCTTGCAGCCTTAGATTATTTCGGTCCCGTTGTGAGCGGGACGCATAGTTGGCGCAACCCTGTCGATCGTTGGACCGCGCCGTTACAGCAGCGCAACACCCTTCGCCCCAAGTTTGCGAGAGTTGGAACAAAGCATTGGCGATTTGGTTTCCTCTCCCAATTCGGCACTGTCTCTCGTTCGTCGATTGACGAGCGGCGCTAGAGGCCGATAGGTGCGTTTGCCTCCCCCAGTACCTCCGGGGTGGCGGTTGGCTGTGCGCCGCGTATCATTTGTGAAAGGATCCGGCGCAAATGCTTGCGCTCGAGGGGGACGAGAGTTTGAGTGGGAGCACAAAAGCCAACGGCGGCCGTGGTTCGACCGAACCGGGAAGCCCCGACAGGAAATCTCGCAAGGACCGCGCCGGAACGGTGGGGCGAGCGCTTCGCACCGTCTATGACGACATGCTTCGCGAAGAAGTGCCGCGAGACTTTCTGGACCTGTTGCGTAAACTGGACTGACAAGGGCGCCTGGACCGCGACCTGATGGAACGCCGGTCCCTTTTCGATCGCTGGCCGACCGGCGCGATCCTGTTGCTGCTGTTGACCGCTGCGCTGTTGCCGCTTGGCCTGGTGCTTGCCTGGTTCACCCAGCAAAACCTTCGGGAAACCAATACCGCCCTGGTCCAACGCGCCGACCAGCAGGGCTCGGCGGCGTTTCAGGCAATCGAAAGCTTGTTGGCACGAAACGCACTGGCGCTACGCGTCGCGGCCAACGGAGCACTCGCGTCGAGGGTTACTGATCCCTGCGAGACTGCCGCCCGAACCCTGGCCATTGCCCCTGCCGTCGCGCGCCAGTTCCGGATACGCGACCCCGATGGCCGGACGGTCTGTAGCCATGGGCAGTATAAGCCGGAGCGGGATGACCTGCTTGTTGCCCCTGGCGACATCAAATTGTGGGTCTCGCCGCAGCAATTGCTGGTTTATCGGGTTGGGCTGATCGGTGGCAACGCCACCGGCGTGTTGACGCGTGACGAACTGCGCCAAGCAGCTGATGATGCCACGGATGGCCTAAAGCAGCTGACGATCACCGACGGCGCGAACGAAATGCCGGTCATAACTGCACCGATCGGTCGGGAACTCCGATCGCAGGCGCGCGACCGGCGCTACGATCTCGCCGGCGGCCAGGTTCAGCTACGAACTGTAACCGCGATCGAACGGACGACGTTGCTCGACCTTATCGTCTTGCTGCTACCCCTGCTGATGTGGGTCGCGGCGACCTTGCTAAGCTGGATGCTGGTTCGGCGCCTGCTACTGGCGCCCCTCGCCCGGTTGCAGCGCGCGGTGACCGAATATCAGCCCGACACCGGCGGCCTGGACCTTCCGAACAAATTTGGGGTTGCGTCGGAGATTGAGGATTTGTCCAGTGCCTTCGAACGGGCAGTCGGCCGGATCGAGGGTGCGGAGCGCGAGGCGCTAGATGCGCTGGATGGACAGCGGCGGCTGGTTCGCGAAGTTCACCATCGGGTCAAGAACAATCTCCAGGTCGTCGCCTCGCTGCTCAGCATTCACGGGCGCAGCGCAGCAAAGCCGGAAGCCAAGGCTGCCTACTCGGCTATCGGCCGCCGGGTCGATGCGCTGTCCGTCGTTCACCGTCACCATTATGCCGAACTTGAAGAGAATCGGGGGATCGCGCTCCGTCCCTTGCTGACGGAGCTTGCCGCCGACCTCCGCTCCAGCGCGCCGGTCGAAGCGCGTGGAATGCGCATCGAGCTCGACCTTGATGCTCCCTCCACCACTCAGGACGTCGCCGTCGCCGCTGCGTTTCTGATCACCGAGATCGTCGAATTCGCCATGCTTCGGCACCCGGAGGATTCGGTGGAAATCCAGCTTCGGCGGGAAGGCGATCTTACCGCCACCTTGGCGATTGCTTCTTCAGTGCTGGTTCCGGAAGGCGATCCCAGCGACATTGCCAAGAACCAGTTTGAGCGGATCGTCGAGGGCTTGGCCCGCCAGTTGCGCTCGCCGCTCGATCGCAAACTTGGCCGTTACGTCGTCACCCTGCCCATTTTCCCTGACGCCTGACCCGCTATCGGCTGGAAAATGCGATGAGCTGTTGAAAAATTTTACATCGACGGGAACCGAGTCGGAAAAGAGGACGTTTAACCTTCCGGATAGTGACCTTTTGCCCCCCCGCTCTCGCTATCCGACGAAATGGGCCCGGATTCGCCAACCCTCCCCCCCCCCGGTGGCGTATTCGGGCCCACATTTTTGCCCTCAGCATTTGAAGCCGTGGCCTGGGCCCGTTTCGCGGCGCGCCAATGCGTGAGGCGGATGGCCAGGATGGCGAATTCATAAAGGCCGTATAGCGGCACCAGCAGCAGCAGCATCGAAACGACGTCGGGCGGCGTGAGCACCGCTGATACCGCAGCGGAGATGACGATCGCGTAGCGGCGTGACTTGGCCAGCTGCTCGCGGGTAACGATCCCGGCCCGCTCCAGTACCATTAATAGGACGGGGGTCAGGAATGCGACTCCAAAGCCGAACAGGAATCGGGTCGAGAAATTGAGATAGTTGCCGATCGCCGGCAGCGCCTCCTGCTGGACGCCCCCTACATTGCCCTCGAACCCGAGCAGGAACTTCAGCGCCCAGGGCATGGCGACGAAATAGGCGAAGGAGGCGCCGGCGACGAAGAAGAACGGCGTCATCACAAGGAAGGGCAGGAACGCCTTCTTTTCCTTGGCGTAGAGCCCCGGTGCGATGAAGCGCCACAGCTGGGTAGAGACCACTGGAAAGCTGATCATCAGCGCAGCGAAGAAGGCGACTTTCACCTCGACAAAGAAGGCTTCGAAAATGTCGGTGTAGATCAACTTGCCCTGCCCGGCCGCCAGCAGTGGCTGGACAAGGACAGCGAAGATAGGCTTGGCGAAATAAAGGCAGGTGAAAAAGGCCGCCGCGATCGCTGCGACGCACCACAGCAGGCGCCGGCGAAGCTCGATCAAATGATCGAGCAGCGGCGCTTTGCTCTCATCGATGTCGCTGATC
>DATJKE010000149.1:0-8853 GCA_035491735.1 Sphingomicrobium sp.
TCGCCCAGGCGACCGCACTCGAGGCGCGCATTCAGGGCGACCAGAATCGCTCGACGCCGGAATGGGCAAGCACCCATCCTTTAAGCGAACACCGCGCCGCCCAGGCGACCCAAATCGCGCGGCAAACCGGAAGGGCCGGGAACGGTCTTCGCAATCGCGATGCGTATCTTGCGCAAATCAAGGGGATGATAGTCGACGACGACCCCGCCCAAGGGGTCATTGACGGCAGGATCTTCACCCACCCCGACCTGCATCTCACCTTCGCTGTTCCGACCGGTTTCCTGATGCAGAACAGCACGCGTAGAGTCTCGATCCAGGGCTCGGCCGGGCAAGCCGAATTCAGGGGCGGCCAGTTCAATGGCCGGATGGAAGACTATGTTTCTCGGGTGCTGCAGCAACTCACCGAAGGCCGTGTCCAGCTGCAGCTCGGTCCGATGCAGCGGACCACGGTGAATGGCATCCCGGCGACCTATGTCGTGGGCCGGGCAAACACCTCCTCGGGCGGGCTGGATGTTGGCGTCTTTGCCTATCAATGGGACCAGAACACCATCTATCACTTTCTCACGCTGACCCGGGCCGGACAGGGTCTGGCGCCATTCGCATCGATGGTTGACTCATTTCGCAGGATTAGCCCGGCCGAAGCCGCGGCGATCCGGCCAAGAGTGATCGATATCGTGACGGTGACCAGGGGCGACACGATACAGTCGCTTGGCAATCGGATGGCTTATCGTGATTTTCGGGTGGATAGATTCCTGGCGTTGAACGGGCTCGCGGCGAACAGCCCGCTGGTCCCTGGCCAGAAGGTTAAGCTGGTGGTCTACGGAACTCGGCGAGCTTAGTTCGAGGCGTCCTCAACCTTCTGGTCAAGTTTGCCCCACATGCCAGTGGAGCCGCCACCAAGCTTGCTCATTCCGCCAATCGCGGCAACTGCAATCAGTGCCGCAATCAACCCATATTCAATTGCGGTCGCGCCACGCTTGTCCGAGCGAAGCATACGACCCTTTGTTCGGACAGCGAGCACGCTACCCTCCTCTGGTCCTGGTCCACGAGGCGGTTTTAAGACCGAAACGATTAAGAATTGATTGGTGGAAAGGGGTTAATTCGCCGCTTCCCTCGATTATTTTGTCCAGGCGAGGAAATGGAGAATTTCCAATATTTCCTCCGAGCGGTCGCCAGTCCCCCGCGCAGCAAAAGCCTGCCGGGCACGTTGCAATTCAGACTTGGACATCGGCGGTGGACGTTGCGCCAGGACCGACGTCGCGCCCATGGCGCGTAGATCGCGGACCAGCGCATCGAGATCGTCGTAGCGAAGCCTGACGCGATCCACGTCGACCACCGGCATGCTGAAGTCCGCCGACGTTAGCAATTGCGCCAGCGTTCCAGGGTCGATCCTCGGATGGGTCCGGGCGAAAATGCGCCCTTCGTAGCGGCCAGCCTCAATGAGAGCAGCGCGGAGCGCCGGCAAGCTGTTGCCACCGGCGATTGCGCCAATCAGCGGAGCGTCCCGCTTGAGTGACCGGCCAACCAGGCGCAGCGCGACCGGCAGGTCGTTGACGCTATCCAGCGTCCCGATCGCAATACAGAGGTCATATCGGTCAATACCGAAGTCGTCGCGATCCTCTTCGACCTGCCGGCCTCGGGTCCGCTCCGCGAACAGGGCGCCCGGATCCGCAACGTCAAGCGTTCGAACGATCGCGGAAAGCCGCGAAGGCCAATCCGGGGAGGGGCAGCCGAGCAGCAAGGCCCGGTCAAAGTGGCGCGGGATGTCGCGCAACCTGTCGAGGCATTCCTCAAAGGCTCGATCGTACAACACCAGTTCCGGTCCAATCCGCGCCGCACGGTCACGGCGCAGGGAGCGAAGCTCGCGATCGAATAGATCTGGGGGCACGGCGCCGCTTGTGCGGCGGGCCGCCTCGCGCGACAAGGGGTGATGGCAAGCGCAATGTGGCGCCCGGTCCGGGGGCTTGGAAATCTGCTGCTCGATTTTGCGTTGCCGCCGAGATGTGCGGGCTGCGGCGAAATCAACGAGGAGGTGGGAAGCTTTTGCCCCACATGTTGGCGGCGACTGGAATGGCTGGGCAACAGCGGCTGCCAGCATTGCGGACTGCCGCTGGCTGGAACCGAGGCTGAAACCTGCGGCCGGTGCCTGGCATATCCTCCAAAGCTTGATCGAATTCGTGCGGCAGTAGCTTATGACGAAATCCCGCGGTCGGTCGCGCTTCGCCTGAAATATGGCAGGAAGATCGCATTGGCGCGAACCATGGCCCGCTACATGGCGCCGCTGAAGGGCGAATGGTGCCGCGATGCCATCGTCGTGCCGGTTCCACTGCACCGCTGGCGATTGTGGCACAGGGGCTTTAACCAATCCGGCCTGGTGGCGCGGGAATTGGCCTGCCGCTGGGGATTGCCAGTCGATCAAGGGGCGTTGCGGCGGACCCGGCGAACCAAGCCGCTGAAGGGAATGAGTCATGGCCAGCGGCGTAAAGCTGTGGCCGGAGCATTCGAGGTTGCCGATTCACGCGGGTTGAAAGGCAGGACGGTCATATTGATCGACGACGTCCTGACCAGCGGGAGCACTGCGGAAGCCTGCGCCAGAGTGCTGCGGCGAGCTGGCGCAACCAGGATCGAGTTGATTTGCTGGGCCCGGGTGGTTCGCCCGGCACAGCTCATGCGTTAAAGCGGCGAATGGCGGGAGAGGAAGGAGTTCAGTTTGCCCAAGGTTGAGATTTATACCAAGCTGACATGCGGCTTTTGCTTTCGGGCGAAGAAGCTACTTGAGATGAAGAAGGTGCCTTACGAAGAATATTCGGTCGATCTCGGCGGGGTGAAAAAGGCCGAGATGGTCGATCGCGCCGGCGGGCGGATGACGGTGCCGCAGATTTTCATCAACGGTCGCCATGTTGGCGGATGTGACGAGCTAATGGCGCTCGAATACCAGGGCAAGCTGGACGAATTGCTGGCCGCATGAGTTCGGTGCGGATCGCTCTATATCAGGCCCAAAGCGGGATCGAACCCGCCGCCAACGCTGAACGACTGGTCGTTGCCGTGCGCGAGGCGGCGAATGGCGGTGCGGCCATGCTGTTCACGCCGGAAATGTCCGGCATGCTCGACCGAGACCGCGAGCGGGCCTTAAGCAAAGCCCGCATCGAGGAAGAAGACGAAGTGCTGCAGGCTGTCCGGACGGCCGCGCGGGAAGCCGGCATCTGGGTCCATCTCGGATCGCTGGCGTTGAGGGGCAGCGGCGGAAAGCTCACCAATCGCGGTTTCGTTATCGACGACCGAGGCGAGGTCCGAGGGCGCTACGACAAGATCCACCTGTTCGATGTCGATCTTCCAACTGGTGAGAGCTGGCGCGAGTCCGCCATGTACGAGGGCGGCACCGAGGCAGTCGTGGTGCCCGGTACACCAGTCGGCAAGCTCGGTCTGACGATTTGCTACGACCTTCGCTTCCCGGAGCTGTTTCAGCGGTTGAGCGATGCGAGGGCGGAGGTCATCGCCGTGCCGGCGGCCTTCACGGTACCGACGGGACGGGCGCACTGGCATGTACTGATGCGGGCCAGGGCGATTGAAGCGGAGCTGTTCATTGTCGCTGCCGCCCAGGCCGGTCATCACGAAGATGGTCGGGATACCTACGGTCACAGCTTGGTGGCGGACCCCTGGGGCGATATTTCGATGGAGATGAATGGCGCGCCGGGGCTAGGTTTCGCCGACATCGACCTCGGCCGAATTGCCGAAGTGCGGGCCCGCATTCCGGTCCACCAGCACCGCCGGGAAATTCCGAGGGTCCAAACCCAACCGCCTAGGTAGTTCAGCGGATATACGAACTTTGCCAAAGCCCTAAAGGCGCTGCTTCGCCTCATTAGAGGAACGAAACGATGCGCCTCGACTTGCTTGCAGGAATAGCGGCCCTGGCCACTCTGGCCGCCTCTCCGGCCAATGCTCAATATTATGGCTATTACGGCCATCACCACCACCATCACGATAATGATGATGAAGTGGTCGCGGCCGTCGTGGGCGGCGTCGTCGGCCTGGCAATCGGCTACGGGCTGGCCGGCGGATACCATGGCAACCATTATGGCCATTCGCCCTATGGCTATGGTTACCCGCCAAACGGCTATGGCTACAGCTACGGCTCCGGCTACGGCCATGCCTATCCACGTTACGGCTACGCCTACCCCCAATCAGGATACGGCTACGCTTACCCGGGCTATGGCTACGCGCCATATCCACCACCGCCGGTCTATGGCTACGGCTACCGGGCTTATGGCTTCTATCCGCACCGGCCCTATTACGGGCAACGCTACTACCGCGGCTATTGAGCACGTCGCTGGCGAATTGATTCGAGCGCTCCGCTACCCTAGGGGACGCGGAAAGGCTCCGTAGCTCAGCAGGATAGAGCAGTGGTTTCCTAAACCAAAGGTCGCAGGTTCGAGTCCTGCCGGGGCCACCATATGTGTTTGAAAAGAAGGAAGAAAAAGCGATGATCGGGAGGCTGTTCCAGGACCATCCCAAATCGCTCGGGATGAGCTGGGCTGAGCATGGCTCTGGCGCGGTGGTGATCGGCGCCAGGATGGTCGGCGCGGGCCTTGCCTGCATCGTCCACGCGGCGGTGCCGGCACTGTTCACCGAGACCGCGGGCCGGACTGTCCAGAGCCTCCACGACCATATGGTCAAACGTAAGGCGGGGGCCGCCAATCCCAACGCCTGGCCCGACTATGAGATTTGACGCGCATGGAGGCTGACCGAAGCGCCGACGTTATCGTCGTTGGCGGCGGCTTTTCCGGGACGATGCTGGCAGCGGAGCTGGCCCGGCGCGGCATTGGCAGCACCCTGATCGAGGGCCGCGGCCGGCCGGGCCGCGGCACCGCCTATTCGACCGAAGAAGCAGCGCATCTCCTCAACGTGCCGGCTGGGCGGATGGGAGCCTGGGCCGACGAGCCAGGGCACTTCGCTTCGGAAGTGGCGCGGGAAGGCTATGAGCCGCACGAGTTCGTGCCGCGGCGCCGATACGGCGAATATCTCAAGAAGATCCTGAACGAAGCCGTAGCGAGCGGACGGGTAACCATCGTCCAGAAGGATGCAGTGGCCGCCGAGCGCGATGGTGAGGGCTGGTCGGTGAGGCTAGCCGACGGATCGCGGGTCGAGGGAGCGGCGCTGGCGTTGGCGCAAGGCAACCAGGCGCCGGAGGCACCGGCCTTCGCGCGCGGCGTCGACGAGAAATTCTTCGTAAACGACCCGTGGAGCGAGGAGGGGCGAGCGGCGATCGTCCGGGCGGCCGCGACCGGCGGGGACGTGCTGCTGATCGGTACCGGCCTCACCATGGTCGACATGGTTTTGACGCTGGACGAAGTGCGGCTCCGCGGTCGGATCACCGCCGTGTCGCGGCGCGGCCAGGCACCGCGGCCTCATGCCGACCATGGCACCGCGCCGGTCACGCTGGAGGAGCTGCCCAAGTCATTGCGGCGCCTGTGGCGCTGGCTTCTCGACCGCGGCGCGGCGGTTGGCTGGCGCGCGGCGGTGGATAGCCTGCGGCCGCACAGCCAGGCGCTGTGGCAAGGTTTGAGCGAGGCGGACCAGAAGCGCTTCCTGCGCCATGCCCGGCCATGGTGGGATGTTCACCGCCACCGGATCGCACCGGAGGTCGGCGGGCGGATCAAGCGGCTGGTCCAGATCGGCCGGCTGGAGATAGTCGCCGGGCGGGTGACCGACATGTGGGTCAAGGACAATAAGCTCGACGTTTCGATCCTGCGCCGCGGCAAGCGGCAGGTTGACGATCACAAATTCGTGCTGGCGGTGAATTGCACCGGGCCGTTGGGATCGATTGCTCACAGCAAGGACCCGCTGCTCGCCAGCCTGTTCGAGGCGGGGCTCGCGAAACCCGACGCGCTCGACTTGGGGCTGGCGGTCGATCAGGGGTCGCGGATCGAAGGCGTGGACCGCGCCTGGGCGCTGGGACCGCTTACCAAAGGAAGATATTGGGAAATCACCGCGGTCCCCGATATCAGGGGGCAAGTCGCGGCGGTGGCCGAAGACATAGCCAAGGAATTGAGCGATGCCGTGCAGTCCTGAAGACGGTGACCTGGTCAGCGGAGCGCCCAAGGTGGCGGTGCCGGCGGAGGTCGAGGAGGCGGTCAGGACGCTGATCCGCTGGGCCGGTGACGATCCGGAGCGCGAAGGGCTGCTCGATACGCCGAAGCGGGTGGCGCGGGCGTGGAAGGAATATGCCAAGGGCTATGACGAGGATCCGGCGGTGCACCTGGCGCGGACCTTCGACGAGGTCGGCGGCTATGACGAGATCGTGCTACTGAAGGACATTCCGTTCCAGAGCCATTGCGAACACCACCTCGCGCCGATCATCGGCAAGGCGTCGATCGCCTATCTGCCGCGCGATAAAGTGGTTGGAATCAGCAAGTTAGCCCGCGTGCTGCACGGCTATGCCCGGCGGCTGCAGGTCCAGGAGCGGCTGACCGCGGAAATCGCCGACTGCATCTGCGAGCACCTAAAGCCCAAGGGGGTGGCGGTGGTGATCGAGGCGAGCCACGCCTGCATGACCGCGCGCGGGGTACAAACGCCGGGGGTGATGATGGTCACCAGCCGGATCATGGGCGTGTTTCGCGAGGATGACCGGAGCCGGAAAGAGGTTTTGGCGCTGATGGGGTACTGAGGCCGTCACGAAGTAAATTCGTGACGTCAGTCGGGTTCGGCTTTGCCGACCTGCTGGCCGACCTTCAGCAGCTCTTCGACGCAGCCTTCCGATTGCTGCGCAATCGCTCGGCTGCGCTCGGTGCTTCAGGCTCAGTCCCGACGCTCCCGATAGTAGGTCCCGCCGTCATAATAGGCGCCGCCATGGTAGGGCGCGCCATAGTCGCGGCCGTAATAGGCCGATCCGTGAGAGCCGTCGGAGTAGGTCGAGCCACGCTCGCCGCCGGAGCCGGGCAGGGTGGACAAGCCGGCTGCACCGCCGCCGTCAATGTGGCGGTGGCTGGGGTAGCTATAGAAGCCGTACGGACCGCCACGATTGCGATCGCCGTAGGATTGGCCGCCGGTTTGGGTGGCGGCGGGCTGGAGGCTTGCTTGCCGGGTGGCGGGCTGCGAGCCGTCCAGGACGCAGGCTTCGGCGGCGGCGGGGATGGAGGCGAGGGCGAGGGCCGAAATCAGGGCCAGGGTTTTACCGAACATGAGCGACTCCTTTGCCACTCCCGCGTCACGTTTAGCATAGATGGGGTGTCAGGGGCGCTTCTTTAAGGGCTGGGGCGCCTGACGGAGGCACTCGTCTACATTTAGCAGGGGCCCGTCACGCTCTGGTCGCTCTCACCATGGTGCCGCATGGTTTACGCTCCCTTCCCGACGTCGGTCCTGGCTCGCTTCGCGAGCAGGCCGTCTGACATTCGCCGCCTCTTCGACATAGCGTCGGGATTACTGCGCAATCCTTCCGCTATGCTCGGCAGCTCATGATATAAGAAACTCCTCCACGATCCTCGCATATTTCGGCCACCCCGGGTCGCTTTCCAGCAGGAGGTGGTTGGGGCTTTCGACGGCGATGAACTGGGCGCCGGGGATGCGGGCGGCTAGGGCTCGGCCGGCGGAGAAGGGGACTACGGCGTCGCGGGTACTGTGGCCGACCAGGGTGGGGGTGGTGACCTTGCCCAGGAGGTCGCCGACGTTGATGTCGGCGAACACCAGTTGCAGCGCGACGGCGTTTTCGGCCGAGGTGGTCATGCGCTGCATGTCGTTGAAATAATCCTCCTGCTCCTCGCTGCCCCCGGGCAAATAGAGCGAGGTGAACATCTGGCGGTAGGCCGGGTTGTCGAGCGCCCAGCCGTGGCGGGTCAGCTCGAGCATCGCCTCGCGCCGCTCGATCTCGGCCGGGTCGGCGCGGTGCTTCCAGCCGGTCGCATAGCCGCCCCACAGGTGCATCTTCCTGACCCGCTCCGGATGGCGGACGGCATAGGCAATGGCGACCGCGGCGCCCTGGCTGATGCCGAGGAGGTCGAAGCGGTCGAGCCCGGCGGCATCGACCACGCTTTCGAGATCGTCGACAAACGCTTCGAAATTCAAAGGCGCGTTCCAGTCGCTAAGGCCGTTGCCGCGCTCGTCATAGCGCCACACCGAGCGGATCGCGGTCAGCGCGCGGATCCAGTGGCGCCATAGCGGGCTCGCCAGGTCGGCTTCGAGGTGGTTGAGCCAGTTGGCGGCCTTGACCAGCGGCGGGCCCGAGCCCGTGACCGAATAGGCGAGGCTGGTGCCGTCGCTGGCGGTGCAGAAGTGGATTTCCTGCTTGAGGATGGAGGATTTGTCGCGGTCGAGCGGGATAGCGGGTGCTTCCCTCTCGCCGGTTCTGGAGGTTGGCTGGGGCGAGGATTCACGCAACGCTGCGCTGGCGGGAACGCCGGCCTCGGCGAGATGGCGGATGAGGAGCGCACGCTGCAGCCCGGCCTCATCCTCGCGGCCGGCGGCAAGGAGCAGGCGAATCAGCGCTTCGGCCGGTTCGGAGTCATGGGGCGAGCGCTCGACCCAGGCGCGGACGTGGGGGAGCAGTTGGTCGGGGGAGAGGTCGCGGGCGACAAGCTCGGCGCAGACCTTGTCGAGCCAGCTTCGCGAATCCTCGCAGGTGGCGATGCGCCAGGCGTTGAAATCGTCGCAATTGGGGAGGTCGAGTTCGCACATGAACAGGCCGCCGGAAGCCGACGCGCAGATCTGCTCCAGCCGTTCGGTCGGGGTGGCGGCGAGGTTGGCGGCGGCGGCCTTGAGCTCGATATAGTCGATGTCGAGGCCGGAAAGGTCGAGCGCGGCGGTCTCCCGGTCGGCGACGATCGCCCCGCCCAACAGGCCGCGCAGCTTGCTAAGGCTCCA
>DATJKE010000150.1:0-2200 GCA_035491735.1 Sphingomicrobium sp.
GATGCGGCGGAAGGCCTCACGGTGGGGGCTCCGATCCGGCATCGGAAAATGGCGGTGTAACTCGTCGCCCCGGCCTAGCACTACTTTGATGTGGTGGACGGCGCCCGCTCCCGGCATCGAAGTGCCATAGGGTGGTTCGTCGGAGACGAATCACATCAGGGGAGCCGTCCACATGCAAATTACCACGATCGGTTTGGATATCGCCAAGAACGTGTTCCAGGTTCACGGCATTGACGGGGCCGAGAAGGTCATCGTCAGAAAGCAGCTTCGCCGCGGCCAGGTTATGGCGTTCTTCGAAGCTCTGGCGCCGTGCGTCGTCGGCATGGAGGCCTGTGCCACGTCGCACTATTGGGCGCGTGAGTTGACGAAGCTGGGCCACGAGGTCCGCCTGATGCCGGCGAAGGATGTGAAGGCCTACGTCAAGCGCAATAAGAACGATGCCGCCGACGCGGAGGCAATCTGTGAGGCGGTGCGACGCCCGACCATGCGTTTTGTAAGGATTAAGTCGGCCGAGCAGCAGGGCCAGTTGATGCTGCATCGCGCACGCGATCTTCTGATGCGCCAACGCACCCAGGTGATCAATGCATTACGGGCGCATTTGGCCGAGTTCGGCATTACGGCGGCACAGGGGCGCGAAGGGATCAAAGAGTTGTTGGCGATCGTCGCACAGGAGGAAGGTTCGCGCTTGCCGTCCGATGCCCACGCCAGCCTGACCGTACTGGCGGCGCAGCTTCAGGCTGTGCAGACGATGATCGGATCGCTCGAGAAGCGGATCGTTGCGCAGCATCGCTCGAACGAAGCAAGTAAGCGGCTCGAGACTATCCCCGGCATTGGAGTTATTGGGGCCACCACGATCGCAGCGGTCGTCCCGGATCCGAGGGTTTTCCGCTCGGGCCGTGATTTTGCGGCCTGGATCGGGATCGTGCCGCGGCAAGATTCGACCGGCGGCAAACAGAAGCTGGGGCCGATCTCTAAACAGGGCGACCAATACCTCCGGCGCATTCTCATTGTCGGAGCCCATGCCGTTTTGCGGCGTGCGCGCCAGCAGCCCGAAAAATATCCCTGGCTCACTCAGCTTCTGGCCCGTCGACCGTTCAAGGTCGTCGCGGTCGCACTTGCCAACAAGATGGCGCGGGTTGCCTGGGCGTTGCTGGCCAAGGGCGGGACCTACCGGGCGCCCCAACTCGTGGCAGCCTGACAAGGAGCTCGGCAATGGGAGGATGAGGTTGCGTCTGTGCGTTCACGAACTGCAGGGGTGATGACGACATTGATGCGAAACGGTCGAGACCGTCGATTGGGAAAACCCGTAAAGTGCCACGCGAGGAAAGAACGCGTGTTTTTGGTTGGGACCCGATCAGCGGATCACATCAGGGCCAGCGGCCATAGCGGCTGCATTCAAAGGCCGGATACATGGCTGCACCCGAACGCTTCGCCGAAATGTCAGATTCCTCTTGCACCGCGGGCGCCGTCCATACATGGCACTTTAGGCTTGGCGATATCCGCAAGGAACCTGTCACAGTGAGGACATTGTCGGGGTGGAGGTCGTGCGAAGAGATCGAGGATCGCTTGCCTGATGGCCGGCATGCTTGGTTGTGGTGGCGGTCCTGAGATTCTTTTTTTTCCGTCCCGCTGCTTTGAGGCGACGGGATTGGAGGAAGGCGTAGGCGATCATCGTCATCAGCGCGTGTCGATGTAATCCCGTCCAGGATCTACCTTCGAAGTGGTCGAGCCCAAGCTCCTCCTTGAGCTGCTGGTGGGCCTGTTCACAGATCCACCTGGCCTTGATCGTGGCAGCGAGCGTCTTGATGGTGGCATCGGCCGGCAGGTTCGACACATAGTATTTTTGTTCCCCGGTCGACCGCCGCTCGCCGACGAGCCAGACCTTGTCACCAGGCATGCACTGCATACGGTTATTGAGCATCCGGTGCTTATGGCCATCCGCAACGCAGACACGGCGGGCGGTGAAGAGACAGGTCAGCCGACCTTTGGTGCCCCGCCGCCAACTGACCCTTTGCCATTTGCCTTCGGCCAATAACGCTTCAGCAGAGACCGGTGGCTGATCAGGGACGTGGTATTTGCGGGGCTTTCCGGTCTTTGCGATTGGGAAGATCAGGGCAATGTCGGCGGGATAGACGTTCTGGCGCCGCGACAGACCCACCGCCCACAGCAGACCGCGCTCGCTCAAAGCCTGACGGAAAGG
>DATJKE010000151.1:0-29136 GCA_035491735.1 Sphingomicrobium sp.
CGCGCTGGCCCAACGGGAGCGGCTTCCGGCCGAGTGCCGGCAGGAGATCTTCCAGCTGTGCCGGGGGACATCGGGCGGCTTTCGCCAATGCATGATGACGGCCATGCCCAAATTGAGCGATTCTTGCCGCAAGCTAATCGGCGAGCGTGCGACGACCGCGTATCCGCCGGTAGCGGGGACGGTCGAGCACGACTATGGGGCCGATCCCAAGCAGCGGCTCGACCTGGTCAAGCCCGCCGACGCCGCCAAGGCGCCCGTTCTGCTGTTCATCCACGGCGGCGGCTGGTCGATCGGTGACAAGGCCCACGCCGCGCCGGAAAAAGCGCGTTGGGCCAACGGCAAGGGCTGGGCCTTCGCCAGCGCCAACTATCGGCTGGTGCCGCAGGCGACGGTCGAGCAGCAGGCCGCCGATGTGGCCAGCGCAGTCGCCTGGCTCCGTGCCAACGCCGCGAATGAAGGGCTCGATCCTGACCGGATCGTGTTGATGGGCCACAGCGCGGGCGCGCACCTCGCCGCCCTGGTCGGCACCGATCCGCGCTATTTGACGGCCGCAGGCGTGCCGATGGCCGCGGTCACGGGCGTCGTGCTGCTCGATGGCGCGGGCTATGACGTCCCGACCCAGGCCAGCGCTGAAATGAATCTGGTCAAGCCGATGTATGAGGCCGCGTTCGGCAAGGACCCCAAGCGTCAGGCGGCGCTGTCGCCGAGCCGCCACGCTGCCCCGCCCAATGTCGCTCGCTGGCTGATCCTGCCGATCGAACGTCGTGCTGACAGTCAGGCGCAATCGAAGGGTTTGGCCGACGCGCTAATCCGGGCGGGCTCCAGCGCAACGGTCGTTGCTGTGCCGGGTGAGAGCCACGGCTCGCTCAACAAAGGGTTGGGCGAGGCCGGTGATTTCGCGACCGGCCAGCTCGATCGGTTCCTGGCGGAGACGCGTTAGCTTCAATCCTGACCGACGCTGGATGTCGCGCCGCCGCCGGTTGACGCGCGTTAAGCGATCGGCAAGACCCTTGCCGTGGAGCGCGGTCGGGTCGGCAATGTTCAGCTGCTGCGGGCCCTGGCAGCGAGCTCGGTGCTGTTGAGTCACGCCGCTGATGTCCTGATCCCCGATAATGATGCATGGCGGGCCGTGCCCTGGACCGCCGGGGTGGACTTGTTTTTTGTCATCAGCGGCTTTGTGATGATGCTGCTCTGCGATGGCCAATTCGGCAGCCCCGGCATCGCTCGCCATTTCCTCACACGGCGGATCATCCGGATCGTGCCCAGCTATTGGTTTTTCACGGCGCTGCTCGCCGCCCTTTTGCTGATCGAGCCGACCGTGACCAGAAACACGGTACTCACGGCGCCGATCGCCATCAGCTCCTTCCTGTTCGTGCCATGGCCCCGGACCGATGGCCTGCTCAATCCCTTGCTGTCGCAAGGCTGGACCCTGAACTACGAAGCCTTTTTTTACGGTGCCTTCGCGCTAGCGCTGCTGGCACGTCGCGGCGCCTTGCTGCTCGCAGCCGGGTTCGTCGCGCTGGTGATGGCCGGACCGCTGATACCCGACGAATGGTTCGCCGCGAGTTTCTACGCCGACCCGATCATTCTCGAATTCCTTGCCGGGATGGGCCTGGCGAAACTCTATCTCAGCGGCAAGCGCATTGGCAGGCTGGAGGCGATCGCATTATTGGCACTCGCCGTGGCCGTCGCGGTCGCTGCAAGCGGTTGGCCCGAAACCCCGATCGTAATTGCTTTCGGCATTCCGGCCCTGCTCCTCGCCGCGGCCGCGATACTGCATTCGGAAGCCGGCGAAAGCGGACCGTTGCGCCGGTTCGGCGAAGCATTGGGTGATGCGTCGTACGCCCTCTATCTGTCGCATCCCTTTGTCGTGAACGGCATCGACCGGCTGCTGGGCGCGGGCGCGGGTGCGCTGATCGTTGCACTGGCCGCGAGCATTGCCTTCGCCTTGATCTTTCACCGTTACATCGAAGCGCCGGTAACGCTTTGGCTCAACCGCCGGGCGGGTGAACGGCCGCGGCCGCTTGACGACGTCGCGCCCTGATCCAAACCGCAGATGGGCAAGCCGCGCCGACCTTCCTATATGCTGACCCAATGCCTTCTTCCGCCGGTGCAGCCATGACGACCCACATCAAGATCGACTTTGTCTCGGACGTTTCATGCCCATGGTGCGTCATTGGCCTCAAGGGGCTGGAGGAGGCCCTCGGCCGGCTCGGTGGCCTGGTCGAGGCCGATATTCATTTTCAGCCGTTCGAGCTCAACCCCGATATGCCGGCGGAAGGACAGCGCCTGGTCGACTATGCTGCGCAGAAATACCGCTCGACACCGGAACAGCTTCGGGAAAGGCGCGCGATGATCCGCGACCGCGCGGCCGGGCTTGGGTTCACCATTGCCCTGCCGCCGGAGGAAGGCCGCGTCTATAACACCTTCGATGCCCACCGGCTGTTGCATTGGGCTGCCGAAGAAGGTCGTCAGCGTGAGCTCAAGCTGGCGCTGTTCGAAGCCTATTTCACGCAATGCCGCAGCCTCGCAGACCATGAGGTTCTGGCCGACGCTGCCGAGGTGGCGGGTCTTGACCGCGGCGCCGCAATAGAGGTGCTGGATTCGGACCGCTACACCGCGGAAGTGCGCGATGCCGAAGGCAAGTGGAGGGCCAAAGGCATTTCGGGCGTTCCCGCGATTATCATCAACGATCGTTACCTCATCTCGGGCGGCCAGCCGGCAGAAGTGTTCGAGCAGGCCATCCGCCAAATCGCCTCCGAAAGCCAACCCGTCTCCGAGCGGACGGGTTGAGGCCTAGAACCGAAGCGGAACCACGTCCCGAACGCCCTCGAGCTTCGCCAACGTCGCTGCCACTTCGACCGGCACATCGCCGTCGACTGACACCAGCGCGACCGCTTCGCCCAGCGCCTCGCGGCGGCCGAGATTGAAGGTGGCGATGTTGATCCCGGCCTCCCCGAGCGCCGTGCCGAGCCGCCCGATGAACCCGGGCGTGTCGGTGTTGACGATGTAGATCATCGTGCCGGTGAGCTCGGCCTCGACTTCCACGCCGAACAGCTCGACAAGCCGCGGCGCCTTGTTGCCGAACAAAGTGCCGGCGACCCGCCGAACGCCGCTCGACGTCCCGATGTCGACCGCAACCAGCGTATGATAGTCGCCCTCGCGATCATGGCGGACTTCCTTGACGTCGAGCCCTCGCTCCTTGGCCAGGAACGGCGCGTTGACCATGTTTACGGTCTGCGAATAGGTGCCCATCAGCCCCGCCAGCACTGCGCCGGTAATCGGCTTCTGGTTGAGCTGCGCAGCCGCACCCTCGACCTCGACCGAAACCGAGCGGACGTCCTCGCCGAGGATCTGCCCGGCCAGCTTCCCCAGCTTCTCGGCGAGCGCCATGTAGGGCCTGAGACGCGGGGCTTCTTCAGCCGAGAGCGACGGCATGTTGACCGCATTGGTCACCCCGCCAAGCAGCAGATAATCGCTCATCTGTTCGGCCACCTGGATCGCGACGTTGACCTGAGCCTCGCTGGTCGAGGCGCCGAGGTGCGGGGTTGAAATGAAGTTGGGCGTGCCGAACAGCGGCGAGGCGGTTGCCGGCTCGGTCGCGAACACGTCGAGCGCCGCTCCAGCGACATGACCGCTGTCGAGCGCCTCCTTGAGCGCCTGCTCGTCGATCAGCCCGCCGCGCGCGCAGTTGATGATGCGGACGCCCTTCTTCGTTTTCGCCAGATTCTCGCGCGACAGGATGTTGCGGGTCTGGTCGGTCAGCGGCGTGTGGAGCGTGATGAAATCCGCGCGGCGGAGCAATTCGTCCAGCTCAACCTTGTCGACGCCGAGCTCGACCGCGCGCTCGGGCGTCAGAAAGGGGTCGAATGCCGCCACCTTCATCCTTAGGCCGACTGCCCTTGTGGCGACGATCGAGCCAATATTGCCGCAGCCGATCAGGCCGAGCGTCTTGCCGGTCACCTCCACGCCCATGAAACGGTTCTTTTCCCACTTGCCGGCCTGCGTCGACGCGTCGGCCTCCGGCAGCTGTCGGGCAAGGGCGAACATCAGCGCGATGGCATGCTCGGCAGTGGTGATCGAATTGCCGAACGGCGTGTTCATCACCACCACGCCGCGGGCGGTGGCCGCGGGAATGTCGACATTGTCGACGCCAATTCCCGCACGGCCGACCACCTTGAGGTTGGCTGCAGCGGCCAGGATCGGCCTGGTCACCTTGGTCGCCGAGCGGATCGCAAGCCCGTCATAGTCACCGATAATCGCCGCGAGCTCTTCAGGTGTGAGGCCGGGCTTTTCGTCGACCTCGATCCCGCGCTCACGGAAAATGGCAGCGGCCCTGGGGTCCATCTTGTCTGAAATCAAAACGCGCACAGTCATTTGCATTGCTCCCAGGCCCACTCGAGCCATGGCCCAAGTGCCTCGATATCGGATGTGTCGACGGTCGCACCGCACCAAATGCGAAGCCCGGGCGGGGCGTCGCGGTATCCGGCGATGTCATAGGCCGCGCCTTCAGCCTCCAGCAGTTTGGCAAAGCGCTTGATGAAGTCGTTGTCCGCTCCGTCGACCGTCAGGCAGACGCTGGTCTTCGAGCGGCTAGCCGGATCCCGGGCCAGATGGCCGAGCCAGTTGCTCTGGCTTACAATCCGATCGAGCGCCGCCGCATTGGCCTCGGTCCGCCCCTTGAGGCCCTTGAAGCCCCCAACCGACCTGGCCCATTCCAGCGCCCAGATCGCATCTTCGACCGCCAGCATGGAGGGCGTGTTGATCGTCTCTCCAGTGAATATTCCTTCGATCAGCTTGCCGCCCTTGGTCAGCCGGAAGATCTTTGGCAGCGGCCGGTCGGGCGTGTAGCTTTCCAGCCGTTCGACCGCGCGAGGTCCGAGGATCAGCACGCCATGCGCGCCCTCACCGCCAAGAACTTTCTGCCAACTGAATGTAGCGACATCGATCTTGTGCCAGGGCAGGTCGTAGGCAAACACCGCGCTGGTTGCGTCGGCAAAGCTCAACCCCTTGCGATCGTCCGAGATCCAGTCGCCGTTCGGCACGCGGACGCCGCTGGTGGTGCCGTTCCATGTGAACAGCACGTCGTTCGACCAGTCGACCTGGCTCAAGTCCGGGAGCTGGCCATAATCGGCACGAATGACCGTCGGGTCGAGCCTCAGCTGCTTTACGGCGTCGGTTACCCAGCCTTCGCCAAAGCTTTCCCAGGCGAGGCAGGTGACCGGACGCGCGCCCAGCATTGCCCACATCGCCATCTCGAATGCGCCGGTATCGGAACCCGGCACGATGCCGATTCGATGGGTGTCGGGCAACTCGAGCATCTGGCGCATCAGGTCGATGCACAGCTTGAGCCGTTCCTTGCCCAGGCCACTACGATGCGACCGGCCCAGAATTTGGGTATCGATTTTGTCGGCAGACCAGCCCGGCGGCTTGGCGCAGGGACCGGAGGAAAAATGCGGGCGCAACGGGCGCACCGCAGGCGGGATATTCGTCAACATAACTCTCCTTGCAGAGAGCACGCGCCGCGTTGGGACGGCGTGGCCCGCCGCAGGATGTAGCGGGCTTTTCGAAGCATCGTGAGTGGCAATTTTGCACCTGCGAAGGATTCGGGCCTTCAGCGTTTGTCCCGATAAATTCCGGTTAATTTGTTAACCTAACGCAACATTGTGGCACGGTTCGTCCCAGTGAGCCTACGCTTCACCCCTTAGGGAGGAACCCGAGGTTGAATTGCTTAACCTGTCGGAGTCAGTGTCACCGTTCCGATAGGCGAGGGCAATCGCCTGTTGGATGAGCGGGGCTGGGGAGCTCCTTGACCGAACGGATTCTGCGCCGGGCGACATTCGCCGGGCGACGGTGATTTAGGAGTTGGCTGGAGCCATGACACAAACGGCTATCGCGACCACAAAGCTGTTTCAAACCCGCGACCTGTTTGTCCACGACGGCAATCATCTTCGCCGCTTGCGCCTTTCGGCGCCGGCGCAGCTGGTGATGCTTGTCGTCATGGTGCTGCTTTTCGCCTGGTCGACGTACTCGGCAATTCGGCTGTTCATCGCCCCCTCGATTCCCACTGCGGCCGCTCCGGCGGCCGTTTCTTCGGATATCGCCCGTCTTGCCGCCGCCACCGAGGCGCGCGTGCACCAGATCGAGGAGCGCCAGAAGATCCTCGCCGAGATGATCGCCGGTGAAAAGGTGGATCCGGAAATCATCGCCAAGCTCGGTTATGTCGATGCGCTCGGCAAGGGCGCGCAAGGTGGCCCGTTCGATTCCGCCAGCCAGGCCGACCCGACCTTCAAGTCTCTGTTCACCAGCTGGAAGAAGCTCGACAATCTGGCCGATGGCGCAATCGCAGTTCCGTCTGAAAAGCCGGTCCGCACCGCCGAATTCACCTCCGGCTACGGCACCCGCACCGATCCATTCCGCGGCGGCGCCGCTCGCCACCAGGGCATCGACCTTGCCGCGCCGATCGGAACGCCAATCTATGCAACCGCCGACGGCATTGTCGTCGCTGCCGGATGGAACAGCGGCGGATATGGCAACCTGATCAAGGTCGACCATGGCCGCGGCATCGAAACCCGCTATGGCCACCTTTCGGCGATCCTCGTCAGCCCCGGCCAGCATGTCGTCCGCGGCCAGCAAATTGCCCGCATGGGCTCGACCGGCCGTTCGACCGGCAGCCACCTCCACTATGAGGTTCGGATCGACGGCGGTGCGGTCAACCCGATCCCGTTCATGAAGTCGAACGACTATCTGATCGCGATGCAGAGGAACGGTGCCGGCACCCATTCGATGGACGCGGTTGCCCTCGGCGGACCGAGCAGCGCGAAGCGCTAAGCTTGTCGCATCCCCGCCGCGGCCCTATCTCGCGGTTGTGAATATGGTTTCCCTCTCACCCAGCGCCGCCAAGCGCGTCGCCTTTATCGCCGGCAAGCAAGGCAAGGCGGCCGTGCTGCGCCTCTCGGTCGACGGCGGCGGATGTGCCGGCTTCACTTACAAGTTCGAACTGGGCGAAGCCGAGGAAGACGACCAGGTGGCCATCACCGACGGAGTCCGCCTCGTGGTCGACCCGGTCAGCCTGGAGCTCATCCAGGGGTCCGAGGTCGATTATGTCGAGGATCTCGGCGGGGCCTCGTTCAAGGTGACAAATCCCAATGCCGCATCGGGCTGCGGCTGCGGATCAAGCTTTTCCGTTTGATTGCCAATTGAGCCTCGCTAGGGAAGCGGGGTGAAACTCGTCACCTTCAACATCAACGGCATCCGGGCGCGCATGCCGCGCCTGCTCGAGTATCTCGAGCGCGAGCAACCTGACGTCATCTGCCTGCAAGAATTGAAGTGCGCCGACGATTCCCTGCCGATCGGGGACATCGAAAGCGCCGGCTATCATGCCGTGTGGCACGGCCAGAAGGGATTCAACGGCGTCGCCATCGCCGCCAGGGGCCGGGTGCCTGATCTGCGCCAGGTCGGGCTTCCCGGCGACCCGGATGACACACATAGCCGCTACATCGAGGCCGAGGTCGACGGTTTGGTGGTAGCCTCCATCTACCTACCTAACGGCAATCCGATCGGCACCGAAAAGTTCGACTATAAGCTTCGATGGATGGACCGGCTCCGCGAACGGGCGGCCACAATCCTGGCCGAAGAACGGCCGGCGGTGCTGGCCGGCGACTTCAACGTCATTCCCGAAGACCGCGACACATTCTCACGGCGAGCCATGGCCAGTGACGCCCTGTTCCAGCCGGAGAGTCAGGCGGCCTTCCGGATGATCATCAACCAGGGCTGGACGGATGCCTTGCGCGCGCTGAACCCTGACGAAGACCGGCTCTATACCTTCTGGGACTACACCGCTGGCGCTTGGCCGCGCGACGCGGGGTTCCGCATTGATCACCTACTCTGCTCGCCTCAGGCCGCAGACCGGTTACGCGGAGCCGAGGTACATAAATGGGCGAGAGCCGAAGAGAAGGCGTCCGACCACGCTCCGGTGGCCATTGAGCTAGACTAGGTCGCTCGTCGATACGACTTTGCAGAATTCGTAGCCAAGCGTCGCGACGTGGGCGGCCTGGACCGTTTCGGCGGGGATCGTGCAGCCGTTGCCGTCGGGGAGATCGAAACAGTCACAAGCGTCAGCTACAAGCACCATATCCCAGCCCATGTTGGAGCCGGTGCGGATCGTGGTCGACACGCACATGTCGGTCGAAATGCCGAACGCCACCACATGGCGCGCGCCGAGCCGCTTCAGCTTCAAATCCAGGTCGGTGCCAATAAAGGCACTGTTGACGCTCTTGCTGACCAATTGCTCGCCGTCGATCGGCTCAAATCCTGGACGGAGCTGGTTGCCGGGATTGTCGGGATTGAGGGTCGAGCCTTCAACCACCGAGTCATGGCGGACATGGATGATCGGCCGCCCGGCTTCGCGCCACTTCTTCAGTAACGCGAGGCCATTGGCGTCGGATTGCGCGTTCCAGCGGCGGGGCCATTGGGGTGTGTCAAAACCCCGCTGCATGTCGATAGGCAACAGGACAGCGTGATCCCAATCGATATCCATGCTCACAGGACCTTTTGGTAAATCCGGTAGGTATGGTTGATCCCGGCGCCCGGCAGCTGGGCGATCGACATCATTCCCTGATTATCCTCCAGGACCCAGCCGAACTCGCCGATGTTGATGCCATATTTGTCGACGCAGACGCGCCGGGTGAATTCGATCAGCATGAAGGCCAGCTGGCTGGCCATGCGCCCGTGCTGGAGGGACTTGCGAACGCCCATCAGGGGGACGCGCACGCGCCGGGTAGTGACCTTGCGCAACCGCCACAACAGCTTCGCCCAGCCGAACGGAAACAGCTTGCCGTCTAGGTCGCGGATCATCTCGTTCAAATCCGGCATGGTGATCATGAACGCTACCGGTTCGCCATCGACCTCGGCGATTTTTACCAAATCCTCGACGATGATCGGCTTAAGCTTCTTCCCGGCATAAGCGATCTCTGCATCGGTGAGCGGAACGAACCCCCAATTGTCCGACCAGGCGTCGTTCAAAATATCGAGGATGATTGCCGCTTCCTGGTCGAATTTCGACTTGTCGACATCGCGGATGCGGATGCGCGAATTCTTTTCGCCGGCCCTGATCAACCGGTCGATCACCGGGTTCATGTCGATCCGGATATCCAGCTCGAACGTGTGGAGGTCCTTGGCCTTGCCGTATCCCGCGGCCTCGACCCTGGCTCGATATTCCGGGCGATGGTGGCCCATCATGACCAATGGCGGCTCATTGAACCCTTCGATCAACAGGCCCGGTTCATCCCAGATGGAAATGGAAATTGGCCCCAGCGCCTTGGTCATTCCCTCGCCGCGGAGCCAGTCTTCGGCCGTCGCGATCAGGGCGGCTGCGGCTTCCCCGTCGAGCGCCTCGAACATGCCCCACTGGCCGGTCCCCGGTTCCATATGGACCTGCACCAGGTCGTCGACCTGGGCACTGATCCGGCCGACGACTCTCCCGCCCCGCTCCGCCAGCCATAGCTGCGCCCGGCCATGCCCAAACCACGGATTCTTCTTGGGATCGAGCAGCCCGTGGACTTCGTCCTTGAGCGGCGGCACCCAGTTGGGGTCGTCCTTGTAAACTTCCCAGGCGAAGTCGACGAAGGCCTTGCGGTCGGCCTTGGTCGCCACCGGCCGGATGGTAGTGTCTGAGCTCATGTCCGATCCGTTACAGGCGGTAATTGCAAGAGCAACCGTTTAATCGCCAAGGTCAGGCCTGGCTGTCCCCCGGACGGCCCATGCTTGGCCCTTTCACCGCCACGTTGGTGCCACTATCTCCTGCAACTGGACCATCACCCCATGAACAAGTCCGTCGCCCTCCACCGTGAAATCGCCCCGGCGCCCGCCGGCGACGCCGCACGCCTGTCGCGCGGCGACGATAATGCCATGCTCAAGGCCGCGGCCAATTTGACGCGCGACCTCAATGTCGCCCGGCCGTCGATCTATTGGGCGGACATGCTCGGTTCGGCCTTGCTCGGCTATGGTGCTTTGGCGGCTACCATCGCCGCCGGGTCGGCCTGGATTGCGCTGCTGACTGGCTTGATTGCGATCCTGGCGCTTTATCGTGCGGGCAGCTTCATTCACGAGATTACCCATGTGAAGCCCAACGCGGTTCCCGGCTTTTACTGGGCCTGGAACGCGCTGGTCGGCGTACCGTTGCTGATCCCGTCGTTCATGTACGAAGGCGTCCACAACCAACATCATGCCAAGACCTATTACGGGACGGCTGACGACCCGGAATATCTGCCGCTGGCGCTGATGCACCCCTGGACATTGCCGGTGTTCCTGATTGCCGCGGCGCTGGCGCCGATCGGCATGCTGATCCGCTTCGGCCTGCTCGCTCCATTATCGCTACTATCGCCGAAGCTCCGCGCGGCGGTGGTCGCCAAATATTCCGGGCTGCAGATCAACCCGCGCTTCCGCCGGCCATTTCCGACCGGCGATTTCAAGCGGCGCTGGTTAATCCAGGAGGCCGCTGCGAGCCTGTGGGCGATTGCGCTGCTGACGCTGGTTGCAACCGGGGTCATCCCGATGCGCTCCTTCCTGATCTTTCTCGCCATTTCCTCGGGCGTGATGTTCCTCAACCAGATCCGCACCCTGGTGGCTCACCTTTGGGAAAATGACGGCGAGCCGATGAGCGTGACCGAGCAATATCTCGACAGCGTCAACGTCCCGCCCCCCGGCACGCTGCCCGCACTGTGGGCGCCGGTCGGGCTGCGCTTTCACGCGCTCCATCATTTGCTGCCGGGCCTGCCTTACCATGCGCTGGGCGAGGCGCACCGCCGCATCGCGGCGGCGCTGGAGCCGGATTCCCCTTATTATCGGTCCAATTATCGCGGCCTGACGCCGCTTGTTGCGCGGCTCGCGGTCAGCAGCTGGAAAGGCCGCTAGAAGACCTACTCTTCCTGCCTGATCAGGACGAATTCGCCGATCAAGAGGAACAGCAGGAAGGGCGCCCAGGCCGCGAGGAACGGCGGGTAGGCGCCGTAGTTGCCCAGGGCGAGGCTGAAATTGTCGGCGACGAAATAGGCGAACCCGAGTGCCATCCCAATGGTTGCCCGCAACAGCACCTGACCCGAACGGGCAAGGCCGAATGCCGCCGTTGCCGCCAACAGCGGCATCAGCACCGTCGATAGCGGCCCGCTAATCTTGTGCCACCAGCCCGTCCGAGCTTCATCGGTCGGCCGGCCCGCGGCCTCGAGCGCGCCGATCTCCTGACGAAGTGCCACGAAGTCCCGTTCATTTGGGTCGATATGCGCCAGGGTGAAGCGGCTGGGTTCGACCCCGCGCAGTGCGATTAGTTGCCGCTGTTTCATGACGATATTCATCGGCGCGTCGTAGGTTCGGACATTGCTAAGCCGCCAGCCGCCAGCGACCTGGTCGGCACGGTCGGCATCGAGGACCTGCGCCAGCGCACCCTTTTCCCGGTCGTAAATGGTCACGTCCTGCAATCGGGCGCTAGCCCCTGCGCCGATGACGAGGCGGGCCCGGACGACGTCGTTGCCGTCACGGATCCAGACGTTGGAAAGGATGCCGCTCGACGGTGGGATCGGCTTGTAATCCGCATCGGTCCAGGCATTTACCGTTCGGGCCGACTTCACCACGACCAGTTCGTTAAAGGCAAATAGGAGCACCGCCACGCCAAGGCTGGCGACCACCATCGGGGCCAGGATTTGATGCGCCGAAAGGCCGGCCGCCTTCATCGAAACGACTTCGCTATGCTGGTTTAGACCGGCAAAGGCGATCAGCGCCCCCAGCAGCACGGAAAAAGGGAGGAAGCGCGAAATCAACAGCGGCACCCGCAATGAAATGTATCGCCACAGCTCGGCCTCATCGTTTCCCGGAACCTTCAGGATTTTTCCGGATTCGCCAAGAAGGTCGAGCGTCATCAGGACGAGCACGAGCATGACCAAAACTGCCAGGCTGCGGGTCAGGAACAGCCGCGCGGCATAAAGTGCCAGCTGGCGCGACGGCATGAAATCCAAATTGATCATGCCGTTGCCTCAATTCGCTTGAAGCGCCTTTTCGGCGCAAGCTTGCGAACCGCCTTGCCGAGCTTGGCGAAGGCCGCTTCCAGCGCCGCGATCGGTTGGCCGCCCGGCCGATGGGCAAGGACATGATACATCCATAGGATAAGCGCGACCAAGCCGAGGAAGGGCAGCCATAGCGCGAGCTCCGGCTGCAAATGTCCCCTGCTCCCTGCTCCTTCGGCATATTGGTTGATCTTGTGGTAGGTGACGACCATCACGATCCCGATGAAAATGCCGAGTGAGCTGTTGCTGCGCTTCGGCGGGACCGCAAGGGCAACGCCAAGCAGCGGCAACATCAGCATCATGGCGATTTCGACCAGGCGGAAATGAAGGTTGGCGCGGGACGATAACTCGTCCTTCTTCCTCGGCGCAGTACCGCCATAAGCCCGGGATATGAGTTCCGGTAAGACCAATTCCGGCTCCTGGTTGCCCCGCCCGCGAAATGCGTCAGTCGCCGGCAGGTTGATCGGCAGGTCATAGCTGTTGAACGACAGGGTCCGGGGCGTCGCGAAATTCGGACCTTCCTGAACCAGCCGTCCGTGCTTCAGGCGGAAGATGATGGTGTCGGGCTGGTCGGTCGACAGGAACTGGCCTTCGGCGGCAGTTGCGGCGATCCGGGTACCCGACTTGTCATCCAGGGCCGTGAAGATGCCCCGCAACCGTGTACCGTTCTGCTCGCTTCCGTCGATCCTGATCGTCATCCGCCTGCCGAACTGGTTGAATTCGCCAACCTTGATCGAAGCGCCGAGCGCGCCTGACTTCAGCTCGTAGCGCAAGCCTTCGTAACGGTAGCGCGCATATGGATCGACCCAACCGACGATGACGATGTTTACGAGTAGCAAGCCGATGGCGAACGCATAGGGCACGCGCAGCAGTCGACCGTAGCTGATGCCGATCCCGCGCATCGCATCAAGTTCCGAGGACAGCGCCAGCTTGCGGAACGCGAGGATGATCCCCAGCAACAGGCCGATCGGGATACCGAGCGAGAAATATTCAGGCAGCAGATTGGCGAGCATTTGCCAGACCACGCTGACCGGACCGCCGGCGTTGATGACGAAGTCGAACAGCCGGAGCATCTTGTCGAGGATCAGCAACATCGCCGCCAGCACTAGTGTGCCAATCAGCGGAACTGCGATGTTGCGGGCTAGGTAGCGGTCGACCAACTGCAAGCCAGATTTCCTCGAAGCACTTTTTCGTCCTCGCGGCACCATGATTTGGCCGCAAAGCGAGCCGACAGGGCAACCGGGGCGTCGAGCCTTGCCGATTCCGGAACGAATGGACTTGGCAAAGGTACGGCGCCGTCTGTGCCTATAGCGAAGCGGTTGGGAAAATCATGTCGAAATCGGCGGTCCGAATGGTGATCGAAGGCGCTGCCATTTCGGCGGTGGCGGCGACGCTTGCCGTGGCGCCGGCTGCCGCGGCCACCGGTTGCGCTCCTGGATCTCCGTCCGTGCTGGTCCATGTTGCCGGTTTCAAACAACCGCAGGGCCGGCTGAAGCTGTCGCTCTATGGGCCGGCCAGCTGGCTCGACAAGCGCGGCCGCATCAGCAAGATCAAGGTCCCTGTCACCGGGCGATCGATGGATATCTGCGTGCCGGTTCCGGCTCCTGGGCGCTATGCCGTCGCCGTTCACCACGATCTAAATGTCAACGGCGAGCGCGATCGTCAGGATGGCGGCGGCTATTCACGTGACCCCAAGGTCACCCTATTCAACCCCAGGCCGCCTTTCGCCAAGGCGGCTTTCACCGTCGGGAATGGCCCGGCACGGGTCGGGGTCACTTTGCTTTACATCAAGGGCATTAGCGTGGGGCCCGCGGGAAGCTGATGTCCCGGCCCCGCATCGCCCTGATCAGCAATCCCAAATCGACGGGCAACCTTGCCCAGCTGCCGCGCATCCGCGCTTTCTGCGCGGAACATCCCGACATTTTCCATTACGAGGTCGAAGCGGCCAGCCAGATCGGCGATGCCATGCGGACCATTGCCCGCATCGAGCCGGCGGTGCTCGCGATCAATGGCGGTGACGGCACCGTCCAGGCGGTGCTTACCGAACTTCATAATGGCGGTTGTTTCGGTACCATGACCCCGCCCGTGGCGGTCCTGCCGAGCGGAAAGACCAATTTGATCGCGCTTGATCTTGGCGCCCAGGGCGATCCGGTGGAGGCACTGGAAAAGCTGATCGGGATCGCCCGGGCCGATCTCTCGCCTTATTTGGTCGCTCGAGAGCTGATTTCCCTTTCGGGTGGAGAAACCGGGATTACGCCGGTGATCGGCATGTTCCTCGGCGGCGCGGGCCTTGCCGATATCATGCTCTACTGCCGGGAGCGCGTCTATCCGCTCGGCCTCCCCAACAGCATTAGCCATTTCATCACTGCTGTCGCGGTGGTGCTTCGGCAGGTATTCGGGGTCCGTGCGAGCTTTCTTCCGCCTGAACCGGCGGTGCTCAGCGTCCAGGTGCGGCGCGGCGGTGCGATCACCGGCCGCTTCGCTTTTCTGTTCGTCACCACCTTGGAGAAGCTGCTGCTTTCCAGCGAGGTCAGCTCGGGCGGCAATGGCCCGCTGAAATTTGTCGCCGTCGAGCAGAATCCCATATCGATGCTGCGCGCCTTCTTCGCCAGCTTGGTTGGCCGGCTAGGCAGCACCAAACTCGACGGGGTTCATATCGAGGAAGCCGACGAGATTGCGATCGAGGGTGAGGCGAGCCAGGTGATCCTTGACGGTGAAACTTTCCGCGCTGGCGTCGGCAAACCAATCCTGCTGCGCCCTGCGCAGCCACTTTCGTTCGTACGCATCGCCGCCTGAAGCGAAGCTGTGGTTGAGGCCCTCCGCGACCTTGTCGAAACGGAGCTCAGCGAGCCGGTAGACCCGCGCGTCACCGCCATGGCCGAAGCGATCGCCGCGCGGCACGGCCCCGCCAGCCGGGCCGTCCTGTTTTACGGCAGTTGCCTTCGGGAGAAGCAGCTCGACGGGCTTATGCTCGACTTTTATTTGATCGTTTCCGATTATCGATCGGCCTATGACAAGCCATGGCAGGCGAAGGCCAATGCGCTGATCCCGCCGAATGTTTTTCCGTTTCAACACGAAGGCCTGGCCGCAAAATATGCGGTGCTGAGCGATCGGGATTTTTACCGGCTCAATGGCCCCGAGACCCGCAACGTCTCGGTATGGGCCCGCTTCGCCCAGCCGTCGCGGCTGGTGTGGAGTTCAGACGAGGCTGCTCGCACTGCCGCAATCATGGCCGTGTCGCGGGCAGCGCCAACCCTGCTGGCGGCCGCGGGCCGGATCGAGGGAGAACCAGTGCTCGACTGGTGGCGGCGAGCTTTCTCGCTGACTTATTCCGCCGAGCTTCGCGCTGAGCGGAAGGGAAGGGCCGGTTCGGTCATCGACGCCGATCTGGAGCGCTACGAACGATTCTCGCCGGCTGTCGTGGCGGCGATTGATCCAGCGATTCCCGGCGGCGGTTGGCTGCGCCGGCAGATTGAGGGCAAGGCGCTGTCCGTGTTGCGCCTGGCCAAGGCAAGCGCCACCTACGCTGGCGGCGCCGAATATATTGCCTGGAAGATCAACCGCCACGCCGGAACCAAGATCGAGTTGAAGCCCTGGCAAAAGCGGCATCCATTGCTGGCGGCGATTAGCCTGCTGCCCCGGCTCCTCCGATCGGGCGCGATCCGCTAGCTGCTTCGCTTTGCCTCGACGGCGGCAGTTTTCGGCGAACATGAAGTTGGCGCCGTCGAAACGGCGGCCAGACGCGCTAGCGAATGGGTCGGCATGCACCGCAAGGCGGGCTGATTTGGCATAGCCGAACTCCCGTCAAATTGGATGAGGCGAGTGGACGATATCAAAATCAGGCCGCTTAGCGGAACGATCGGCGCGGAAATTTTGGGGCTCGACATTTCCCGAGCGCCATCGCTGCCAACAACGGAATTCATCCGCCGGCAACTGCTTGAGTATCACCTGCTCTTTTTCCCAAGGCAGAATCTGACCACAGAACAGCAGATCGATTTCGGCCGCTGTTTCGGCGAACTTGAGGATCATTATCCGTCGTTCACGGCGCGGCAGGAAGGTCGCCCCGAAATCACATGCTTCGATGGCTCGAAGAACAACGGCCGCGCGCGGATTTGGCATACCGACGCCACCATTTCCCATGCCCCTCCGATGGGCGGCATATTGTTGATGAGAGAAAAACCGGACCGTGGCGGGGATACGATGTGGTCCGATTTGACCGCCGCCTACGAATCCCTGTCCCCGATGATGCAGGGAATCGTGGACAGCATGATCGCCGTTCACGACGTCCTTGCCAACCGGCCGAGGAGCCGCGCGGAAGATGACTCCAAGGCCAGGATGAAGCTCGACTACTCAGACGTTTCGAGTGCCCGGCATCCCTTGGTGCGAGTTCACCCCGAGACCGGTCGCAAATGCCTTTTCATCAACCCGTTTTTCACTTCGCGCATCGACGGGCTTGATCCAGGCGAGAGTGCGGCATTGCTGGAATATCTGTTCTCGGTGATCCAGCGGCCTGAATTCATCTGCCGTTGGCGCTGGGAACAGGGGGACGTGGCGTTTTGGGACAATCGTTGCACCATGCACGCCGCGGTCGACGATTATGGCACTGCAGCGCGCATTGCCGAACGGGTGTGCATTAGGGGGGACGTTCCGTTCGGCCCGTCGTTGAAGTGCTCAGCCCTTGGCCGCCGTCTTTGAAGCTTGCGGCAGATGGCCCGGCCCGCGGGCAAGGGCACTTGCAACGGCGCTGGCAAGGGTGCTGACCGTGAAGGGCTTTCTCAGCAGGTCGTAGCCTACCAGATCGTCGCCTTCGCCTTCACCGACATAGCCGGTGACGAACAGGACCGCGATCTCCCCGCGCCGGGACTTAAGCTCGCGAACCATCTCCGGCCCGGTCATTTCGGGCATGATGACATCGGAAATGACCAGGTCGAAATCCATGCTTTCGAACAATGCCAGCGCTTCCGCGCCGCTGGAGCATGCGATCGGCTCATAACCGAGATCCTCGAGCGCCCCCACGGTTGCCGTCCTCACCCGCGGGTCATCCTCTACCAGCAGTATGCGGGCTCCGGGAACGGTCAAGTCTTCCTCCGCCCTGGCCTGCATTGCAGGATGGGTGCGGATGTTGCTGGCCTTGGCGTCGGTACGCGGCAGGTAGATCGACACGGTCGTGCCCTTGCCGACCTGGCTGTCGATACCGACCTCGCCGCCGGACTGGTGGGCAAACCCGAAGATCTGGCTGAGGCCCAAACCGGTACCCTTGCCCACCGACTTGGTGGTGAAAAACGGCTCGAAAGCGCGCTCCTTGACTTCCGGAGTCATGCCGCAGCCAGTGTCGGTTACCTCGATCACCAGGTATTCGCCCGCGCGAATGTCGCCCACTGAGTTGCCCTGCATTGCCTTGTTGCGGGTGCGGATTATCAATTTGCCGGTGCCGTCCATGGCATCGCGAGCATTGACCGCGAGGTTGAGGATCGCATTTTCGAGTTGGTGGGGATCGACGAAAACCGGCCACGCCGCGTCATCCAGCTTGGTGCTGACTTTGATCCGCTCGCCCAAGGTTCGGTCCAGCAACTCGCTCATCCCGCCCAGGAGGACAGCGGTGTCGATCCGCTCCGGCAGCAAGGGCTCGGACCGGGCGAAGGACAGCAATCTGCGGGTCAGCGCGGCGGCGCGTGTGGCGCCTTCCATCGCATTGGTGAGGTGGGCAGTCACTTCGCGCCGCGGGCCATCGAGGCGGCGGCGGGCAAGATCGATCCCGCCGACGACCACCGCCAGCATATTGTTGAAGTCGTGGGCGATGCCGCCGGTCAGCTGGCCAACCGCCTCCATCTTCTGCACCTGGCGAAGCTGTGCTTCGGCCGCCTGGCGTTCGATCGCTTCGGCCTTCAACGCCTGGTTCGCTTCCCATAGCTCCTGGGTACGCTCGCGGACCGCCAGCTCGAGGACCTGGGCGCGCTCAAACTCGCTTTCGGCTTCCTTGCGAGCCGCCACATTCATCCGCAGCGCCTGGACTGCGATGTAGCCCATGAAGATTGCGAACAGTCCGACGATTACACCCAGCCAACTCAGATAGTCCGTCAGCCGGTCGGCCTCGGCCGAGAAGAATTGCGACTCCTCGATCTTTTCGGACAATGCGGCTCGCTCGGCGTCAGCGATTTCGACCAATTTCGCACGCAGTTTGGAGCCGGTGTCGCGTTCCTCGCCCGGCTGGGCGAGAGAGATCGTGTAATAGTAGCGAAGTCCATAATCCTTCTGCTTCGCCCTGCTGTAGCGCGCGACGTCGCTGAATTGCTGGCCACGCTCGTTGAAGAGCGTTTTGAGCTCCTCGACGCGGCTGCGCTGCTTCGGATCGCTGCCGACCGACCGTTCCAACTGCGCAATCTGCTGCTCGGCAAGGCGCCACTGGGCATAATAGCGGCTGCCGCTCTTTGCCGGATCCCGATCGAGTGCGAACCGGCCGACCGCCGCTTCGGCGCGGGCAATGCTGGCGTCGGCAGTGCGGGTGAGCAGGGCCACGTCATAGGCGTGGCGCTCGGCCTGCAGGGCATCGTCGCGAGCGCTGTTGGTGATCGCCACCAGCACCACCATTCCCAGCAGGACCAATGTCGCGACCAATGCCACCGCCGCGGCGCCACCGCGGCGCCAGTCGAACCTCGGTTCTTCCACTGGCGTCATGATGTCAGTGTAACCGCCGGATTCTCAGCGGGGAACCCCTTATTGGGCCCGGTTCCTCAGCTTAGCCGATGACGCCGGTTTTCCGTCCTGCAGCCTCGAACATGCCAAGGATTTCGCCAACCTGTTCCGACGAATGTTCAGCACAGAGCGAACAGCGAAGCAGCGTCATCCCGGCCGGAGTGGCTGGCGGCCGGGCAAGATTCACGTAGAGGCCCTCATGGAGCAGTGCTTCCCACATGGCCGCCCCGCGCTCCAGGTCGGGCATGATGACCGCAATGATCGCTGACTGCGGCTGATCGGTGCCGAGCGTAAAGCCCAGCTGCTTGAGTCCGCCGTGCAACCTCTTCGAATTTTCCCACAGGTGATCGCGCTTGTCCTTGCCATGCATCAGCTTGCGGATCGAAGTCGCAGCCGTCGCGACGACGCTTGGCGGGAGGGAGGCGGTGAACACATAGGGCCGGCAAACCAGCCGCAGAATCTCGAACTTGGGATGGTTGGAAACGCAAAAGCCGCCGACGGTGCCGACGGATTTGGAGAAGGTGCCGATGATGAAGTCGACGTCGTCGATCACGCCCTGGGCCTCGGCAACCCCGCGGCCTTGCTCGCCGATGAAGCCCATGGAATGGGCCTCGTCGACCAGCACCATTGCTCCGGCAGCCTTCGAAACGGCGACCATTTCCTTGAGCGGGGCGATATCGCCGAGCATGGAATAGACGCCTTCCAGGACCACAAGCTTGCCCGCTTCAGGCGGTAGCCGCTTCAGCCGCTTTTCCAGCGCTTCGATATCGTTGTGACGGAAGGGGACGATCTGGGCATTGCCGAGCGCGCAGCCGTCATAGATGGACGCGTGGCTGTCGATGTCGAGGATGATGTAGTCATCCTTGCCGGCCATGGTCGAAATGATGCCGAGGTTGGCCTGGTACCCGGTCGAAAACACCATGGCGTGATCCATGGCGTAGAAATCCTTGAGCGCTTCCTCGACCTCCTTGTGACCGACATAGGTGCCATTGAGGACGCGGCTGCCGGTAGTGCCGGAGCCGAATTCCTCGAGCGCCTTCTTGCCCGCCGCAACGACGTCGGGATCGAAGGTCATGCCCATATAATTGTAAGTGCCGAGCAGGATCGTCTCGCGGCCGCTGCAGATCGCGACGGTGGGCGAAACCACCTTCTCCATCACCAGCCCGAAAGGGTCGGTAACCCCGGTCGACAGCAACTGCTCGCGGGTTTCGATCAGGGGATCGAATTTGGAGAAAAGGTCGGTCATGCGAACGGCGGCTCCTTGCGGTCGGGGAGAAGGAAGGTTTGCCGCGCCCGGGGGCATTGCAGACGTTCCCTGGAATAGTGGCGCAACAATATCGTGCGGTCGAACAGCTCAGGGTGTTGAGCGGCAAATGAGTCAAAATTCGAGCAACTGTCGGGCATGCGTTCGGCAATCGCCGAAAGCATGGCGACGGTGATCGTCATGTGAAATTTATCCGGCGCACCGGCGGCGGCCGCCATTGCCGTGATCGCTCGGGCATAGGCATGCGCGGCGTCGGCGAAGCCGTGCCGCTGCAACAGGTGATAGCCCGCCTCGACATGCGCGCGATGATCGAATCCCGCGGCGGGCAGCCGGCCGGCGATAAAGTCATCGATCGGGAAGCTCATTGGGCCTCTCCATTCTCGGTCAGGCGATGCGCATCGTCGGCGGTCAGCGACAGGCCATAGACCTGCCGAAGCAATGCAATCTCACGCAAGGTGGACTCGCTGAATGGTGCACGGCCGTCCATCGCATGCAGCATGACGCCCTCGATCAGTTCGCCGAGCGGCACATCGAGGCGCTCGGCGAGCGCCTTCATGACCTTGATCAGCCGCTTCTCGATTCGAACGCCGGTCTGGATTCGTTCAATGTTTGGCACGTCAGTGTGTTACCACGGTACCAAGGTAACGTCTAGCCTTTCATTAGCTGCCCTACGGCATCGATCAGCTGGCCGACCGTTTCGATCTCCGCCTGCTGGTTCATGGTGATGAGGATGTCGAATTCGTCCTCGACGTTGGCGACGAAGTCCAGCACCGTCAGGCTGTCCCACTCTAGGTCCTGCGCGAAACGGGTCGCGTCTGTGACCTCGATCCCCTTCTTGTTGAACGGCTCGATCAGGGCCTTCACCCTGGTCTCGGTATCGGCTCGGTCGGTCATTTGCGCGTCCTAGTGGGGAGCCGGGGCTTTCGCAATCGATTGGGGCGCAAAGAGGGCGGTACACGGTAGTCGCCGCGATCGAATATGCCTGCATCGCTTCGCATATCGCCGTGTGGCGCCGGCGTGGCGGGTATTCCGACCGGCCGCCGACGATCCCCAGTCCTAGCCGCAGGTTTTCAACTGAACCGACCCAAGCAGATTGTCGCGCAGATGGGCCACGCTTTCCTGCACCTGGGCGAAGTCCTTCCCTAGCCCCGTCGCCTCGACCAACTCGGACGCATTGCGATCGACCGCCTGCTTCAGTTTGCGGCCGGCGGCTGTGATATTGACGCGGACTTGTCGCTCATCGCGCGGGTCGCGCCGGCGCTCCACAAGCCCGAGCGCCTCCAGCTTCTTGAGGATCGGGGTCAGGGTATTGGACTCCAGGAAAAGCTTGTCGCCGAGCTCACCGACAGTCTGGTCATCTTCCTCAGCCAGGGCGACCAACGCCACAAATTGGGTGTATGTCAGCCCCACCTTGTCGAGGATCGGGCGGTAGGCGCGGCCGAAGGCGAGATTGGCCGAATAGATGGCGAAGCAAAGGAATTCGCCTAGTTTGGCTTTTGTCGCAGGGGTCGAATTACGCGCCATCTTTGCTCCGTCGGATTTCTGCCGTCCTAAATCCTGTGCGATTGAATCGTAAAGGGCGCGGACGGCGCTGATGGGCGCCGTCCGGCGATTGGCAATGTGTCAGGCGAAGGCCGGCTCGACCAGGGTGAGCTGAACTTCGATATTGCCGCGGGTTGCCTTCGAATAAGGGCAGATCTCGTGGGCGCGGTCCACCAGTTCCTGCGCGACCTGGCGATCGACGCCCGGAACGGTGACGTCGAGCTTGGCGCGGAGGAAGAATTCGCCATCTTCCATCAGCAGGTCGATCGTTGCGTCGACAGAAGGAGCCTCAGGCAACGTGACCTTCTTCTGAGCGGCGGCGAGGCCGATTGCACCCATGAAGCAGCCCGACCAGGCGGCGCCGAAGAAGTTTTCCGCAGCGGGATGGGGGTCAGCAAATTGCAGGTCGAGGAAACCGTCAGCGCTGCGGGTGTAACCGTTGGCGCCGCCAACATTGTGGGTGGTCCCGGAGTAAATCGTTTTGGCGGTCATCTATTTTTCCTTCTTCAAGCATTTAAAGCGTTACCGATTACATCGGATGCGATGCAAATAGGCGAGTCGGAAAAATGAGTCAATACGATTTAATCGCATCCGATACAAACTGGCTAGCCCGCGCTTCGGCTGGGCGGCGGCGGCCTCACGTAACGCGTTGAGAGCGAACAACGCGACGTTGGGCGCGGCCGTCGATCTAATGCCGGCGCAATCGCCTGGTTGGGCACGAGAGGCGCTTGATCATCCGTCGGCAGCAAAGCAACCTCGTCGAACAAAGGGGACGACATGCTTCGACGGACATTCCTGGGTTCGACTGCCGCGGCGGCCGGTGCTGCAATTTTCGACAAGAAGCTGGCCTTCGCACGGACGGCGACATCGCCCGACTGGGATTTGCTGCGGCGGCAGCTCGGTGATCGGCTGATCGACATCCAATCGCCGCTGGTTGCCGTCGCGCGGAACGCCGGCCTTGGTGCCGATGACCTCTTCGCAAGGCTCAAGAACCCTTATTATTTGAGCGATGAGCCGTCGCTGACGCAGTCGCTTGGCTGGATCGACGCCTGGGTAAGCCAGCCGAGCCTGATGGGGGTCGCGGCGGAATCTGCGAACGACGTCGCCGTCGCTGTTAAGTTTGCCCGGCGTTTCGGAATAAAGCCGGTCATCAAGGGCGGTGGGCACAGCTATTTCGGCAATTCCAATCGCGCCGGCTCGCTGCTGATTTGGACGCACCGCCTGCGCAGTATCGAGGTGGAAGACGCGTTTCGCCCAAAGGGGGCGCCGCCGACAACGTCACCTGTTTCCGCGGTTTCATTGGGCTCCGGTACGCTCTGGGGCGAAGTCTATCGCAAGGTAGCCGTCGAGCATGGCCTCTACGTCCAGGGCGGCGGCTGCCTGACCGTCGGGACTGCCGGCTTCGTCCAGGGCGGCGGCTTCGGCAGCCTGTCGAAGCAGTTCGGGACCGGTGCAGCCAGCTTGCTTGAGGCCGAAATCGTGACCGCCGACGGTCACGTCCGCACCGTCAACCACTGGCGCGACCCGGACCTGTACTTCGCGTTGCGCGGGGGCGGAGGGGGCACATTTGGCGTGGTCACCCGACTAACACTCAAGACCCATTCCCTCCCCTCGATGATCGGCGCCGCGATCTTCGAGGTTCAAGCGAGCGACGAGGCGAGCTGGCGGGAACTCACCGGACGCATCGTCGACTTTTATGCCGACCATCTGTTCAATCCCGCCTGGGGTGAGCAAATCCGGTTCAGCCCGGGGCATCGCCTCGGCATCACGATGCTGTGCCATGGCCTGACGCAGGAAGAGATTGCTGAAACCTGGGCTCCGTTCTTGAAGTGGGTGAGTGACCGGCCGAAGAATTTCACGCTCGTCGGCAATCCTTTGCTGATCGCCCTTCCGGCGCGTGACTTCTGGGACCCGGCGGCGCTTCGCAGGCTCCCCGGCGTCGTGATGCAGGACGAACGTCCGGGAGCACCGGCGGAGAATGTCTACTGGGCAAGCAATCGTGGAGAGGCGGCGCAGTTCCTTCATGCCTACCAGTCGGCTTGGCTGCCCAGCCGGCTGCTCTCGAAAGCGCGCAGAAGTGAGTTGGCGACCGCGCTGGCGAATGCCGGCAATGAGTGGAGCATCACCCTTCACTGCAACAAGGGGCTTGGCGGAGGGTCGCCGGAAGCAATTGCGGCGACACGCGAAACGGCCACGAACCCGGAAGTCCTGGATGCCTTTGCGCTCGTCATCTGCGCCGCCGAAGGGCCTCCTGCATGGCCGGGAATTCCCGGACATGAGCCGAATTTCGCCGAGGGCCGCCAGCAGGCCGCAGGGGTCACTCGGGCCATGCGGGAGATTACCAGGCTGGCGCCGAATGCTGGCGCCTATCTCTCCGAGTCCGACTATTTCCTGAAGGATTGGAAACGCGCTCACTGGGGACCGCACTATTTGCGGCTCGCCATGGCCAAGCGAAAATATGACCCTGACTGGATGTTCGAAGGCCACCACTGCGTCGAGCCCAGGTAACATCGGGCAAGATTGAATCCGTTGCGGCCAATGTCCGAAACGAGACTTGCTTTCCATCCCCACGCAAGTTTGCTTAGGTGTCAGGCCATCCAGGGGAGCAGCGATGAGCGAACCAAAGCTAGTAAGTCCGGACGATCCGGTCTTCCCGAAAGAGGTTCACAACCTGCTGGTCGCGGCCAACGCAACCAACATCACCTTGTCGGGAATGGCCGACACCAAGGCCTCGATCCTGATGGGCGCCAGCTTCGTCGTCTTTTCCATGTCGATCAGCGACATTGCCGACGGCAAGGCAAGCCTTCCCCTGCTCGTGCTGACCCTTTTTTCGTTTATCGCGACCGTGTTCGGGGTGCTCACCATTCGCCCCAACAAGATGGTCGTCACCAAGACGCCCATCCCGCCAGAGAAGATCAACATCCTGTTCTTCGGCAGCTACACCAACGCCAACCGCGAAGATTATATCAACGAGATGATGAAGGTCCTCTCATCCGAGGAGGAAACCTATCGCCGCCTGACGGCGGACCTCTACGACCATGGCAAGGTGCTGCGAGACGACAAGTTCAGCTGGCTGTACTGGAGCTTCACCCTGTTCCTGCTCGGCATGGTGCTGACCGCCTGCGCCGTCGTCTACCAGCTGCTCTTTCACTAGAGCCAGCCGGCCTCGCGATACCATTTGGCCGTATCGGCCAGGCCTGTTTCGGTTTTGATCTCGGGTCTCCACAACGCCTCCGGCGCGCCGCGGCCGGGATCGACCATCCAGTCGGGATGGCAGAAATAGGCGACACGGTCGGCGGTAAGCTTGGCCTTGGGCCCGCGCACCCAACGGTCGACCTTCGCAAACAGATCGAGGATCGGCCGCGACATGGATAGCGTCGCCACCTTCCGGCCAAGTGCCTCGCCGAGCGCCCGGCCGAATTCGGCATGACTCCAGCCGCCATGGCGCCCGTCATCAGGCTCGACCATCAAACCAGCAGGTGCGGCGGGATCCGCCAATGCCAGCAGCAATCGGGCGAGGTCATCGACATGGATCAGCGACAACCGGCCTTCGGGCGGCAACAGGACGATGCCGCGCTTGGCCATGCGAAACAGTTCGAACGTCTCCTTGTCACCGGGGCCATAGACGGCCGGGGGCCGGACGATTGCGTAGGGTAGCGACGACGCCGCGACGAGCGCCTCCGACCCCGCCTTGCTGGCGCCATAGGCCGATAGCTTCGGCTCTCGCGCCGACAGCGACGAGACATGGACGAAGCGCTTGATCTGGGCTTGTTTGGCGGCGGCGAGTATCGCGCTGGTGCCGGTGACATTGCCTGCTTCAAACCCGCCCGGGTCAGGGGCATTGATCACGCCGGCGACGTGAATCAGGGCATCCGCGCCTTTTGCCAGCAGGTCCAGACTGGCCTGTTCGTCGAGTGCGCCCGTGATCCAGCTTACTCCATCACGGCCTTGCTGCGGCCGGCGGGTGAGGGCGCGCACCTCATGACCCGCGGCCAGGGCTTGTTCGAGCAGGCGTCCCCCGACGAAGCCGGTCGCGCCGGTAATGGCCAGCTTCAAATTGGCGACCATTCGATCGGCTCGCCCGGGCCATCGTCTTCGACATGCTCGGCGCTGATCCGATCGAGCAGCGCGTCGAGCACGGACTCGATGCCGATCTCGCCGGCGGCGCTCATCGGGTAGACCTTTGCTCCGCTGGCCGCCTCAAGCTCGGCGGTCAGCGCCGCGATCAGCTCATCATCGAGCGTATCAATCTTGTTGAGCGCCACCACCACCGGCTTGTCGGCGAGCCCGGCGCCATAGGCGTCGAGCTCATCACGGACGACGCGGTAGCTGGTCGCCACGTCCTCGTCATTGGCATCGACCAGGTGCAACAACACCTGGCAGCGCTCGATATGGCCGAGGAAGCGGTCACCGACGCCCGCGCCCTCCGCCGCGCCTTCGATCAGCCCGGGAATGTCGGCAGCGACGAATTCGCGGCCGCGGTGGCGGACCACGCCGAGTTGGGGACGAAGGGTTGTGAAGGCGTAGGCGCCGACCTTGGCCTGGGCATTGGTGACGGCATTGATGAATGTCGACTTTCCAGCATTGGGCAATCCGACCAGCCCGACATCGGCCAGCAGCTTGAGCCGCAGCCAGACCCACATTTCCTCGCTCGGCCAGCCGGTGCCGTGCTGGCGCGGGGCGCGGTTGGTCGAGGTTTTGTAGCTGGCGTTGCCGCGGCCGCCGTCGCCGCCTTTCAGGAAAACGATGCGCTGGCCTTCCGTGGTGAGGTCGGCGAGCAGGGTGCGTTCCTCATCGTCGGCCAGGATCTGGGTTCCGACCGGGACCTTGATCACGAGGTCCTTGCCGCCCGCACCGGTCATGTTGGACCCGGCCCCGCCCTTGCCGCGCGGCGCCCGGAAGTGCTGGGTGTAGCGGAAGTCGATCAGCGTATTGAGGCCGTGCATCGCCTCGAAGATGATATCGCCGCCCTTGCCGCCCTCGCCGCCGTCGGGGCCGCCATATTCGATGAACTTCTCACGCCGGAAGCTGACCGCTCCCGGCCCGCCCGCGCCCGAACGGATGAAAATCTTGGCCTGGTCGAGAAAATGCATGGCGAGCCCTTTACCGGCAATTGCGGCGATTTCGTAGCGCAGCCTGTCCGGGGGACAGGCGAGCAGCGAAACAGCGGCCCGCTCAGGGACGCGCGTGACGCGGCTCGTAGAGGCCGATCTTGCCGCCGCCCGGAAGCGGGATGCTGGTTGCCCGGCCCCAACTGGCGCTGAACGGTTCGGAACAGGTCGCTCCAGCGTCAGCAAGCCGCGCCATTTCCGCATCGAGGTCGTCGCACATGAAATAGAGGTGATGGACATCGTTATTTTCGCCGCCATGCACACCCATTTCGGTTGGCGGCAGCTTGTAGATCAGCCAGCCGCCGCCGCTGTCGATGCACGGGATGCCGACGACATCGCGCAGGAAAGCACGGTCGCCATCCTCGTCGCGCGTAAAGATCATGACATGCGCACCGCTGATCATTGCCAGTCTCCCTAGGCTTCGCCGACGATTCCCTTGATCAGCCCGACCGCGTCTTCGCGAACCGCCTCCCGGGGGAGGCCGCTGGCGGCCGCTACTTCGCCGCCGGCCAGGCTGTCTCCGATCGCCATCAATACCAGCCCCAGCGTCACCCGGTCCATCGGCCTGGTGTCGCCGGCCGCGCGAAAGTCCTCGACGATGCTGCGGATGGTGTCGACCACCGGCTCCAGCGCTTCGCGCTGGCGGGTAAGGGCGATCCAGCCGATCAGCTCGCCCACCCGCTCGGCATGGAAGGCATCGAACATCGCATCGACCACGTCGCGCTCGCTGGCCTCGCCGCGGCGGCGCTTGCCGATCGCTTCCGTGATCGATGCCGAGACCGTGTGGGCGATATCCTCGGCCAGGGCGCGGTGCAGCCCGGCGACGCTGCCGAAATGATGGAGCAGGTTGGCGTGGGTCCGGCCGACCCTGGCGGCGACAGACTTCAGGGTCACCGCCGCAACTCCCTCGTCGCGCAGCAGCTGGCGTGCCGCCGCCACGGCGGCAGCCCGGCTCTCGACAGGTGACAGACGCTTACGGCTTTGTAATGTTATTGACATTTATGTAAGTTATTTCATATGAGTGTCACATGGTGCTTGGAGTGTAATCATGACCGCCGCAAGAGTGACGCCAGTCGATCTCACTATCACGCCGCGCGACCGCCGCTTCGCACGCGAGGTCAAGCCGGCCCATTGGTGGCATGGCGGCAATCCCTTCGCGACCGCCTTCTACAACGCGCTGTCAGCGACCTTCCCCAAGGGCGAGGCCTTCTTTGTTGAAGCCGTGCGCAATCATCGCGACGGCGCACCGCCCAAGCTGGCCGAGGAGATCAAGGGCTTCACCACGCAGGAGGCGATCCACAGCCGCGAGCATGATGCCTTCAACAAGGCTGCGGCGGATGCCGGCTATGACCTGACGCCGCTCGAAGACCGGTTGCAGATGCGCTTGGACTTCATCCGCTCCAAGCCGCCGATCGCATCGCTCGCCTCGACCATGGCGCTTGAGCATTTCACCGCCATTTTCGCGCACGAGCTGCTGGCCGATCCGCGGCACCTTGCTGCTGCAGAGCCGGAGGCCCAGAGAATGTGGCGCTGGCATGCCATCGAAGAGATTGAGCATAAGGGCGTCGCTTACGATACCTGGCGTCATGCGACCCGCCATTGGCCGCGGTTCAAGCGTTGGAAGGTGAAGGCGCAGATCATGCTGATCGCTACGCGCAACTTCACGCTCGATCGAACCCTGGGCGCGATCGAGCTGCTGCGTCAGGACGGGATCACCGGCCTCAAGGCCTGGCTCGGGCTGCTAAACTATATGTGGGTGCGACCGGGCATGATGAGGCGGATATTCCGCGCCTGGGCCGCCTATTTCATGCCTGGCTTCCATCCCTGGAACGAGGACGACCGCCACCTGATCAAGCGCTACGAGGCGGAAACCGAGCTTGGCACCGAAAGCGGGAAGAAGGTGAGGCGGGCGGCCTAAGCCGCCAGCGCCTCCACTTCGCCGCGGCCCATCAACGACAGTCGATAGAGCCGCGCCATGGCTTCGCCGCCCCGAGCGCAGCTGTAACGCTCGGCACTAAGGCCCGTCGGCCGGAAGCCCAGCTTTTCCAGCACCCGTCCCGAAGCGGGGTTGTCGAGGAAGTGCGAAGCCTCCAGCCGCGGCAGCTTGAGCGTTCGGGCGATCTCGATCAGCGCTCGGCTGGCTTCCGTCGCGAAGCCCTTCCCCCAATGCGCACGGCCGATCCAATAGCCGAGCTCGACCGCTCCCGAAGGACGCCGTCCCAGCCCGCAGGATCCAATGATCCGCGGCTCGCCGTCGGTTCGCTCGGTGATCAGGAAGCTCGGCATCGCCGGATCGCGCGGGGACGCGAGAAATGCCTCGGCGTCCTCCAGCGCATAGGGCCACGGAGCCGTCGCCAGGTTGCGCACCACCTGCTCGTCGGCGATGGCGCGCGCTAGCGCGGGGGCGTCCTCGGCCCAGCCTGGTCTCAGCAACAGTCGCTCGGTACGGGCGAACATGACCAACTTCCTT
>DATJKE010000152.1:0-8754 GCA_035491735.1 Sphingomicrobium sp.
AGGTCCATGACCGTGTCCGCGCCCCAGCGGATCGCCCACACCATCTTCTCGACTTCCTGGGCGACATCGGACGCGACCGCCGAATTGCCGATATTGGCGTTGATCTTGACCAGGAAGTTGCGGCCGATCGCCATCGGCTCGCTTTCGGGGTGGTTGATGTTGTTGGGGATGATCGCCCGCCCCCGCGCCACCTCGTCGCGAACGAATTCGGGCGTCACATGGTCGGGGATCGAAGCGCCGAAACTCTCGCCGTCGCGCTGATGCTCGCGCGCTTGTTCGCGCCCCAGGTTCTCGCGCACTTGTTCGCGCCCCAGGTTCTCGCGCACCGCGACATATTCCATCTCGGGCGTGACGATGCCGCGGCGGGCGTAATGCATCTGGCTGACATTTTGTCCCGGCCTGGCCCGAAGCACCCGGCGGCGGACATTGGGGAAGGGCGCGACGCCGCCCGAACGGTCCGGCCCCAGCTGGCCATTATCCTCGGGCTGGACTTCGCGCTGGGCGATCTCCTCGACATCGCCGCGATTGCGGATCCACTCGCGCCGAAGCTCGGGCAAGCCCGCCATGATGTCGATCCGTGCGTCGGGATCGGTGTAGGGCCCGCTAGTGTCGTACAGCGTCACTGGCGGCTCGCCCGAGGTCGGCTCCAGCTCGACCTGCCGCAACGCCACGCGGACGCCGTTCTTCTCGACCCAGATCTTGCGGCTGCCGCGGATCGGTCCGGTGGTGACGGTGAGTTCGGTACGGGCTGGGATGTCGGCCATTGTGGGTTCCTAGATAAGCGTGGGGTCGGCCCGGCCGGTCAGGCCGAGCAGGATGAGGGCAGCGCCGAGCAGCGCGGCGAGAATCGAGATGGCTTTCTGGTTGCCGACCAGGCCGCGCGAAAAGCGCAGCAGCGGCTTCGGGCAGGCCATGATCGCCACGCCCTCGACCAGCACGATCCATCCGACTGCCGAGACGATGATCGCCAACAGGTCGGTGAAGTGATGATGAGCAAGGTTGATCGCGGCGCCGACGGCGAAGGCGGCAAAGCCGGTGACGAAGGTCAGCGCCGGCGAGCGCTCAAACTCGTCGAGCATCTTCGGCCAGTCGATGCAGCCGGTCAGGCCGGCGATGCCCGCCGCCAGCTCATAGACGCCGATCAGGACCAGCAGGTGCAGCGTCAGCGGGATTGCAGTCGTCATTGCCACTCCCTCCACCGGTATTAGCCGGATCAGGTTCAGCGGGTCGCAGTCGTGAACTGCCTCTCAGCCGCAATCGGCTCCCCGGGGAATGAGTCGTCTCTAGGCTCGCACCTTGGCCCCGTCCAGCAGGAGATCGCCTCCGCCTTAGCGCGTAATGGACGGCGTGTTCTTGAAGGTCGGCTTCTTGCCCGGCACCGACGCCTTCTTTTCCGGCGCATTCGCTTCCGCGGGCGTCACCGTGCCGTCGTGGTTGACGTCCATCTTGGCGAAATTGGCCATGGTCGGGGCGCGGAACTCGTCCAGGCTGATCTCGCCGTCCTTGTTGGCATCGAACCGGTCGAGGAACGGCTTGGCGTCGGCGTCCTTGATGGTCGGCAGCTTGGCCTTTTCGTCGAACTCGGCGCGGCTGATCGATCCGTCGCCGTTGCCGTCGAGCTTGGCGAAGGCCGCGTCGCGCTCCTTCTTCAGCGCCTCGATCTTGGCTTGGCCGCTCTTCACCAGCCTTGCGTCGATCTCGGCGGCGCTGAGCTTGCCGTCCGCGTTGGAGTCCATCTCGGCATAGTCGGCGTCGAGCCGGGCGCTGATATCCGCCTTGGTGATCGGCTTCTCGACGTCCGACTTGGCTTCCTGCTGTGCGGCCAGGGCCGCCGCGGGAAGGGCGACCAATGCCAGAGCGGCAAATCCTACGAGCTTCATTTCTACTCCCCTCGGGAATTCATTTCCTGAAACCACTGCACTGTCCGGCATCACTGCGGCAAGCCGGATTGCGGCAGGATGAACCCGCCCGCCGGTTGGATGGCTTGACCTTTGCGGCTTTGGCGGCTTGGGAAGCGAGCGATGAGCGGTCTTACCCACCTCGACCGGCTAGAGGCCGAGAGCATCCACATCATGCGCGAAACGGTGGCCGAAGCCGCCCGGCCGGTGATGCTCTATTCGATCGGCAAGGATTCGGCCGTGATGCTGCACCTAGCCCGCAAGGCCTTCTATCCGGCGCCGCTGCCCTTCCCGCTGCTGCATGTCGATACGACCTGGAAATTCCAGGACATGTATGCGCTTCGCGACAAGGTCGGCGCGGAGGCCGGCATCGAGCTCCTGGTCTACAAGAACCCGGAAGCCGAGGCGAAGGGCATCAACCCGTTCGATCATGGCCCGCTTCACACGGACCTTTGGAAGACGGAAGGGCTCAGGCAGGCGCTCGACAAATATGGTTTCGACGCCGCTTTCGGCGGGGCGCGCCGCGACGAGGAGAAGAGCAGGGCCAAGGAGCGCATTTTCTCCTTCCGTACCGCAAGCCATCGCTGGGACCCCAAACGGCAGCGGCCGGAGCTTTGGTCGCTCTACAACGTCCGCAAGAATCCCGGCGAATCCATGCGCGTGTTTCCGCTGTCGAACTGGACCGAACTCGACATCTGGACCTACATCCTGCGGGAGCGGATCGAGATCGTGCCGCTGTACCTTGCCGCACCCCGTTCGGTGGTGGAGCGCGACGGCCTGCTGATCATGGTCGATGACGATCGCTTCCAGTTAAAGGACGGCGAACAGGTTCAAACCCGCTCGGTCCGCTTCCGCACGCTGGGCTGCTATCCGCTGTCCGGCGCCATCGAGAGCGACGCTGACACGATCGAGCAGGTGGTGCAGGAGATGCTGCTCGCCACCACCAGCGAGCGCCAGGGTCGGATCATCGACCGCGATGCCGGCGAAGGTTCGATGGAAAAGAAGAAGCAGGAGGGCTATTTCTGATGGCCCTGCCGCACGCCCCAAAATACCAGGCCGACGAGCGCGACCTGATCGCGGCCGACATTTCCGCCTATCTCGCCAGGCAGACCTCGAAGGAGCTGCTGCGCTTCATCACCTGCGGCAGTGTCGATGACGGCAAATCGACGCTGATCGGCCGGCTGCTGTACGAAACCCGGCAGATCTTCGACGACCAGATGGCGGCGCTTGAGGCCGACAGCAAAAGGGTCGGAACCCAGGGCCAGAACATCGATTTCGCACTGCTGGTCGACGGCCTCACCGCCGAGCGCGAACAGGGCATCACCATCGATGTCGCCTACCGCTTCTTCGCCACCTCGAAGCGCAAGTTCATCGTTGCCGACACCCCGGGCCATGAGCAATATACCCGCAACATGGTGACCGGCGCGTCGACCGCCGACCTAGCCTTGCTATTGGTCGATGCGCGCAAAGGCGTGCTCGAACAGACCCGCCGACATTCGATCCTGTGCAAGCTGGTCGGCATCCGCCGCATGGTGCTCGCAGTGACCAAGATGGACCTGGTCGATTTCGACAAGAACGCGTTCGACGCGATCGTCGCCGATTATCGATCGTTTGCCGAACAGGTCGGCATTGCGGACTGGGTCGCCATTCCCGTCTCCGGCCTCAGCGGCGACAATGTCGCGGGCCACGGAGAGGCAATGGGCTGGTACCAGGGGCCGGCCCTGCTCGATCATCTCGAAAGCGTGCCGATCGCCAGCGCGGCGGACGAGGCCAAGCCGTTCCGCTTGCCGGTGCAGTGGGTCAGCCGTCCCGACCAGCATTTCCGCGGCTTCGCCGGCCAGGTGGCGAGCGGCGAGGTCGCTCCCGGCGACGAGATTCGGATATTGCCTTCGGGCCGGCTGACCAAGGTCGCGCGAATTGTGACCATGGACGGCGACCTTGATCGGGCGAGGGCCGGCCAGTCGGTCACTCTGACCCTGTCGGACGAGGTCGATTGCTCGCGCGGCGACGTGATTGCCACGGCCAAGGATCCGCCCCACGCCGCGGATCAGTTCGAAGCAACCGTGGTGTGGATGGCAGACGAGCCGATGACTCCGGGCCGCGGCTATTGGCTGAAGCTCGGAACGCAGGTGGTGACCGCTACTGTCGCCCATCCAAAGCACCAGCTTAACGTCAACACGCTCGAGGAATTGGCGGCCAAGACACTCGACCTCAATGCGATTGGTGTCGCCGAGCTGACCACCGATCGGCCGGTCGTGTTCGAGACCTATGAAGGTTCGGACGGCGGCCCGCCGAACAGGGCGCTGGGCGGCTTCATCCTGATCGACAAGCTGACCAACGCCACGGTCGCCGCCGGAATGCTCCATTTCGCGCTGAGGCGGGCGGAGAATGTCCATTGGCAGGCTCTCGACGTCAGCCGTGAAACTCATGCTCGGCTCAAGGGGCAGAAGCCTGCAGTTCTATGGTTCACCGGCCTTAGCGGCGCGGGCAAGTCGACAATTGCCAATCTGGTTGAGAAGAAGCTTGCGGCGCTGGGCCGGCACACCTTCCTGCTGGATGGCGACAATGTCCGTCATGGGCTCAACAAGGATTTGGGCTTCACCGAGACCGACCGCATCGAGAATATCCGGCGGGTCGGCGAGGTGGCCAAGCTGATGGCCGACGCCGGCCTGATCGTCCTGACCGCCTTCATTTCCCCGTTCCGTGCCGAGCGGGAAATGGTGCGCCGGATGTTGGCCGAGGGCGAGTTCATCGAAGTCTATGTCGATACGCCGCTGGCCGAGGCTGAGAAGCGCGACGTCAAGGGCCTCTACGCCAAGGCGCGGGCGGGCGAGCTGCCCAATTTCACCGGCATCGACAGCCCCTATGAGGCGCCCGAGCATCCGGAACTGTGGATCGACACCACTGAGCTTAGCGCCGAAGCGGCGGCGGAAAAGGTCGTCGCGGCGATCCTGGAGTTCGAGCGGCGCTGAACTAGCGCGGCGTAATTCCGCCGGCCTTCATTTCCGCCGAAGTCACCACTCCATCCTTGTCCGCATCGAGCCGGTCGAAGTTGGCCAGTGTGGCGACCCGATGTTCGACCAGGCTGATCTGCTGGTCCCGGTTGCTGTCCTCCCTAGATAGCATGGGGCCTGCGTTTGCCGGTGGAGGCGAGGCGATCAGCTTCCTGAATTCCAGGGCACTGATCTGGCCGTTCTTGTCGACATCGAGCTGCGCGAACAATGACCGATTGCGGGCTTGTGCCTCGGCCACCGCCGCCAGCTTCTGGAATTGCTCAATCTCGGTCCTCGTCAGCCGGCCATCCTTGTCGGCATCCATTAGGCGGAATTGCAAATCCATTTCGGCAAGGAAGGTCGTCCGGCTGAGCGGTTGCGGCCCGGCGGCCGGCTGCGCGGGGCTGGCGTTCCTCTGGTTCTGCGCCAACGCGGTCGAGCTTGAGACCGCAAGGATGCTGGCAATCAGACAGGCTAATGATCGGTTGGGCACGGCTAGCCTCTTTTCCATTGCTGCCAAGGCTAGCCTTATATGCCCGATCCAAAAAGGGTTGTTGGGCGATTGAGAATGGACGGCGTTTGGACTTGCGCTCTGGGCCACCAGGATTTTTTGCCGCAGAGCCAGCAAATTGCGGTGCCTTTCCCTAAATGTTTTGCCAATAATGATCAAACTCACCAAAGATTTCGATGCTTAAGTTTTCAGTAGTGAATTGAGCTCCAGCGAGGCTTTGTACGCAAGCCGCGAACCGTGATTATCCAGAGATTGTGGATGTCGCGGCTCACTTGTTGATATCTTAATGGAGTCTTGTATGAACCGTATACTTTTACTTGCCGGGACAGCCCTTGCGGCCGGCCAGATCCTTGCCGTACCGGCGATTGCCCAAACCGCCTATGACACCGGGCAGGACTCGCAAATCGCGGCAATCCAGCTGAGCAACACGGCACAGGACGCCCAAATCGCGGCGCAAACTGCATATAACGCCGCGCAAGATGCGACCATCGCGTCCCAGAACGCCTATATTGCAGCGCAAAATTCGAACATCGCCGCGCTGCAGACGAACGATACCACCCAGAATTCGAGCATCGCCGCACTGCAGACGAGCGACACCACGCAGAATAGTAACATCAGCGCATTGCAGACCAACGATACGGCACAAAATACGAGTATCGCCGCGCTGCAGGCGAGCGATACGACCCAAGGCTCGAATATCGCCGCATTGCAGGCGAGCGACACCACGCAGAACTCGAGCATCAGCGCACTGCAGACCAACGACACCACGCAGAACTCGAACATTGCGGCCCTGCAGTCGAGCGATGCAACCCAGAGCTCGAACATCACGGCGTTGCAGTCCAGCGTTGCCGCCCAAGGTTCGAACATCACGGCGTTGCAGTCGAGCGTTGCAACCCAAAGTTCGAACATCGCCGCGCTTCAGGCGAGCGACACGACGCAGAACTCGAACATCACGGCATTGCAGTCGAGCGTTGCAACCCAGAGCTCGAACATCGCCGCGCTTCAGGCGAGCGACACGACGCAGAATTCGAATATCACCGCATTGCAGTCGAGCGTTGCGGCGCAGGGTTCGAACATCACCGCATTGCAGTCGAGCGTTGCCGCCCAGGGTTCGAGCATCACGGCGCTCCAGACGAGCGACACCACGCAGAACGCGAACATCGCCGCACTTCAGACGAGCGACGCGCAGCAGAATGCGCTGATCGCGGCCCTGGCGACCGACGACGATCTCTATATCCAGATCAACAGCACCAGCGCTCCGGCCAGCGGGACCGGCGCCAATGCAATCGCCATGGGCGGAGCTTCGGTAGCGAGCGGCGGCAATGCCGTTGCAATTGGCCAAGGTGCAAACTCATCGAACGCCGGAAGCATTGCGATGGGTGACAGCTCGATCTCGTCGGGAGAATATAGCGTCGCAATCGGCTCTCGGGCGTCGGCAACGGGCGATAACAGCTTGGCTCTCGGCCAAGCGTCGAACGCTTCCGGGGCTGGCAGCGTCGCGATCGGCGCTGGGGCGTCCACTGCAACCTACACCAACTCTGTAGCCATTGGATCTGGAAGCACTGCAACCGCCAACAACCAGGTCAATGTCGGCGGGCGCAAAATCGCAGGCGTTGCTGCAGGCGCGGTAACCGCGACGTCCACCGAGGCTGTAAATGGCTCACAGCTCTATGCAACCAACCAGGCAGTTGCTGCGAACACTGCGGCGATCGGTGCGCTCGATAACCGCCTGGACCTGCTTGAAGACGTGTCGCTCGATCTCGGCAAGCGCATCGACAGGGTCGATCGGCAGGCATCGGCCGGCACCGCCAGCGCGATCGCGCTCAGTGGCAACAGCTTCCTTCCGGGCAAGTCGTTCAACCTCACGGGCAATGTCGGCACCTATCGCGGCGCGGTCGCGATGGCGTTGCAGGTCGGAGCGATGGTCAGCCCCAATGTGGCGCTCAATGCGGGTGTCGCCAAGGGTCTCAACAAAAACGGCAAGGTCGGAGCCCGCGCCGGCTTCACCGTCGGCTGGTAGTGTGAGGCAAGGCGGGCAGGGCGCGAAATCCTGCCCGCCTATTGCTCACCAGGTGTAGGCGACCCCGAGCGCCCCGAACCATTGGCTGGCGCTGCCGCGGTCATCGACAATCGGTGAATCCGCAAAGTCGCCTGACAGGTGAGTATAAAGGCCGGTCCCGAAGATCGACCACCCGTGGGTCAGGTCGCCGCTGATCGATTGGTTGCCGAACAGCCCAAGGCGCCAATGCTTGAATCCGCCGTCGGCATCAAATTGCGGAAGGCCGCTGGCCAGCGAAGCATTGGGACCGATCGAATAATAATAATCCGCATAGCCATCGCCGGCCCACTCGGCGCTTGCCGAAATCGCGACGTAGGTCGTCCGCGAAAGCGGTGTGCCGAAATCGATGGTCGGAGTGATTAGCGTCGAGCCATGGGCGCCGCCGACGTCGGTGATCGCGTCGACGTGAAATCCAAGCGTATCATAAGGGTTGGTCAGGCCATGATAGCTGACGCCGCCAAAGGCGCCGGCCTCAAATGCTACATCGCGTTCGGGCAAGTCGTTGACCCGTTTGTCTTCGACCTTGCCGGTCCGGTTCAGCCGGACGCCAACAATCGGCCCGAAGTCGAATTCCAGCGCATTATCGCCACGCTTGATGAAATCGACGTAAAGATAGGTGCCGCGAGTGTAGAAATTGATACCGTTCAATCGGCCGCGGAGCCCGGCGACCGGGATCCACTCATAATCGTCCGATCCCTCATAGTCGGGGATGAAGCCCGCGCCGGCGCCGACGCTGAATGTGTCGCTCTGGTCGTTGGGATCCGGCAGCGCCGTCTGCGCGAACGCAGGTCCGGCGGTGAGTAGCGCAATAACGGCAATCGTGGATTTCAGCATGGCGACCCCCCGTAATTTCGCCAGCGATATTAACCGAAGTCAGCGTTTGGGCAAATGTGCCCGATATTTCCGATTGTGCTCGGGGATGCTTGGGGCATCCCCTGCGCTCAATCTCCCTTGCCTGGGTCGGCCGAGAAATATTTGTCGTACTTGCCCTCCTCGCCCTTGTGCTCGTCGGCATCGGCGGGGGTCTGGTCGTTCTTGCGGGTAACGTTTGGCCATTGCGCCGAGAAGGTCGTGTTGAGCTCCAGCCATTTTTCCAGGCCGCCCTCGGTGTCCGGAAGGATCGCCTCGGCCGGGCATTCCGGCTCGCACACGCCGCAATCGATGCACTCGTTGGGGTTGATGGCGAGCATATTTTCGCCCTCATAGAAGCAATCGACCGGGCAGACCTCGACGCAGTCCATATATTTGCACCGGATGCAGGCGTCGGTGACGACATAGGTCATGGCAATTCGA
>DATJKE010000153.1:0-8656 GCA_035491735.1 Sphingomicrobium sp.
GGTGCTGCAACCGGCGAGCATTGCCGCGGTCATGAGGAGGATGGAAACGCGGGTTACGTGACGCATGGATGTCATGTCCTACTGGGCAGGAGTGGCGGTAAGGTCGACCGGCATCGAAGCCGTTGCGTCGACTCCCAGCGAGCCGGCGAGCTGCACCGCGCGGGCTCGGATCGATTGGGGAACTTGCTTGTCGGCGGCGATCTTGGCGAACAATTGGCCGGCGCCGTTGCGGTCGCCCTTGTTCAGCATCGCCATCGCGGTCATTTCGCCGGCGCTGCCGAAGAACGGCTTGCCGGCCTCGGCCAGCGGGGCAAGCCGAGTGATTATTTCGTCAGGCTTCAGCTGATCAAATTCGGTCATCGTCCGGCGAACCAAGGCAAGGTCGCGAAAGGGCTGAGGCAGGCCGCCATCATCTTCGACCTGCTTGTAGAGACCGATCGCGGTCTTGCGGTCGTTGGCGCGCAGGGCCAGTGCGGCCCGGCCTAGCAATGCCGAAGCCCGAGTGACGTCATTGCGGGAGTCGCTCAGCGGGACCAGGTCGGCCGCGGCTTTCTTGGTGTCGCCTGAAGCCACTTTGTCCAGCGCGGCGGCGATCGCCTCGCTATCGGCCGACGCCTGCTTCTGGCTGCTGCTCTGCCAATAGAGGTATCCTCCGACGGCGGCGAGGAACAGGATGACGGCGACAATGATCCACTTGCCGTACGACTTGGCCATGTCGGCCATCTGGTCGCGGCGGAGATTTTCATCGACTTCGCGGACGAAGGCTTCGGCCGGATCGGTAGGAAGCGCCAAGTTTATCCTCAAAAATGCACGTGGGGGTCGCTGGCCGCTTCCTTCCCCACCCCAAATGAACAGAAGCTGGCGGGAGCCGTCTAGCGCGGCGGACGGCAAAGGCAAAGGGTGGAAAGTCAGGCTTTTATTGCGCGACTGGCTGGGGGGCTCGCGTCGCTACCGCAACTTCCTGCGGCTCGGCGAGATAGGTGTGAATGGCCGCCACGACCTGAGCGCCATCGCCGACCGACGCTGCAACGCGCTTTACGGACGCGGACCGCACATCACCGATGGCGAAGATGCCGCGACGGCTGGTTTCCAGGGGGAAGCGGTCACCGCCCGCTTCCTTCCCGGTCAGCACGAACCCCCGATTGTCGAGCTTGATGCCGGAGGTTTGCAGCCAGTCGGTGTTGGGCTCCGCCCCGATGAAGGAAAAGAGAAAGCGCGCCGGAAATTTGAGCTCGTTGCCCGACGAGCGCTCACGGACCGTAATCGCCTCCAACTCGCCCGGCTTGCCATCGAGCGAAGCAATCTCGCAGCCAATTACCACTTCGACGTTCGGCAGGCTTTCGATCCGCTCGACCAGATATTTCGACATGGTCTCGCCGAGCGGCCGCCTGGCGACCAGCGTCACCTGCTTCGACCGAGCCGCCAGGAACACCGTCGCCTGGCCCGCGGAATTGCCTCCGCCCACCAGCGCCACCTCCTGATCGGCGCAAAAGTCGGCCTCCAGCGGCGAGGCCCAATAGTGGACGCAGCTTCCTTCGAACTGCTCGAGCCGCTCGACCTGCAGCCGGCGATAACGAGCGCCGGTGGCAAGAACGACGCTGCGCGCCTGGATTCGCTCGCCGGTCGCCAGCAGCACATGGCAGGGGTCGTTGCCGCACTCGAGCCTCACCGCCTCGTCGGGAATCGCCAGCTCGACCCCGAATTTCTGCGCCTGGCTATAGGCCCGCCCCATCAAGGCCATGCCGGATATGCCGGTCGGGAAGCCGAGATAATTCTCGATCCGCGCCGAGGCCCCCGCCTGGCCACCGAACGAACGGCAATCGATCGCCAGCACCGACAGCCCTTCCGAGCCGGCGTAGACCGACGTGGCGAGGCCAGCCGGTCCGGCACCGATGATCACCACATCATAAAGCCGGTTGGGATCGATCGGCCCGACCAGGCCGACACAGCGCGCAAGCTGCGACTCGCTCGGATTTCGCAGCAGCTGGCCGCCCGGGCAGAGCACGATCGGAAGCTCCTCCTGCTCGATCTCGAACCGTTCGACCAGCACCTGCCCGCAACTGTCTTCGGCCGGGTCGAGGCTCTGGTAAGGATGGCCGTTGCGTCGCAGGAAATTGACCAGCCGCAGTACGTCGGCATCCGTTTCATGGCCAACGATGATCGGTCCCGCGCCGGCCTCGATCAGCCCGACCCGCCGAAGGATCAGCGCCCGCATGATCCGCTCGCCCAGTTCGGCCTCCGCGATCAGCATCGCGCGCAGGCGATCCGGGGCGACGGCGACCGCCTCGACGTCCTGGAGCGCCCTCACCTCGACCAGCGACGGACGTCCCGACAGCTGCGCCAGCTCGCCCATGAAATTGCCGCGCTCATGGGTGACGATGTGGGTCGGTGGGTGACCTTGCTGGATCACCTCCGCGCTGCCCGACATCACCAGCAGCAAGCCGGGCCCCACTTCGCCTGGGCGGGCAATCATCGTGTTTGCCGGATAGGCGACGGGCTTTCCGAACCGTGCCAGCCGCGCCAGCTCCTCGTCGGTCAAACGAGGGAACATCTGCGCCCCTCGCGTGGCGATAATCGACTGGCTGGGCTCCGCCATCTTTATTCCTTCGGCCGGTAGGTCTGCTCCTCGGTCGGGAAGGTGCGGTTACGCACCTCGTCGGCATATCTGCCGACCGCCTCGCCGATTTCGCTGGCCATGTCGGCATAGCGCTTCACGAACCGCGGCGTCCGCTCGAACAGGCCGAGCATGTCTTCGGTGACCAGCACCTGCCCGTCGCACCGCGGCGAGGCGCCGATACCGATGATCGGAACCTTGACCACGTCGGCAACCTGGTCGGCGATCTGCTCCATCACCCCTTCGACGACGATACAGAAAGCGCCGGCCTCTGCTACCGCCTGGGCGTCACCAATAATCTTCTTCGCTTCGTCGGCGTTCTTGCCGCGAGCGCCATAGCCGCCGAGCACATTGACCGCCTGCGGTGTGAGGCCAACATGGCCGATCACCGGAATGCCGCGATGGGTGAGGAAATCGATTGTGGAAGCCATCGCTTCCCCGCCCTCCAGCTTGACCGCCGCACAGCCGGTTTCCTTCATGATCCGCGATGCGCTGGCAAACGCCTGTTCGGGTGAGCCCTCATAAGATCCGAATGGCATGTCGACCGCTACCAGCGCGTGCCATGACCCGCGCACTACCGCCGCGCCATGGGCGCACATCATCTCCATCGTCACGGGTACCGTCGACGGGAGGCCGTAAATTACCTGGCCCAGGCTGTCACCGACCAGCAGCATCTCGCAATGCGGGTCGAGCAGCTGCGCCATCCGCATGGTGTAGGCCGTCAGCATGACCAGCGGTTGGTCGGTCTTGCCGTCCTTTTTGCGCCCGCGGATCGCGGGGACGGTCATGCGTTTGCCGGGCACCGGCGTCGGCGTCGCCCGGCTGGTCGAAGTATCGATGGTGAAGGTCGACATGGCGGCCTTTTAGCCATTGTGCAGTGCCGCAACCAGCCCCGTCGCGGCCAGGCGGGCCTCTAGTCGTTTAGTGGAGCCAGCCGCGCCGTTTGGCTAGCCGGGCGAGCATGAAAATCCCGTAACAAATGACGATGACCACGATCGGACCGAGAAGCGCATCCGAGGTGACTGTCCGCATTTCCGGTACGATGAAGATCGCGCTGAACTGGACGACGACGGCAACTAACGAGGACAGCAGCAGCGGCACCGACCAAGCCTTACGCAACAGCAACCCCAGGGTGCCCGCCAGCCCGACCCAGACTGCCACCCCGAACGCGGCATAATACCAGGCCGGCCTGGCGCTCAGCATCGCCGCCTGGTCGAGCGGCAATGTGGCAATCTGTTCCGGTGTCAGCCGCACTTCGGCAATGTAAAAGAAACATCCTAGGCATTCGAACAGCAGCGCGCCGACGGCAGCCACCCAGTACCAGACGGGTACATTCGTGTCGGTTACCGCGGTCTGGTTGTCGTCGCTCATCATGGCCCTCCGCCCCTCAACGAGGCGAAGACTGCGCGTCCCAGGTGCTCAAATCAAGCCGACTGATCGGCTTCGATCGCTTGGCCCTTCAGCAGCATTTCCGAGATAGCCCTGCCCAGCATGGTGGCATCATAGGGTTTGGACACCACGGTAAAATTATTCTCTTTCTTGCTGAGCAGCTCGGCGCTGTAGCCGGTGGCCAGCAGCATCGGCATACCCGGCCGCTCCGCCTCGATTTTCCGGGCCAGCTCGACGCCTCCCATTCCCGGCATCACGACATCGGAAAACACCAGGTCGAACGGCTGGGATCGCAGCAGTTCGAGCGCCTCGCTCCCCTCGTTCGCCTTGGTCACATCGCAGTGGAGGTCCTTGAGCAGGTCGGCGGCGAAGTCGCGCACCTGGGCATTGTCCTCGACCAGCAGGACTTTCAGGCCCACTGGCAGCTTGCCCACCTCGACCGGTTCCTCGGCTTCGCGCAGCGGTTTGCCGGTGCGCGGCAGGTGGACGCGCAGGGTCGTCCCCTCGCCTTCGGATGACACGATCTCCGCCCGGCCACCTGCCTGGGCAGCGAAGCCGTGGATTTGGGACAGGCCGAGCCCGGTGCCCTTGCCCACGTCCTTGGTGGTGAAGAAGGGCTCGAATACGCGGTTCAGCACATCTTGTGGAATTCCCGCGCCGCTGTCGCGAACGGTGATGCAGACGGCCGGTTGCTCGTCGAGCTCGCAATCGGAAGTTCCCAGGGTCAACTCGCCCTTTCCGTCCATCGCGTCCCGGGCATTGAGCGCGGCGTTGAGCAGGGCAGTTTCCAACTGCGTCGAGTCGACCTCGACCAGCGCATGGTTGGCCTGCAGATCGAGGTGGACCTTGATTGGCGACCCGAGCATGCGGCCGATCATCTCGGCGAAGGCATCGAGCCGGACATTGAGGTCGAGCACCATCGGCTTCAGGGCCTGGCGCCGGCCGAACGCCAGCAGATGATTGGTGAGGCTGGTCGCCCGCTCGGTCGTTTCGGAAATCGCTTCGAGGTAGCGCTGCCGCTTTTCGCGGGGAAGATCGGGATGCTTAAGCAGGAAGTCGCTCGCCCCGGCGATCACCGTCATTAGATTGTTGAAGTCATGCGCCACCCCGCCGGTCAGTTCGCCAAGCGCCTGCAGCTTCTGTGACTGCATGAGCGCCTCCTGGGTCGACTGCAGTTCATCCTCGGCCAACTTCTTTTCGGTGAAGTCGCGGGTGATCTTGGCGAAGCCGATATGGCTGCCATCATCCGCGAAGATCGGGTCGATCACGGCATTGACCCAGAAGCGCGTCCCGTCCTTGCGCAGTCGCCACCCCTCGGCTTCGAACCTTCCCTCTCTCAGCGCGTTCGCGAGCGCCTTGGCCGGCAGTCCCGCGGCGACGTCCTCGGGCGTGAAGAAGCGCGAGAAGTGCTCCCCGATGATTTCGCTCGTGGTATAGCCCTTGAACCGCTGCGCGCCCGGATTCCAGGTGGCGACGCGACCCTCGGTGTCGAGCATGTAGATGGCATAGTCGGTGATCGCACTGACCAGCAGGCGAAACCGCTCTTCTTCGGACAAATCCAAAAGGTCGGACAATACGCATCCTGACTGAATGACGCGGCGAAACCGGCCGCTTGGCCCCCGCGGACGTAATAGAACCTGACCTGCAACAATCAAGCCGTCACGGCGCAGCGACTTCAAATCAATCACAAAAATATTCAACCAAAGAGTTGACAATCGTGAATCGCTTTGCCATATTAAACCACATGGTTGAACATGATTCGCCCCGCCTCGATATCGTTTTCCGTGCCCTTGGCGACGCCACCCGGCGCGGCATGCTGGCCCGCCTGGCACGAGGTGAGAAATCGATCGGCGAGTTGGCCGAACCGTTCGCGATGAGCTTCGCCGGTGCTTCCAAACATGTGAAGGTACTGGAAGATGCCGGCCTGGTTCGCCGCGAGGTGCGCGGCCGGACCCATGTTTGCCGGCTCGAAGCCGGACCGATGGCCAGCGCCGACCAATGGCTGCGCCATTACGAGCGCTTCTGGACCGGCCGCCTCGATGCCCTCGAACAGCTGCTGCGCGAAGACGCGCGCAAAGCCAAATCACGCAAACAAGGAGACAAGAAATGACTCAGCTCGCGACTCCCGCCGCCTATGGCACACTGAGTGACGACGCAACGCTAACGCTGGAACGGCTGCTGCCCGGGTCGATCGACCGGGTCTGGGCCTATCTCACAGAGAGTGACCTTCGCCGCCAGTGGCTCGCCGCGGGCACGATGGAGATGCGCGTCGGCACGCCGGTCGAACTTGTTTGGCGCAACAATGAGCTGATGGACAATCCCGGCCGGGCCCCGGAAGAACATGGCGACGAACATCGCCGGACTGAACAGATCACCGAGCTCGATCCGCCCCACCGCCTATCGATCAGCTGGGGCGAAACCGGGGGAGTCACCTTCGAGCTGGAGCCGGTCGGTGACATGGTGCGCTTCACCCTGACCCATCGCCGGATCCCCGACCGCTCGATCATGCTCAATGTCAGCGCGGGCTGGCATGCCCATGTCGACGTGCTCGCTGCGCGCCTGGCGAACGAAGCGCCGCCGCCCTTCTGGGATAATTGGGCCAGCCTCAAGACCGAGTATGACCGGCGCATTCCTGCCTGACGTTGCCAAGTGATGCGATGAAGGGCCCGCCTGTCCCCCGGAAAGGCGGCTTCCTTCACTCCCACTCGATCGTGCCGGGGGGTTTCGACGTATAGTCGTAGACGACCCGGTTGATGCCTTTCACCTCGTTGATGATCCGGGTCGCGCAGCGGGACAGGAAGGCGGCGTCGAACGGGTAGATGTCGGCGGTCATGCCATCGACGCTGGTCACCGCCCGCAGCGCGCAAACGCTGTCATAGGTTCGATAGTCGCCCATCACCCCGACGGTCCGCACCGGCAGCAGCACGGCGAACGCCTGCCAGATCGCATCGTACAGCCCGGCGTTCCGGATCTCGTCGAGATAGACCGCGTCGGCCCTGCGAAGGATGTCGCAGCGCTCCTTGGTCACCTCGCCCGGAATGCGGATGGCGAGGCCTGGCCCGGGAAACGGATGCCGTCCGACAAACTGCTCGTTGAGACCGAGCTCACGGCCGAGGTCGCGCACTTCGTCCTTGAACAGCTCGCGCAAGGGCTCGACCAGCTTCATGTTCATCCGCTCGGGGAGGCCGCCGACATTGTGGTGGCTCTTGATCGTCACCGAGGGTCCGCCGGTGAAGCTGACGCTCTCGATCACGTCGGGGTAGAGAGTCCCTTGCGCCAGGAAGTCCGCCCCGCCCAGCTTCTTCGCCTCTTCCTCGAACACGGCAATGAACTCGCCGCCGATGAACTTGCGCTTGGCCTCCGGATCGGTGACTCCGGCCAGGCCCGCCATGAACCGCTCCTCGGCGTCAACCACCACCAGCGGGATGTTGTAATGGTCACGGAACAGCGTCTCGACCTGGCTACGCTCGTTCAAGCGAAGCAGGCCATGATCGACGAAAACGCAGGTCAGCTGGTCGCCGATCGCTTCGTGGATCAGGATCGCCGCGACCGAGCTGTCGACGCCGCCGCTTAGTCCACAGATGACCTTGCCCTTGCCCACCTGCTCGCGGATTTCGGCGACCTTGGTCTCGCGATAGGCGGCCATCGTCCAGTCGCCCTTCAGCCCGCAAACGCGATGGACGAAGTTGGCGATCAGCTTTGCCCCGTCGGGGGTGTGCGCTACCTCGGGGTGGAATTGCGTCCCGTAGAATTGCCGTTCCTCGTCGGCGATCACCGCGAACGGCGCGCCGTCGCTGGTTGCGACGATCCTGAAACCCGGAGCGAAGGCGGTGACCTTGTCGCCGTGGCTCATCCACACCTGGTGCCGCTCGCCGACCGCCCACAGTCCGTCGAATAGCGCGCAATCCTCGGTGATGGTGATGAAGGCCCGGCCGAACTCACCATCCCACTCGCCCTGGTTGCCGGGCTCGACCCGTCCGCCGAGCTGGTGGCTCATCACCTGCTGGCCGTAGCAAATGCCGAGAATCGGCAGCCCGGTCTCGAACAACTCCTGCGGCGCGCGAGGGCTGCCCTCTTCCGGAACGCCGGCAGGAGAGCCCGACAGGATGATGCCCTTGGGCTTCATCCGCTCATGGGCAGCCAATGCCAGGCTGAACGGAGCGATCTCGCAATAGACGCCCGCCTCGCGCACCCGGCGCGCGATCAGCTGCGTCACCTGGCTGCCGAAGTCGACGATGAGGATTGAATCGGTAGGCTGCATGGCGGGCCGATAGAGATGAGCAGCGTCGGAGTAAAGTTGCCCCGGCCCGCCTGCAGCAGTTGGCTCAGCCCGACCGGACTCAACGGTCGCCGCTGATGTCCGGCCTTGCTGCGCTTTCCTCGAACAGGCCGCGATAGGCCATGCCGCCCACCAGTCCGCCCAGCAAAGGCGCCACCCAGAACAGCCACAGTTGCTGCAGCGCCAGGCCGCCGACCACCAAGGCCGGTCCGGTGCTGCGGGCCGGATTGACGGAGGTGTTGGTGACCGGAATGCTGATCAGGTGGATCAGCGTCAGTGCCAGGCCGATCGCGATCGGGGCGAACCCCACTGGCGCCCGGCCATCGGTCGACCCGAGGATCACGACCAGGAAACCGGCGGTCAGCACCAGCTCG
>DATJKE010000154.1:0-2328 GCA_035491735.1 Sphingomicrobium sp.
GTCTTGCGGTAGGCGTCCGGCATCCAATCCTTGGGCTCGATGAACTCGTCGGCCGCGACGCGCGCTTCGAACGCCGCGACCAGTTCAGGGTCTTCAGCGGTTTCGATCGGTTTGACGTTCTTGTTGAGTTCGGTCGTGTACATGGACCCGATGTAGCGATTTAGGCCCCGCGCTTCAAACGCGCGCTATTGATAATCGGCAGTGACCTCGATGTTGCCGATATAGATGCCGTCAGCAGTCGATGGGATAGCAATCGATCCGCCGATGTTGAAATCCGTGCCCGGCTGTCCGGAATTGGTCAGCGTGATGGTGGCAGGAGCGGTCGGAGTGAACCGGATCGTGCTGCCATTCGCCGAGTTCACCAAATCCGATTGTGCGATGAAGATCTGCACGACGCCTTTATTTGATCCCTGGACGTTGAAAATGGCTGGTCGCACTGTTCCCGTACAGGTTGCCGCCGCTGGGCAGGTGATGGCGCCCGCCATGCTCATCGACACGGTCGTCGTCCCTGTAGCGGCAGGCATGATGGTTCCAAAGTCGAGGTCCTGCTTCGAAACAAATGTCAGGGCTTTGACGATGTTGGCATTGGCCTGGATGGTGACTTGAGCGGCCTGGGCGGGGGCAAGCGGCAGCGCGCCCAGAAGGACGGCAGCAAGCAGCCGGGAAATGATGCGCGAATTAGTCGTCACATGCCGCCCAGAGTTGGATCCAGCATGCACCGCTATGCTGTTGTGGTGAAAAACCCGTTAACCACAACCTCTCCCTCCACCCGGCCGGCGATGCTAGGCAGGGGCCATGACCTACGAATCCATTCTCGTTTCCGCCGCCGACGGCGTCACCCGGATCGCGCTCAACCGGCCTGACCGATTGAATAGCTTCACCCGTGCAATGCATGCCGAGCTACGCGACGCATTGGACAAGCTTGGCGATGCGCGGGTCCTCGTGCTGACCGGCATGGGGCGCGGCTTTTGCGCAGGGCAGGATTTGAATGACCGGGCTGTCGCACCGGGCGAGGCCATCGATCTGGGCGAGACGGTTGAGGAGAGCTGGAATCCGTTGATCCGCAAGCTCGCATCCTTGCCGCAGCCGGTCATCGCCCGCGTCAACGGCGTAGCGGCAGGCGCCGGCGCCAATATTGCGTTGGCCTGCGACCTGGTGATCGCGGCCAGGTCGGCCAAGTTCATCCAGAGCTTCTCCGCCCTCGGCCTGATCCCGGACAGTGGCGGTAGCTGGCACCTGCCGCGCCTGGTCGGTCAGGCGCGCGCGCTGGGCCTGGCGCTGACGGGCGAGCCGCTGCCTGCCGAGAAAGCGGCCGAATGGGGCCTGATCTGGAAGGCGGTCGAGGACGAACAGCTGGATGCCGAGGTCGATGCCGTCGCCGCCAAACTCGCGGCGCTTCCGCCGCTCGGGCTCGCAGCGATCAAGAACATCATCCGCACAAGCGGGAGCAGGACGCTCGACGAAGAGCTCGACCTGCAACGCGACGAGATGCGCCGGCTGGGTTTCACGAACGATTATCGAGAGGGCGTGGCGGCTTTCCTTGAAAAGCGGCCGGCCAAATTCGAGGGACGCTGATCAGGCGATCAGATCGGAGAATTTGGCAAGATCGATATTGCCGCCCGAAACGACGCAAACGATCGGCCCCTCGCCAGCTTGGCCGGTGAGCGCCGCGGCCAGCGACAGTGCTCCTGCACCTTCCGAAATGGTCCGGGTCTTCTCCGCGATCAGGCGCATGGCTTCTTTGGTTTGGTCGAGCGTGACGGTGATCGTACCGTCGACGATCGGCTGCATTCGCTGCCACATTCGTTCGGTAACGCTCTGGCCGCCGGCACCATCGACGAACGATGCCTGCCAGTCAGGAAACTTGCTGGGTCCGCCCTGCGCCAGCGAGTAGGCATAGGGCGAGGCTGTTTCGGGCTCCGCGCCGAGCACTTTCACGCCGGGGCGCAGCGCCTTCACCGCACTGCCCACACCGCTGATCAGCCCACCGCCGCCGATCGCGGTGATCAGGGTGCGGACTCCCGGCAGCTGCTCGACAATCTCCAGCCCCATGGTGCCGTGGCCTGCAATGAAATCATGGTTGTCGAAAGGATGGATAAATGTGCCCGCGACGCCTTCATAGGCATGGGCCTCAGCCGCCTTCCACGCTTGCTCATAGGACACCGGGACAATCGTCGCGCCGAGCGCCCGCATCCGCTCGAGCTTGGTCTGCGGCGCAGTCTCGATCGCCACCACCGAGCATGGAATGCCGGCCTTGCGAGCGGCAAAAGCGACTCCCTGGCCCGCATTGCCGGCGCTGATCGTCCAGACCCCGCGGGCCCGCTCGGC
>DATJKE010000155.1:0-6114 GCA_035491735.1 Sphingomicrobium sp.
AACCGGGACGGCGTGCTGACTGCCGATGAAATGCAGGCAGACGCGGACCGTTTCTTCATGAGGCTCGACAGCAATCATGACGGCCAAATCATTCCCGATGAGATCAAGGCCTATGAGTATGAAATCGCGCCCGAAGTCCAGGTGAACTCGAACTGGAAAAGGCCGCGCGGCGAGGCTGCGCCGGAGCCCAAGCCAGGACGAGACCATCTTTCCGGTAACGATTGGGGACGACGGCCGGGCGACCAGCATGACGGATATCGGGCCGACGGCCTGCAGGGCGCCGCCCGCTACGGCCTGCTCAATTTGCCGCAACCGGTGATGAGCGCCGACGCGGATTTCAACCGGGCCGTTACGCAGAGCGAATTCAGGCAGGCCGCATCCTACCGGTTCAAGCTGCTCGACCAACGTGGCCAAGGCCGCATCGCGCTGGCGGAACTTGAGGAGCGCCTCCCGACCCGGCCCAAGGGCAAGCGCGCCAAGCCTCCCAAGAACGCGGTCGATACCAGGGTAGGCCTTCCGCTTCCGAAGGGCGACTAGCGGTCGAGATTATAGGCCCCGCCCGGCATCTGCACGGTCAGCGTCCCGAGGTCCTCCGTCAGCTTGATCTGGCAGGCGAGACGAGAGGTCGGACGCACCTGCCAGGCAAGGTCGAGCAGATCATCCTCTTCCTCGCTGGCTGGCGGCAGGCGGCCGAAGTCGTCCTTGGCGACAACCACATGGCAGGTCGAACAGGCCATCTGGCCCTCGCAGGCGCCTTCTAGCGGCTGCCCTTCACGCTGGGCGAGATCGAGCAAGTTGGTGCCTGCCGGGGCGTCGACCTCATGATCGAGCGTACCGTCGGCCTTCAGGAACCGCACCTTGATCATGGATTCCGGGATCATACAGGCAGGTGCGATTGTTCGTGCGCCGCCTCGTTGATCCGCCGGCACGCGGAGGCCAGTTCCTCCTCGCCGGTATAGCGGCCAAAACCAAGGCGAATGGAGCTGCGCGCCTCGAGATCGGAAAGGCCGATCGCGCGCAGGACGTGGCTTGGGCGGCCGGAACCGCTGGCGCAGGCCGACCCCAGCGAAAAGGCGATGTTGCGCATGTCGGAAATCAATCTCGCGCCATCCAGCCCTTCGCGACGAAGGTTGAGATTGCCGTGATAGCGATGGTTCGCGCTTCCGTTGAGTAGCCAGCCTTGTCCGAATGTTGCGAGTGCAAGTTCAGACAGCTTCTCAACATGAACGGCATCTGCCTCGCGCCGTTCGACCGCAAGCCGGGCCGCTTCGCCCATGCCGACGCACAGCGCAGGTGACAGCGTTCCCGACCGCAAACCTTGCTCCTGCCCGCCGCCATGGAGCAAAGGCTCGGGCTCCGCCCCGGCGCGCATCCACAGGCCGCCGACGCCTTTCGGGCCGTGGATCTTGTGCCCGGAAATGGCGATGAGATCGGGTCCGTCAGGGAACGGCAGGCGGCCGAAGCCTTGCACCGCATCGCACAACATCAGCGCGCCGACGCGGTGGGCCATTTGCGCCAGTTCGGCAACGGGCTGGATCACGCCGATCTCGTTATTCACCAGCATCACTGCAACCAGGGCCGTTGACTGGTCGATCGCCGCCTCAGCCATGTCGAGGTCGACCAGGCCATCGGCGTCGACCTGGAGGCGGACCACCTCAACGCCCTTCCCCTCCAGCCATTCGGCGGTGTCGAGCACGGCGGCATGCTCGGTCGCAACCGTAACCAGCTTGCGGCGGCCATTTTCCTCGAATGCCCCCTTGATCGCCCAGTTGAGCGCCTCGGTGGCACCCGAGGTGAAGGCGAACCGCCCGCCCGGAAGTCCAAGCGACCGATCAACCTGCTCGCGCGCCACCTCGATCGCCGCCGCGGCCTCGCGGCCCCACTTTGACGGGCTGTGCGGATTGGCGAATTTCTCCTCGACCCACGGACGCATTGCCGCCGCCACTTCGGGCGCCAGCGGCGTTGTCGCCTGATAGTCGAGGTAGATCATGCTGCCTTTTGGCGAGACGCAATGCGCCCCCACTCGGCCACGAACGCGTCAACCTCTCCCTCGGTCGTATGCGGGCCGAAACTGATGCGCAGGAAGCCGTTGGCGATTTCCTGCGGCACGCCCATCGCCGCCAGCACGGCGCTCTCCTTCATCTTGCCCGACGAGCAGGCACTGCCGGCAGAGACTGCGACGCCGGCAAGGTCGAACTGGACCAGCAGCGAGGCGCTCGACGCGCCTGGCAGCGATACGGCGCCGATCGTCGGCAGCCTCGGGCTCTCCTCTCCAATCACCACGCCACCTGCCGCTTTCACGCCCTCATCGAGACGCGCGCGCAATGCGGTGATCCGGTCCATGTCGTAGGGCCTCGCGCCCAGCGCCGCAGCGAAGGCCAGAGCGCTTGGCGCATCCTGCGTGCCGCGGCGATAGCCCTTCTCCTGCCCTCCGACCGGCTCGATCGTTCCGAGATCCTTGACCAGCAGAGCCCCGAACCCCGGCGTCCCACCCAGTTTGTGGGCCGACAAGGCAATAAAATCGGCGTCAGGCAGCGGATATTTGCTGGCGCTTTGCGCACAATCGGCGAGCAGTAGCGATCCCGCCTCGTGGATCTTCGGGGTGATGCGCTCGAGCGGCTGGATAATCCCGGTTTCATTGTTGACCATCTGAATCGCGACCAGAGCGGGACCCTGCGCCAGGATCGCGTCGAGCGCCGCCTCGTCGATCAATCCATTCGTGCCGACCGGGATGACTTTGGAGCTCGGACTCATTGCATGCGGGACGATGGTGTGCTCGGTCGCGCCATGCGCACGGCCCGGAATACGGGCACGGGCAGCGACCAGCTCGATCGACTCACTGGCCCCGCTGGTGAAAATGACGTCATGACGCCAGCCCAGCACTTCGGCGACCCTCGATCGCGCTTCCTCCAGCAGGGCTCGCGCGGCCCGGCCTTCGGCATGCGGCGAGCTGGGATTGGCCCAGGCGTCGTAGCCGCGTGCCAGCGCCGCCCGCGCCTCGGGCAGGATATTGGTCGTCGCGGCGTGATCGAGAAAGATTCGGGTCGTGGAGTCGCTCATTGAAACTGTTGGAATCCTGCCGTTGCCAGAGTTTGCGCCAGCCCTATATAGGAGCCGCCGCCGCGGTGCATCCCTTCCGCGGTTTTTCAGTTCCTGCAACAGGCGAAGCGAGCACCCATGCCCGAAGTGATTTTTCCCGGACCCGAAGGCCGTCTGGAGGGCCGCTTCAGCCCAGGCCCGCGTCCGCGCGCGCCGGTGGCAATGATCCTGCACAGCCACCCCCAGGCCGGTGGGACGATGAACAACAAGATCGTCCAGCTGCTCTACAAGGATTTCGTCCGCCGCGGGTTCGCCACGCTGCGGTTCAACTTCCGCGGGGTCGGCAAGAGCCAGGGCACCTTCGACAACGGCATCGGCGAGCTCAGCGACGCGGCATCGGCCCTCGACTGGGTGCAGCAGATCCATCCCGAGGCCGAACAGACCTGGGTAGCGGGCGTCAGCTTCGGCGCCTGGATCGGCATGCAGCTATTGATGCGCCGTCCCGAGATCCGCGGCTTCATCTCGATCGCGCCGCCGGCGAACATGTATGATTTCAGTTTCCTCGCGCCCTGCCCGGCCAGCGGCATCATCATTCAGGGCGAGGCCGACGAAGTGGTGACGCCGGGCGCCGTCCAGAAGCTGGTCGACAAGCTCAGGACCCAGCGCCACATCACCATTGCCCACGACACCATTCCGGGCGCCAATCACTTCTTCGCCAACGAACTCGACCTGCTGATGAAGAGCGTCGACGGCTACCTCGACTATCGCCTCGACCCGAGCTGCCCGATCCGTTGAGGCACTAGAGCGTCCCGATCAGGACGTTGCCGATGAAGATGATCCCGCAGGAGATCATCAACAGGCCGCGCTGGCGGTCGGCGGGCCGGCGGGCCAGTTTCACGCCGAAAATCAACAGCAGGATCGCAGCGATCATGGTGATGGCGAGCGCGGCGGAAGCAATCGTTCCCAACGGTCAGTCTTTCACTGCTTCTTAACCCTATCGGCCCATGCTTCCGGCCATGCGCGATGTCCAGCAGCAACAGGCTCGCCTCGAAGAGGCGTTCGAGCGGATCGAGGAAACGATTCTGCCCTGCATTGCCATGATGCTTGATACGCTGCTCGACGCATCGGCCAATCTGGCCGAACTCGACCCCAAGGCGCTGATCGCCGAGCTGCAGACGCTCGCGGCCGAGCTCGAAGAGCTGACGCGGGCCGTCGAGCTTAATTCGCCGGTACATGTCGAGCCGGGCGAATATCGCATCGCCAACGCCTAGGCGACCAGCCGCGCGTGGAGCGCGGGGTCGATGTTCCCACCCGAAACCAGCGCCACCGTCTCCGGGACAATCTCGGCCTTGCCCGCCAATAGCGCGGCCATCGAGACCGCGGCTCCGGGCTCGACGATCAGGCCATGCTCCTGCCAGGCCCAGCGGACGGCCGCGACCGTCTCTTCTTCACTGACAGCGAGGCCATGCGCTCCGCGGGCTTTCAGGATGCCGAAGGTGATCGGAGATACCTTCACGGTCTGAATCGCATCGCACAATGTTGGCGGCGGATTGGGCCCGACCGGCACGATCTCGCCTAGTTCGAGCGATCGGCGCATGTCATCCCATCCCTCCGGCTCGACCGGGATGACCTTTGCGCCCGGGCATGCCAGCGCGATTCCGGAAGTCAGCCCTCCACCACCGCAATTGACCAGGATCTGGGCGGGCGGCGATACTCCAGCCTCTTTCAGCTGCTCAAGGATTTCTAGCCCCGCCGTGCCTTGGCCGGCAACGATGTGGGGATCATCGAAGCTTGGGACGACGACTGAGCCCTTCTCGGCGGCGAGGCGGGCAGCAATCTCTTCCCGGCTCTCCGTATATCGGTCGTAGAAGATGATCTCGGCACCCTGAGCCCGGGTGCCTTCGACCTTCATGGCAGGGGCATCGGACGGCATGACGATGATCGCCGCGATGCCGAGCCGTTTCGCGGCGATCGCCACGCCCTGGGCATGATTGCCCGAAGAAAAGGCTACGACTCCACGGCTGCGCTCCTCGTCGCTGAGGAGCATCAGCCGGTTGGTCGCGCCGCGCAATTTGAACGATCCTCCGGTCTGCAGAGATTCGCATTTAAGCCAGACGCGGGCCCCGCGAATCCGCGCCTCGATCAACGGCGTTCGTTCAACCGCGCCGCCGATCCGCTCGGCGGCCGCAAAAACGTCATCAGCAGTGACTTGTGGACAACACTCCAAGTGCTTGACCTCCTTGGCTTTTCGGCGAACCGTTTCGTGTGAGAGATTAACGTCCCCCTGCGGTTCCAAAAAATCTTTACATGGGGGTCCCCCACACATATATCGCGCCTCCGCTGCCCCATGGGACTTCCAACCGCAAGGCAGCTTTGTCTCGAACTACCAGTTGGAGGTCCCTTGAGTTGCACAAGCATCATAGCGCGCTGGGGCTAGCTACCGCCCCGTCCGGTAACGCTAGCGTTACCGAAATTGCGAAAATGAGCCCGGTTCAGCCGGTCACGCTCCTTCGTCCGCATGCCGCACAGCGAGCCGCCCGCTTCTTTGCCGAGAAGTTTCCGGGCAAGTCGCTCTATGCGGTCAAGGCCAATCCGTCACCGGCCCTGCTCAAGGTGCTGTGGGACGCAGGCGTCACCCATTATGACGTTGCCTCGCTGGGCGAGGTGCGGCTGGTCGCGGAAGCGCTTCCCGAAGCCGTCCAGTGCTTCATGCACCCGGTCAAGGCCGAGGAAGCAATCGCCGAGGCTTATTTCGATTATGGCGTGAAGACCTTCAGCCTCGATACGATCGAGGAACTGGAGAAGATCGTCCGCGCGACAAAGGGCGCGACCGACCTCAACCTGCTGGTCCGCTTGCGGGTGTCGTCCGATCATTCAAAGCTCAGCCTTGCCGCCAAGTTCGGCGCCGAGCCGCACGAGGTGAAGGCGCTGCTAATGGCCGCCCGCCAGGCGTCGGATGCGCTTGGGCTCTGCTTCCACGTCGGCAGCCAGGCGATGAGCCCGGCAGCCTATGCCGAGGCGATGCAGCGCGTTCGCGATGCGATCGTCGAGGCGGCCGTCACGGTCGACATTGTC
>DATJKE010000156.1:0-3328 GCA_035491735.1 Sphingomicrobium sp.
ACCATGCCGAATAGCTGGTCCGGCGTGTAAGGCAGGTAACGCGTCTCGCTGTGCCGGGGCATTTAGGCTGTTGCGCCCACTGTCCTCGCCAGCTGCGCGTTGCGGGCATCGCGCATTTTCTGGAAATCGTCGCCGGCATGATAGCTCGAGCGCGTCAGCGGCGATGCCGCAACCAGCAGGAAACCCTTGGCCCGGGCGATCGACGCATAGGCCTTGAACGCGTCCGGAGTGACGAATTCCTCTACATTCGCATGCTTCGGCGTCGGCTGGAGATATTGGCCCATGGTCAGGAAATCGATGCCGGCGGAGCGCATGTCGTCCATCACCTGGTGGACTTCCAGCCGCTCCTCGCCGAGGCCGACCATCACGCCGGACTTGGTGAAGATCGACGGATCGAGTTTCTTGACCTGCTCCAGCAGGCGCAGCGAGGCATAGTAGCGGGCGCCGGGGCGGATTGTCGGATAAAGCCTGGGAACGGTTTCGAGGTTGTGGTTGTAGACGTCCGGACGAGCCGCGACGATCGCCTCGACCGCCGCCTCATGCTTGTTGCGGAAGTCGGGGGTCAGAATCTCGATGGTGGTATTCGGCGTCTCGCGACGAAGCGCCTCGATCACCTTGACGAACTGTGAGGCTCCACCGTCGGGCAGGTCGTCACGGTCGACCGACGTCACCACAATATGCTCCAGGCCGAGCTTGGCCGCGGCGATAGCGACATGCTCCGGCTCGAGCGGGTCGACGGCGCGCGGCATGCCGGTCTTGACGTTGCAGAAGGCGCAGGCCCGGGTGCAGGTGTCGCCCAGGATCATTACCGTGGCGTGCTTCTTGGTCCAGCATTCGCCGATGTTCGGACAGGCCGCTTCCTCGCACACCGTGGCGAGATTCAGGGAGCGCATCAGCCTGCGCGTCTCATGATAGCCTTCGCTGACAGGCGCCTTGACCCGGATCCAGTCGGGCTTGCGCTGCTTTGCTGGCCCTTGGGGCGGCACGGGGAGCGGAGCGTTCATGCCGGGCCAGATAGCGATTTGGTCCCCGACTTGCCACCCCTCGCCCGCCCGATTAACCCCCGCGCCAGGTCATAAGGGGTTTTCGCGTATGCAAGGGTTTGGCAACCTGCTGGATGGCTATCGGCGGTTTCGCGCCAACCGGTTCGAAACAGAGCGGGGCCGCTGGCAGGAGCTTGCCGAGGGCCAATCGCCCCGCGCCGTTGTCATCGCCTGCAGCGACAGCCGGGCCGATCCCGCAACGATTTTCGACACCAATCCCGGCGAGATTTTCGTCGTCCGCAACGTCGCCAACCTGGTCCCGCCGTTCGAAACCGGCGGAGGGCGCCACGGCGTGTCGGCAGCGCTGGAATTCGCCGTCACCCAGCTGAACATCCCCGAGATTTTGGTGATGGGGCATGAACGCTGCGGCGGCATCAGCGCCGCGCTGACGGGCAAGTTCAAAGGAGCGGCCGCCGGCGAAGGCGGGTTCGTGTCAACCTGGATGAGCCAGGTTGAAGGCCCCGCCCTGGCGATCGCCCGCGATCATGGCACCGGCGAGGACGCCCATCGGATGCTGGAGGAAGTGGCGATCCGCCAGAGCCTGGCGAACCTGCGCACCTTTCCATTCGTGGCGGAACGCGAAAAAAATGGCACCCTTAAGCTACTGGGGTGCCATTTCTCCATTCGCGATGGCGAATTATGGTTACTCGACGAAGCGGACGATATCTTCCGTCCCGTCTAAGCAGTTTCAGCTAAGCCATTAGCACCTAGCGTTATAATCGTAGATCGGGTTGCCGTACTGGTCGACGTAATAGCAATAGCCGCGGGTATCTCGATAATATTGACGGCCCTTGATCACCGCGCCAGCGACTCCACCAAGAACCGCGCCGACCACTGCGCCGGTTACCGGGTTCACGCCCGGAACCACAGCGCCGACCACAGCGCCCGTGGCACCGCCGATCGCCGCGCCGGTCGCTACCCGACGCCCTTGCGAGTCATATTGATAGCCACCGTTGTTGTAGCCATAGGGATCGGTAGCACAGCCCGAGACGGCGATGCTGCTTGCTATTACAGACGCAAAAACTAGACGTTTCATCACAACATCCTCCAAAAACTCATTCCGCCCTTTGTAGGTATGTAAGCGTACAGACGCCGATTTCGTTCCGACCCCGTTGCAACATGAACGTCAGATAAACAGGCCGAAGGACTCGATGACCGACCGTAACGATTACGCCGAATCCGAGCTGAACATTGCCTTGCTAATCGACGCCGACAATGCGTCTCCCGACCATCTCGACGAAGTGCTGCTAGTGCTGGGAGAACTCGGCACGATCAACATCCGGCGCGCCTATGGCAACTGGGCCAAGGCCAGCCTCAAGGGTTGGGGCCAACTCACAGGCATGCACTCGATCGTGCCGATGCAGCAGTTCGACGTGGTCAAGGGCAAGAGCTCGACCGACATGCGGATGACCATCGATGCGATGGACCTGCTCTATCGCGGCCATGTCGACGGGTTCGGAATCATGTCGTCGGATTCGGACTTCCTGCCGCTTGCCCAGCGGATCCGTGAGGACGGGCTGCCGGTCTACGGTTTCGGCACGGCCAAGACGCCGATAAGCTTTCAGCAGGCCTGCACCCGCTTCTTCGACGTTGCCGCGCTGAAGGCGGCGGAGGCAGAGGCGCTCGATCAGCCGGTCGTCGGCGAAGGGCAGCGCCCGGTGGATACCGAGCTGCTGCAGGTGCTGGGCAATGCCTTCAAAGCCTCAAAACGGGACGACGAAGGATATGCCGCTCTCAGCGAAATGGGCCAGCGCGCCAAGGCGGTGTCGAGCTTCGCGGTCCGAAACTATGGCTTCAACCGTCTGTCGGACCTCATCAAGGCACTGCCCAACTTTGGTACCAAAGTTGGTGACGACGGCCGAATGATGGTCAAGCGCCTTCGCTAGCTAGCTGTTGCGGCCGCGACACGGAGAGAAGTTTTCCCGGACGGGCGGAACCCCTGCGTACGAAGGAGGTTAAGGGGTTCAAATCAAATGCCCCAGCCGCCCATGACCCTTGTCCCGACTGCCCAGGAATTTCTCGACCTTACGCTGGAAGCGCTCGATGAGGGCGGCGACCGGTTTCGGCCGCTGCTGGATGCTTTGCCGGTACCTGTCTATTTGACCGACGCTGACGGGCTGGTGACTTACTGGAATGAGGCGTGTGTCGATTTCGCCGGCCGTGAGCCCGAACTGGGCCAGGATCGATGGTGCGTCACCTGGCAGATTCACACCACCGACGACGAACTCCTCCCGCATGACCGCTGCCCGATGGCCGTTGCCGTCAGGGAGCAGCGCGAGGTCCGC
>DATJKE010000157.1:0-2149 GCA_035491735.1 Sphingomicrobium sp.
GTCGTCCCGCGCGGCCGACCTCGGCAATGCGGCCGACACGGCTCCCAACCCGGTGCTGACTGACAAATGCTCCAGACGCCGGTAGCCCACTTGATTGTTTCGGTCAAAAAATTGATCGATGGCACCAAGCCAGCACCGAGCCGGTGCCGCATGACACATGCGCCTGCACCATCGTCAATCAGCCGCTGCTCACGTTCATGCGTGAACCCTGGGTTTGGGGGCATGCAGAGCGATCCCCGTCACCCGGCGTGGGCTCCCCTCTGAGATCCGCAAGCGCTGCCGCGAGTTCCGCTGCATATCTCCCGGAAGCTGGCTCAGGGGCACCCCATTGCGAAGTCGCCGAAGCAATAGTGCGATCAGCAGTACTCTGATCGATAGCAGCGATTCGGTTCCGTCGAAGACGACGACGCAGTCGCCGTTGTCTCCAATTGAGGAACATGAGAGTTAGCACAGTAGGAAAGAAAACGGCCGCGGGAACGAAGGACAAATACTTAGCCCACCACATTAGCACTACAGTTGCAATTTTGATGAGGTGCTCTGACCTTTCCCTAGTAGTCGGGAGAGGATGGATGAGCGGCATATCAATCGAGCAGACGCTGGAGCTTTGGGCGTCGTCGCTGCGGGATGCAAAGGCGCGCATGCGCCCCTTGTTCACGCAGGACCGGGTGGCGGCGTCGGCTGGTCTATTTCTTGATGGGCTGCTGGGGGCGGAGCGGCGCAAGACGGGGTGGATGCGGGCGGAAGCGGCGGGTGATCCCGGTCCCTGGCGGCAGCAGGCGATCCTGGGGCGGGGCCGCTGGGATGCCGACGCGTTGCGCGATATTGTGCGCGATTATGTGGTTGAGCACCTGGCGGCGGATGACGCGGTGCTGGTGGTTGACGAGACCGGTTTTCTGAAGCAGGGCAAGGCGTCCTGTGGTGTTGCCCGTCAGTACACGGGATCGGCGGGCAAGATCACCAACTGCCAGATTGGCGTGTTCGCGGCCTATGTCTCGGACCGGGGACACGCCTTTATTGACCGGTCCCTCTATCTGCCCCAGTCCTGGGCCGAGGATCCAGCGCGCCGGGCGGCGGCGCACGTCCCGCAGCAGAATGCCTTTGCGACCAAGCCACAGCTGGCGCGCGCCATGGTCGAGCGGGCCATCGCGGCGGGGGTGCCGTTTGCCTGGGTCACGGCCGACACCGTGTACGGTACGGGCGCGGTTGAGATGGCGCTGCGCCGGGCCGGCAAGGGCTATGTGCTCGGCGTCGCCGCCACCAGCCAGTTCACCTCCTGGGGCGCCAAGCCCCCGGTTGCCGGCACCGCGGCCGAGATCGCCGGCGCGCTCGATCCCTCCGCTTGGCAGCGGTTATCAGCCGGGGCCGGCAGCAAAGGCGAGCGGCTGTTCGACTGGGCCTATCTGGAACTGGCCGATCTTGAAGCCGCCGAATACAACGAGACCCTGGCTGGTCTGTGGACCAGAGGCCTGCTGATCCGCCGCAATATCGCTGATGGCGACCTGGCCTTTTTCACCACCTGGTGCCCGGCTGGGACCGCAATGGAAACCCTGGTGGCGGTCGAGGGCCGGCGCTGGGCCATTGAGGACGGCTTCGAGACGGCCAAAAACGAGTTGGGCCTCGATCACAACGAGACCCGCTCCTGGCATGGCTGGCACCGGCATGTCTCGCTCGTCATGCTCGCCTTCGTAATGCTGGCCGCCATCCGACAAAAGGCCAACACGCCCGCGCCCCCAAAAAGCTGCCTGCGGATGATCCGCAGGAGCCAGCGCTGATCCGCTGGTCGGTACAGGAAATCCGCCGGGTCACCACGCGTTTGGCGCAACGCCACATCGAACCCGCCGCCGTTATCGCATGGTCCCTCTGGCGCCGCGCTCACCAAGCCGCCGCACAAGAGGCTCACATCAAGTCAAAACTGCAACTGTAGTGCTAGGCCGGTTCCAGGCTCGCGTTGAAATCGTCGAGCAGCGCCGCGACGCGCTCGGTGTCGGCCTGGTCCATGATCGCGCGCGCCCGTCTCGTCGCGGCCACCATATCGAGGCTGCGAATGCGCTGCTTGACCCTCGGGATGTTGCGCGGCGCCATCGACAGTTCGCGCAGCCCCAACCCCAGCAACAATGCCGAATAGCGCGGGTCGCCGGCCATCTCGCCG
>DATJKE010000158.1:0-3540 GCA_035491735.1 Sphingomicrobium sp.
AGACTCGGACTGACTGCGACCAGGTCGATGATCGGCTTGGCCTTGATGCCGGGGATGGAGGTCGAGCCGACATGGTGCATTTCGATGACGGCCGGCCAGACCGATTTGAGGATCCGGGCCTCTTCCTCGCTGGCCTGGTCCGCCCACGCGGGGTCGTGCGGAATGAGCCGGACGGCATAGGGCGGCAACATGGCGCCGAATGGTGTGACAGCGAACGGGGCGGCTGGCAATCGGAACCGAAATGATTTCGAGTGGAAAGCGTGTGTCAACAGGTTAGCGGGTCGTCCCGCCGGATGATGGGACTGTACCTATCTGGTAAAAAAGACTTGACATCGTCACGCTCATTTGGCACAAACAAGGCACAGTGAATAATTGCGATTCGGCGGGAGCCGCTCCGACAGGGGCGGCTTTTTGTCATTTGTGCGGGAGCGACAAGCATTGACGAAAGGATTGTTGCTGGGTGGGCGGAAGAAGGCGCAGATGCGCAAGCCCGAAGCGCGCAGCTGGACTGCCAAAAAGGAACGCGCGTTCCTGGCGTCACTGGCGGAGACCTGCAACGTGAAGCTGTCGGCCAAGCGCGCGGGCGTGTCGATCAATTGCGTTTATCAGCGCCGCAACAAGCACGCTTCATTCCGCGCCTCCTGGGACGCCGCGCTTGCCGCTAGCTACGCCCAGCTGGAAATGATGATGCTGGAGCGGGCGCTGCACGGCGTGGAAAAGACGGTGGTGAGAGCCAATGGCACAACCTCCACCATGCGCGAATATAGCGACCGGACCGCTCTGGCGTTGCTCAGGATGCATCGGGAAAGCGTGGCGATCGCGAATCAAAGTGTTGACGAGGGAGAATGGGAAGAGGCGCGCGAGCGGATCGTCGCGCGGCTCCAGCGGATCCGCGAACGGGAAGAAGAGGTTGAGACGAAGGCTTCGATCGACCTGCCCAGCCTGATCCGCTGGGGGCTTTGCCGTCCATGAAGCTATCCCTTGAACCGAATTTCGCCAGGCGGCTTTCGACGATGTCGAGCAATGAACTGGCCGCATGGCTTGCCAAGTGCCGGCCGCAGGATTTGCTGATGCTTGATGCCGCATTCGAACTTTGGGCAGCCAAGGGTCAGATCGAGCCGGACGAAACGGGCTGGCGGGTCTGGTTGATGATGGCCGGCCGCGGGTTCGGCAAGACCCGAGCCGGGGCGGAGTGGGTGCATCGGCTGGCACTGACCGGGCGCAAGCGGATCGCGTTGGTCGCAGCGTCGATCGACGAGGCGCGGGCCATCATGGTCGAAGGGATGAGCGGCCTGCTGAACGTGGCGAGGCGGCAGCGGGTGCCGGTTCGATGGGAGCCGAGCCTAGGCAGGCTGACATGGCCGATGGGCAGCGTCGCGCAGCTGTTCTCCGGAGACCATGCCGATGGGCTGCGCGGCCCGGAACATCATTTCGCCTGGTGCGACGAATTGGCCAAATGGCGCCAGGCCGATGCGGCCTGGGACAATCTGCAGATGGGCCTCAGGGCGGGGCCGCGGCCACGCGCGCTGGTGACCACCACGCCGCGGCCGATGCGGCTGCTCGAGCGGATCAGGGCCGACCAATGGACGGTGACCACGGGTGGCACGACCAGGGACAATGTGTCGCTGCCGAAGTCGTTCGTGGAGGTAATGACGGCGACCTATGGCGGCAGCCGGATCGGTCGGCAGGAGCTGGACGGCGAGCTGATGGCGGAAGCCGAGGGGAGTTTGTTTCCCAGGGCGATGCTGGAGGCGTGTCGGGTTGACCCCTCCACCATTGGCCTCATGGCCAATGGTCCCCCTCCCCATGCTTCGCACAGGGAGGAGATGGACAGGGTAGTTGTCGGGGTCGATCCGCCTGCGTCCAGCAAAGGGGACGCTTGCGGGATCGTGGTCGCCGGGCGGTGCCAGGGCAGGCTTTACGTGCTGGCCGACTGCAGCGTCGAAGCGGCGAGCCCGGAGCGGTGGGCGGGCGCCGTTGCCCGGGCGGCAGAGCAATGGGGCGCAAGCCATGTGGTGGCGGAGGCCAACCAGGGCGGGGCAATGGTGAAGAGCGTGCTGAAGGCGGCGGACGCGGACCTCAGGATAAGACTGGTGCACGCCTCGCGCGGCAAGGTGGCGCGGGCCGAGCCGGTGGCGATCCGGTTCGAAACCGGCAAGGCCTTTCTGGCGGGGACGTTTCCCGAGCTGGAGGCCGAGTTGGCGGGCCTCAGGATCGGCGGCGATTATGACGGACCGTCGCGGTCACCCGACCGCGCGGATGCCTGCGTCTGGGCGCTGACCGAGCTCAGCGAAACGAGGAGCGGGATGCCGAGGGTGAGGATGCTGTAGCGCCTGGCCCGGCCAGTTCGATCGTCAGCAACGTCTCCTGGGCTTCGAGCAGGCGTTCGATCTCGGCCTCGCGGTGCATGACCTGGCGTTTGGCGGCGACCTGATAGTCGGTGTGATCCAGCAGGATCATCTGATCGCGCCAGAATTTCAGCGACTCTCGCGCATGGAGCAATTCTTCGTCGATCTGAGCAAGCAATCGATTACGCGGCATAAGCAACCCCCACCAACACGCGTCCGATATGAAAAACCGATTTTTTGCGTGATTGCAAGGGGTTGCAATCTGGAGACCAAAAAAATGCGAGGATGGTTCGGCCGCAAGAGCGCGCCGGAAAGGCAAGCGTTCGTCCCGGCCTGGCTGCAGGGCGAGGGCGAGCAAGGCGGGTTTGCGCGCGGCTATCAGGCGCAACTGGACGAGGTCTACCGGCGCAATCCGGTCGGCCTGCGCGCGGTGCGGCTGGTGGCGGGCCTCGCCGGCGGACTGCCGCTGGTCGGCGACGAGAAAGCGGTTGCGTTGGTCAAGGCGGATGGCCTGCTCGAGCGGGCGGCGGCTTCGTTGCTTCTACACGGCAATGCATTTGCCCGGCTGGTGACCGACAGCCATGACCGGCCCGCCGAGCTGCATCTGATGCGGCCCGAGCGGGTCAGCGTGGTCAGTGGCGCGGACGGCTGGCCGGCGGCTTATCTCTATCGCGGCGGCGGGCAGGTCGTGCGGGTTGCGAAAGAGGATGCGCTGGGGCGGCGGCAGGTGGCGCATCTGAAGGCGCTCGACCCCAGCGATGATCAAAACGAGGCGCTGCAGCGGGTGGACCTGCTGCTCTGCCCTGTCATCGAGAACATGACGCTTACCGATCCTCCGGCGAGCCCGGCCCCGGGCACCTGTTATCTGGTGGCCAGCGGCGCAACCGGTGCCTGGGCCGGCAAGGACGGCATGCTGGCGGGCCATGGCGACGGCGGGTGGCGCTTCATCGCTCCGATAGAAGGCGCCCGGGTGCTCGACCGCAGCAGCGGGCAGATGGTCGTGCGGCGCGGCGGCCTATGGGAATTCGGGATCGTCCGTGCGCAACAGTTGCAGATCGAGGGAATGACGTTGGTCCGAGAGCGGCAGCCGGCGATCGCCGATCCGGCGGGCGGCAGCGTAATCGACAGCCAATGCCGGTCATCGGTTTCCGCCATCCTCTCGATGCTGCGCGCGCACGGCCTGATCGACTAA
>DATJKE010000159.1:0-3155 GCA_035491735.1 Sphingomicrobium sp.
TTCGCCGCGAACGGCTTCATGTCGGCGACTTCCTCATGAACCCGCGCCACGGCCGGCTTCCATACCCGCATCATCAGGTCCATCGCCCTGTCCGGGGACTTGGCCATCGTGTCCTGCATCCGCCATTCGGCATGGTTGGCATAGCCGAGCAGCTTGGCGCGGTCGGCGCGCAGCTTCACGATCTTGGCGATAATCGCATTAGTGTCGTTGGCATCGCCATTGTCGCCGCGGTTGACGAATGCGCGCCACACTTTTTCGCGCAGTGCCCGGTTGGTGCCGAAGCTCAACACCGGCTCTACCGCAGAGCGAGTGTTGCGGATTGCGAAGGTTCCGGCCGGCAGGGCCTTGGCCTTGGCCACGCCCGCCGCGGCATCCTTCACGTCCTGCTGGACGCCGGCCATGTCGGCCTCGCTGGCCTGGGTGAACGTCGCTTCGTCGGCCAGCAGCCGCGAATTGAATTCGGAGAAGTCGGTGGCGAGCTGCTGGTTGTAACCCGACAGCTGGGCCTTCTGCGCATCGTTGAGCTTGGCGCCGCGGCGGACGAACCCTTCATAGGTGCGGGTCAAAAGGCGCATCTGCTTGGCGTCGAGGCCAACATGATCGCGGTGCTCATAAACGGTCGCGATCCGCGCGAAGAGCTTCGAATTCAGGTTGATCTTGTCATAGGCGGCCGACAGCTTCGGCGACCATTCCTTGTCGAGCGCCTGATAGGCCGGCGTCGACATATTGTCGGTCATTACGCCGAACAGCGCCTGGACCCGGTCCAGCGTCCGGCCCGACTTCTCCATCGCCTCGATGGTGTTTTCAAAGCTCGGGTAGGCCGTGTTGTTGGCGATCGCGTCCGTCTCGGCCAGAAGTTGGTCGATTCCAACCTGGAAGGCCTCCGGGAACAGCTCCGGCTTTACCTGGTCCCAAGGCGGCACTCCGCCATAGGGCCCGGTCCATTCCTTGAGCAGCACGTTATTGGAAACCACGACAGTGGCCGGCGCAGCGTCGGCCGCCGCAAATGCAGGCACACCGGCGGCCAGCGCGATCGCGGCCGCGCCGGTCAAAAGCAAGTTCTTCAAGACACCCTCCCAAAAAGACTTGCGCGGCCCCTAGCGGCTGCCGCCTGAACCCGCCGCAACTTATTCGACAAGCGGCGGACATGGTCGATGAAATGAGTCAGCCGAGGAAAGCGGCGGCCAGGAGCAGCAGCAGCTTCACGTCGATGGCACAGCCCTCCGCCCGCTTGCCGTCGACGAAGGCCGTAATGCCGGCGCGTGGGACGAGGTGAACCTCGATATCCTCATGTTCATTGCCGCCGCCTTCGCCAATGCGTTGCAGACCGTGCGCGCGGACCAGGGTGAAGCCCTCAGCGACCATTCCGGGAGAGCTGAAGAATTGTCCAAGCACCTCGACCCGCTCGGCAGTGAAACCGGTTTCCTCCTCCAGCTCCTTGATCGCGGTACCTTCGACAGTGGCGTCCGGGTCTTCGTCACCGACCAGGCCGGCGGGAAGCTCCAGGCATTTGCGATTGCCCAGGGGCACTCGAACCTGCTCGACCAGGACCACATTGCCATCATGCTCGGCAAGGATGACGACGGCGTGGACACCGCCGCAGCGCTCGACATACTCCCAAGTCCCGTCGCGGACGACGCGGATATACTTCCCCTGCCACTCGACCTCACGGCTCATAGCTGGATCAGCTTGTCCGGGATTTCATTGGTGTCGGTGCTGGTCTTGGGAAAATGCTCCGCCAGCACGTCGCCAATCCGTTCGACCGCGGCAACGATGCCGTCGCCCGGCCGACCCCCCTTCACATCGGTAATCAGTGCGGCCATCGCCTCGCCCCAGGTCTCCGGCGTGGTCACGGCGGTGATCGCCTCGTCGCCCATGATCTCGGCACGATGCTCCCCCATTGAAAGATAAATGAGGATGCCGGTACGGCCGATCGTCCGCCGCTCGCCACCCGTCTTGAACAGCATCACCGCCCGCCTCCGCACCCGCCGTGTCTTGGTTGAGCCCGGAGTGAGCAGCAGCCTGAGCGGCATCCATTTCAAGAGGAACAGCACGACCAGGAATTTGAACAGGGCCAGCCCGAGCAGCAGCGTCAGTAGCTCGCGCTGGCTAGGCTCGGCGGTCCAGCCCATGATCCGCGTCCACCAAAGCTCGAGCTGGTGCGGACAGGCGGCAAAGAAAGCCAGGACCAGGAAAAGTACCAGCACGGCATAATGGAGGCCAACGTCGTGGTAGGAATCCGACTGGTCGGCCGCGATGGCGATGATTTCGCCGTCGCTCCTCGCCTCGGCTTCGGCGATCGCCGCACTGACGCGTTCGTGGTCAGCTTCGCTCAATCTTAACATTACCATCCCCCCGAGGCGCCGCCGCCGCCGAACGAACCGCCGCCGCCGGAGAAGCCGCCTCCGCCGCCTCCCCAGCCGCCGCCTCCGCCCCAACCGCCGCCGCCGCCGCCCCAGCCGCCGCGCGAGCCGCGGCTTAGTTCGTTGAGGCCCCACAGGATGACCCAGGGGCTGATGCCCCCGCGCCGCCGGTATCGGCGTCCGCCAGTGCGGCTGGCGATCGAGCCGATGATTACGAAAAAGAGGACGACAATGAACAGGACAGGGAACGGGTTGACGCCGCGCTCGCTGCGCTTCGTCTCCTGTGCGCCAATCTCTTGAGCACGCTTGGCCGCTTCAGCCGGAGGAAGCTCCATCGTCTGGATTATCTTGTCTGCCCCGGCAGCGATGCCGCCGCCATAGTCGCCAGCCTTGAAATGCGGGACGATGTCCTCGCGGATAATCACGCTCGACACCGCGTCGGTCAGGAAGACGCGCGCGCCATAGCCGGTTTCGATCCTGACCTTTCGCTCATTGGGCGCGACCAGAAGGATGACGCCGTCGTCCTTCTGTTCGTTGCCGATCCCCCACTCCCGGCCGAGCCGATAGCCGTAATCCTCGATCGTCCGCCCTTCGAGGCTCTTCACCGTGGCAACGACAAACTGCCGACCGGTCCGCTGCTCCAGCGCCTCGGACTTCGAACGAAGGTCAACGACTTGGGCCGGGGTCAGCAAGCCCGCCTGGTCGACCACCCGCCCGGTGAGCTTGGGAAAGGTCTGCGCATAGGCCGGGCTGACAGCGACAAGCACTGCCAGCCACAGGCCAGCGAGGAAA
>DATJKE010000160.1:0-9580 GCA_035491735.1 Sphingomicrobium sp.
TCTGGCCGGTGCCGGTCTTGTGGCTCCATCGCCAGCCGGGCTTCAGCGCCGCTCTCACCCGAAGGCCGCCGGTCTTGGTCGAGCCCATGGTCGCGAGCAGCCGCTGCGTCGACGCCGCCGACAGCAGCTCGCCCTTCTTCAACCGGGCAAGGGACAGCGCAACCGAATGAGGTGCCGCCCCGTCATAGGGGTCGGCGATATAGCGTTCGAATGAAGCCTTTCGAACCGACGTCGGCAGTGCTCCGCGTGCCTTGTAGAAGGCATCGCCGATCGAATAGCTCTGGCTCCAGATCAGGCCGGCAATCTTCGACTGGAGCGCGCGTTCGCCTTCGTAGAAACGGATCGATCCCAGGCCTTTCGAAGTGATCATGTCGCGCACCGCCTGCGGCCCGCCGATCGACCGCATCAGCTTGTCGTTGGCGGTATTGTCGCTTTCGGTGATCGCCGTGAAGAGCAGGGTTCCGAGCGTGGTCGTATGGCCTCCGTTGCCGAGAATCTTGGCACTGATCGGCTGATGGAACAGGGTCAGGTCGTTCCGTCCCAGAGTGACTTTGTCATTTAGGTTGATCCGCCCCCTGTCGACGGCATCCATCGCAGTGATTGCGACCCACAGTTTCGAACAGCTTTGCTGGGGAAACAGGCTCGTGGCGTTATAGTCTGCCTGCCAGCCTTCGCTTAGCGAGACCACCGAAATGCCGGCGCTGCCGTTGAATGCACGGCCGAGGGCCGTAACGCGTTCCCGCAAGCTCGCCGGCGCAATCCGCGGAGGAAGCACCAGCGATTGAGATTTCGGGGCGGCAGAACTTGGCGGCAGCGGCGCCAGCGGATCCCTGGCCTGGTGGCAATTGGCCGAACCAGCCGCCGCAGCAAGACCGAATCCGAGCGCCAATCGATACGAAAGTGACGTCATGGCGTCAGCAGCCCCCTTGAACTTCCACAATTTCGCCAAAGCTTTAGGCCAGCACGGCTGAACCGCAGCTTGCCCCGTCAGACTCGCAAATCGGAGTCGCGATGCCAAGCCCGTTATTGGGCCGGGACTGGCGAAACTGGAGCTGCCGTATCGCCCAGTAGGGCAGCGGACTCGATTTCATCTAGGGCACGATGCGCCGCGATGTAGCGCCTGGCGCGCAGGATCCACGGATTGGCATTGGCGGCGCCCGGCATCCGCATGGTCTCGGCCAACGCCTGATCGACTTCGCCGGATTCAAGCCGCGCCAGTGCTCTTCCAAAGCGGGCCTGGGGCTGGGGCGAAGGCGTTTCGGCGCGGTGGATCGAAACAATCGAGCCCAGCTCACGCCTGAAACCGGCCCACCAGCCTTCTTCGGGCCCGCCGCCGCGAAGGGCGGGTCCGAGTTCTTCATATTCCGTAGTCAACGCGTCGAGACGCACCGGATCGCGCGATGCGGTGACAATCGTCGCAACCGCTGCCTGGTGCGCACCGCCGAATCGCTGCACCAGCAAGGGTTCGAGATAGCCGAGCGCAACGCCTCGATCGATCGCGCGGCGGGCAGCGAACGCCACCAGAAGGGCATCGGCGCGGCCCGCCGACCCGGCAGCGGCCTCGGCCTGGCTTTCGATTGCGGCCAGCCGGGTTTCCAGCACCGCGATGCGGGCGGCATCGGCGGCCGCCAGCGTTTGCCCACCGGGTTGAACCGCCGGCGAGGTTGCCGGCACCTGACGGACGACCTGCATCGGCTGACGTGGCGCAACACCGAGAAAGCGGGCCCCTTCCTGCCATCGCGACAGGCCCCAGATGGCCAAGGCCGCGCCCGCAACAAGCAGCAGCAACCCCCAGGCAAGGCGGGCTGTCCATGAAAGGCCCTGGCGGGTTTGGATTGCGGTCATTTCGGCGGCGATGTGTGACACAGGCTGGCCGCCAGGGCCAGCAGGCTTGAGTCATTGGGCCGTTCGGCGACCTCGACCCGCTCCCAACCGTCGCCGACTTGTTCAGCGGCGGCTTTGCTGATCGCGACGATCGCCGTTCGACCGCGCTGTTCCGCCAGTTCGGCTAGTCGTGCGCCGGCGCGAGGGCTGTGGACCGCAACGATCAGGCCATCGATTGGCGGCAAGCCGGGCTGTTCGATCGGACCGGACCGGTAGATGATGCGCCGGTCAATCCTGTGACCCGTCTCGGCTTCGCGATGATCGTCCCCGGCAAGGTGCAGCAGCCGCATCTCGACCGGCAATCTCGCGAGCAAGTCGGTGAGATCGTCCTCCCCCACCGTCGCCACTTTTAGTCCCGCTGCTCGCGCGGCATCGGCCGTTGCGGGCCCGACGGCATGGGCCGGCAGGGACTTCAGGCCGTCGAGCCTGGATCCAGCATATCGCAGCGCGTTTGCGCTGGTCAGCAGCAGTCCGTCATAACCATGCGGGTCCGGCGCTTCCCAATCCAGCGGCTCGATGCGGAACAACGGGCGGGCAATCACGTCCAGACCTGCCTGCCGTGCCCGCTCGGCGCTGGCCGATAGGCCGGGTTCGGGCCTGACGAGCAGAAGTTGTCTCATCCGACTTCGTACAGCCGACGAATTGCCGGATGGGCTTTGGCCAGCATTGCCCTCGCCAGCTGGGCCGGAGTGTCCAGGTCGCCGACGCCGAAGCGGCATTGGTCGGCCTGTCGTTCTCTGCCGTCTTCGCTCAATATCTCGCAGGCAAATAGGATTTCGTCGCCATGAATCCGGGCATAGGCGGCGACCGGGGAATGGCATGTTCCGCCAAGTGCGCGGCAGAAGGCACGCTCGGCGAGGACCGCTTCATGTGTGGAGTGATGGTCGATCGCTCTTAGCAGTGCCGACGTCATGCCGTCATTTGATCGGCATTCGATTCCGATCGCCCCCTGGGCTGGCGCTGGGAGCATCTCATCAACCTCAATGGCCGTGCCAACGTCGCTCCGCCCAAGCCTGTCCAGCCCGGCCGCGGCCAGAAGCGTTGCATCCACATCGCCGGCGCCAAGTTTCGCCAGCCGCGTATCGATATTGCCGCGAATGGACACGGCGCGAAGGTCGGGCCGAAGCCGCTTCAGCTGGGCAGTTCGGCGCGGCGAACTGGTCCCCACCACCGCACCTTCCGGCAGTTGGGAGATGGATTCTGCACCGATCAGCCGGTCACGGACGTCGGCGCGCTCGAGCATTGCCGCAATCACCAGCGTTGCCGGCCGCTCGCTCTCCACATCCTTCATCGAATGGACCGAACAGTCGGTCTCGCCGGCCAGCAGGGCAAGATCGAGCTCCTTGGTCCACAGCGCCTTGCCGCCGACCTCCGCCAGCGGCCGGTCCTGGATCCTGTCACCGCTGGTTTTGACCGGCAGGATCACGACGCTTCCGTCGGGCCAGCCGTGGGCCCGTTCCAGCGCGGCCGCGACCATGTGCGCCTGGGCCAATGCGAGCGGGGATCCGCGGGTGCCGATTGTCAGGGGTCGCTGGGTCATTTGCCCCGCGCTAGCGCAAAGCCGGGGTTTCAGGCAAAGGCTTGGGCGAAATGGCGCTAATTCTTGCCCTTGAATCTTCGTGCGACGACAGCGCCGCGGCGTTGGTCGGCAGCGACCGGCAGATCCTTGCACAGGCGGTGGTCGGACAGAATGACGCGCACCGGCCGTTTGGCGGGGTCGTTCCGGAAATCGCGGCCCGCGCGCATGTCGAGATTTTGCCTGGGCTGGTCCGCCAGGTGCTCCATGAGGCCGATGTCGGCATCGGCGAGGTCGACGCAATCGCCGCGACTGCCGGGCCGGGGCTGATCGGCGGAGTGATGGTCGGATTGCTGGTCGGCAAGGGCCTGGCGCTGTCGGCGGGCAAGCCGCTCATCGCGGTCAACCATCTCGAAGGTCATGCGCTTAGCCCCCGGCTGGTCGATCGGAACCTCGACTTTCCGTACCTGCTGCTGCTGGCCAGCGGCGGTCATTGCCAGCTGCTCGAAGTCCGCGGCGTCGGCGATTATCGCCGCCTCGCCACCACGATCGACGATGCCGCCGGTGAAGCCTTTGACAAGGCTGCCAAGCTTCTCGGCCTGGCCTATCCCGGCGGTCCGGCGGTCGAAGTACTTGCGCAGGACGGCGATCCGGCAGCCGTGCCGCTGCCGCGGCCGCTGGTCGGTACAAAGGAACCGCATTTCAGCTTCGCCGGGCTTAAGGCCGCGGTGCAGCGCGCGGTGGCGGCGAGAACCCATAGGCCAGAGGATATCGCCGCCAGCTTCCAGCAGGCGGTGGTCGACTGCTTCGTCGACCGGACCAGGCGGGCGCTCGAAAAGTCCGACGCACCGAGCCTGGTGATTGCAGGGGGCGTCGCCGCCAATGCAGCCGTTCGCTCGGCACTCAAGCAACTGGCCGAGGACAATGGCCGGCGCTTTTCGGTTCCCCCGGCCTGGCTCTGCACGGACAATGCGGCGATGATCGGCTGGGCCGGGGCCGAGCGGCTCGCGGCTGGTATGGTCGACGGGCTCGACGTTCCGGCGCGGGCGCGCTGGCCCCTCGATCTGGATGGGGAAAAGGTGCGCGGCGCGGGGGTAAAGGCATGAGCATCGAAAGGCTGGCGGTTATCGGGGGCGGTGCATGGGGGACCGCCCTGGCCCAGATCGCCGCGACCGGCGGGCGCGACACATTGCTTTGGGCGCTGGAGGACGACGTCGTCTCGGCGGTTAATCGCATCCACGAAAACCCAGTCTATCTCAAGGGCTTGAAACTGGAGAGCGCAATCCGCGCGACCAGCAATTTCTCCGACCTGGCCGAAGCGGACGCATGGCTGGTGGTGACTCCCGCCCAGCATATGCGGGCCGTGCTCAAACGCTCGCCCTGCCCCAATATGCCCCTGATCCTCTGTTCGAAAGGTATCGAGGAATCCAGCGGCAAATTGCTTCACGAGGTGGCGCATGAGGTCTGCCCGAGCTCGCCGGTTGCAGTGCTGTCCGGACCGACTTTCGCCCATGAGGTCGCCGCAGGGCTTCCGACGGCCGTCACGTTGGCATGCGAAGATCGCGATCTTGGCGAGCAACTGCGCGCCCGCATCAACCTTGCGCATTTTCGCACCTATTGCACCGACGACGTTGCCGGCGCCGAGGTTGGCGGGGCAGTCAAGAATGTGCTGGCGATTGCCTGCGGTGTCGCAGAGGGCCGCGCCCTCGGCCAGAATGCGCGAGCGGCATTGATCGCGCGGGGCTTTGCCGAAATGACCCGCTTCGGCCTCGCCATGGGCGGCCGGCGGGAAACGCTGGCGGGCCTGTCCGGCCTCGGCGACCTGGTGCTGACCTGCTCGTCGACCAGCAGCCGCAACTTCTCGCTAGGCAAGGCGATCGGAGAGGGGAAGCAGCCTGCCGAACTGATGAAAGACCGGCGAACGGTGGCTGAAGGAGCTCACACGGCTCCGGTCCTCGATCGTATCGCCAAGGACCGGGGGATCGACATGCCGCTGGTCGACGCGGTCGCCAGCTTGCTTGCCGGCAGGGTCGGTCTCGACGAATTGCTCGGAACGATGCTCAGCCGCCCGCCGGGACACGAGGAAGACTAACCCCTCTCAAAAGTCGATCGCCAGGCCATTCTTTTCCCAATCGCCGTAGCGGGTGGGATCGGGCTTGCCCTCCTCCCCGGCCGGAGCAGCGGGTTTGACCTCTTGCGGTTTCGGCACCGGCGGCGACGGGGTGAGATAGTCTGGGGCCTTGATGTGTTTTGGCCGTTTCACCGATCTGCAAATGATGCCTAAAGGGCCGGATGCCAAGCCCGGACAAATATTCCCTGGAGGGTCTCGAATCCAGGAAGGCAGCCCTCCGCATCCTCGATGCAGTGCTGCGGCGCGGCCAGACGATGGACAATGCGGCCCAGGTCGCCCGGAGCCTTCCGCCGGCCGACGCCGCGCTGGCTAGCGCCATCGCCGGAGAAACATTGCGCCGGCTGCCCGATCTCGACGCGTTGATCGATGGCGCTACGCGCCAGCAGCTCCCGGACGACAGCAAGGCGCGGATGGTGCTCCGCCTGGCACTGGCCCAGAAGATCGGGCTCGGCACGCCCGATCATGCGTTGGTCGCCACCGCCCTCCCGCTGGTGGATGGCGGACCGCGCAGGCTGGTGCATGGCGTCCTTGGTACCCTGCTTCGACAGGGAGTCCCCGCGATCGATGCGCCCCGCCTCCCCGATGAGGTGGAAGAACGCTGGGGATCGGCCTGGGGGGATGACGTCGTCAAGGCGGCCCGCCGATCGATCGCCCACCGTCCTCCGCTCGACTTGAGCTTCGTCAACGAAGAAGCCTGCGCTGCTTTCGCCGAGGGCTCTTCGCTCGCTCCCAGGCACCGCCGTCTCGGGGGCCATGGGGCAATCACGGATTTGCCGGGTTTCGAGGCGGGCCAATGGTGGGTGCAGGATCTGGCGGCTTCACTTCCCGCGCGGTTAATCCCCGCTGCCGCCAAAGCCGTTCTCGATGCGTGCGCCGCGCCCGGCGGCAAGACCATGCAATTGGCCGCCGCCGGTCATGATGTGACTGCGCTGGACCGGTCCGAAAGTCGTCTGGCCCGACTTTCCGACAATTTGCAGCGCACCGGTTTGTCCGCCAAAACCGTCGTTGCCGACGCCCTTTCATGGTCGCCTGAAGCGCCTTTGGATGCGGTTTTGCTCGATGCCCCCTGCTCGGCTACCGGCACCTTCCGCCGCCACCCTGAAGTCCTTTATCGCGCACGCTCCGCGATCATCGAACAGAGTGCCGAATTGCAGGCCGCATTGCTCGCCCGCGCCGCCGAATGGGTGAAGCCCGGCGGAAGCCTGGTCTATGCGGTCTGCAGCCTCGAACCCGAGGAAGGCGAGCAGCGGATCGAAGCCTTTCTTGCCGACCGGCCGAGCTATCGGATCGAGCCTGCACCGCTGTTGACCGAGGGCGTGACGCCACATTCGAAAGGCTGGCTTCGGGTCCTGCCCGGCATGGTCGAGCGCGAAGGCGGCCTCGACGGCTTCTTTACCGCCCACCTTGTCCGAACCGCCTAATCCCGTCTAATCGGCCACATGGCCAATCCGCTCATCTCCCCGTCGATCCTCTCCGCCGATTTCGCCAAGCTGGGCGAAGAGGTCCAAGCAATCGACCAGGCGGGGGCCGACTGGATCCACATCGACGTGATGGACGGGCATTTCGTGCCCAACTTGACGATCGGCCCGGGGGTGGTGAAAGCGCTTCGCCCTCACACGTCAAAACCGTTCGACGTCCATCTGATGATCTCGCCGGTCGATAATTTCCTCGACGCCTTCGCCGCGGCAGGGGCCGATATCATCACCGTCCATCCCGAAGCGGGCCCGCACGTCCACCGCAGCGTCCAGCACATCAAGTCGCTGGGCAAGAAGGCGGGGGTATCGTTGAACCCGGCCACGCCGGCGAAAATGCTCGACTATCTGCTCGAGGAAATCGACCTGGTGCTGGTGATGAGCGTCAATCCTGGCTTCGGCGGCCAGAAATTCATCGCCTCCCAGCTTCGCAAGATCGAATCCATCGCCAACCAGGTCGCCAAGAAGGATTTGGTGGTCGATATCGAGGTCGATGGCGGGATCGATGCCGCCACCGCGCCCCAGGCGATCGACGCCGGAGCGACCGTGCTGGTCGCAGGTACTGCCGCCTTCCGCGGCGGCCCCGAACAATATGCCGCCAATATCGCCGCGCTTCGGGGAGGGGGATGAGCGACGACAAGCTGGGCCGGCTCGCCAAAGGTTCGTTGATCTCGCGCCTGTTCGGGTCGGGCAAGCAGCCGCTTCGGCTGGTCGCAGTGCCGCGCGACCATGTGCTGGGCGACCGCGACCGCGGCGACGCTTTGCTCGCCGGGCGCCTGCGGCTGGGCAGCGCCGAGCTCTCGCTTGCCGAGCTTGATTTCGGCGAAGTCGGCACTCGCGGCGCGCTGGCGCGAGAGTTGCACGGCTTCTCCTGGCTGCGCGATCTTGCAGCTTCGGCAAGCCGTGAGAAAGGCGCGCGCCTGGCCGAAGCAATCGCCGGCCGGTGGTTGATCGCCCATGGCAGCCGCCCGGACGAGGCGTGGGCGCCTGACCTGTGGGGCGAACGGATCTTCTTCTGGACCGCTTACGCTCCATATATTCTTTCCAGCCGGGATGCCGGCTATCGCTCGGCCCTGCTCAACACGCTGGCGCGCGGCGCCCGGTATCTGGATGCCAACGCCGACCGGGCCCAGCCCGGTTTGCCCCGGATCACGGCCTGGGCAGGTGCGCTAGTCGCCGCGCTGACGTTGCAGGGGGCGCACAAAAGGTTGTCGCAAGCCGAATCCGGATTGATGCGTGCCCTTGCCTCTGCCCAGTTCGAGGACGGCGGCCTGATGACCCGCAGCCCGCAGGAGCAAATGCTGCTGGTTGACCGACTCGGCCTGGTCCGCGCCGCCTATTTTGCGGCCAAGCAGGCCCTGCCCGACGCGCTTGAGAATGCAGCGTCCGCTGCCCTGGCGGCGCTTCATGGCGTCACCATGGGTGACGGTACCCTGTCCAGCTGGCAGGGCGGAAATCCGGGCGACCAGGCGAAACTGGCGGCGCTGGTTGAAGGCTGCGGGCTTCGCGCCCGACCGCTGCGGCAGGCGCGCGGCTGGGGTTATCAGCGCCTGTCTGCCCTGGGTACGATCATCGTGGTAGATGCCGCTCCACCACCGCCCCAGCGGATGGCTGCGACCGGGTGCGCTTCGACTCTGGCGCTGGAAATCAGCGATGGTGCGCAACGGCTGGTGGTCAACTGCGGCGGGCCCGGCGCGGTGCCGACCGAACTGTCGGACGATCTTGTCCAGGCATTGCGCTCGACCGCAGCTCACTCGACCCTGACGCTGGGTGACAGCAACTCGACCGCGATCCTGCCCGACGGCACTCTCGGCAAGGGCGTGACCGACGTCGCCGTTGAGCGCAGTGAAGACAATGACTGCTCACGGATCGAAGCCAGCCACGATGGCTATGTGAAGGGCTTCGGACTGGTTCATCAGCGACGCCTCAGCCTCGGCAACGACGGCAAGGAAGTGCGGGGCGAGGATCGGCTGATCGCCAGGGGGCGGCGCAGGATCCGCGAGTCGGCTTCCTACGCGATCCGCTTCCATATGGCGCCGGGCGTGGAGGCAACAGTCACCGCCGACGGCATGGGCGCGCTGCTCCGGTCTCAGGGCGCGCCGCCATGGAATTTCCGCTGCCGCGGGGCGATGCTCCAGGTCGAGGAAAGCCTGTTCATCGACGGGCAGGGCCGCGCCATGCCGACGCTGCAGCTGGTTGTCGTTGGCGAAGTATCCGCTATTGGCGGCGAAATCGCCTGGCAGTTCCGCCGCTCCAGCTAATCGTGGGACCACTGATATGACCGACATCGTGCCCGTCCGCAGGGCGCTAATCTCGCTTTCCGACAAGTTCGGCCTCGAAACACTCGCCGCCGGGCTTGCCAGGGCCGGGGTCGAGCTGGTCTCCACCGGCGGAACCGCGGCGAAGCTGCGCGAGCTGGGCCACGAAGTTCGGGACATCAGCGACCTCACCGGATTTCCGGAAATGATGGACGGCCGGGTCAAGACGCTCCACCCCAAGGTCCATGGCGGGCTTCTCGCAGTGCGCGACAACGCCGATCATGTCCTGGCGATGGAAACGCATGGCATCAGCGCGATC
>DATJKE010000161.1:0-10180 GCA_035491735.1 Sphingomicrobium sp.
GGGTCACCGCCAGCCACTTACGGTCTTCCCTGAAGGCACAACCGGCAGCGGACGAGAGCTGCTGCGCTTTCGCTCGACCCTGCTGGAGGCCGTGGCTCCGCCTCCGCCCGGCGTTGCCGTACGACCCGCTGCAGTCGATTATGGCGAGCATGCCGATGTGGTCGGGTGGCACAGTGGCGAGGGCGGAGTCGCCAACTTCAAACGCGTGCTGGGGCATCGCGGCACCTTGCCGATGACGGTGCGCCTGCTCGAGCCGCTGCCACCCACGGAAGATCGCAAGGCGCTGGCCCGCCAGGCGCATGACGCAATCGCCGCTGCACTCTCTTCCTTGGCAACCGTGGAGTCTCTATAGCCCCGGCCAAATGACAGAGATTCCCAAGACTTATCGCGTCAAAAGCTTCGGCTGCCAAATGAATGTTTACGACGGCGAGCGCATGGCCGAGTTGCTGGCACAAAAAGGCATGCGCGCCGCTTCCGACGCCGAGGACGCCGACCTGGTCGTTCTCAATACCTGCCACATCCGCGAGAGAGCGGCCGAGAAGGCCTATTCGGATGTCGGCCGACTGCGCCGCGAGGATGGCAGCAAACCGATGATCGCGCTGGCGGGCTGCGTCGCGCAGGCTGAAGGGGCGGAAGCCAAGACTCGCTCCAAGATGATCGACCTGGTCGTCGGACCGCAGGCCTATCATCGTCTGCCGGAAATGGTAGCGGAGGCGGCCAGCGGACAGCGCCCGGTCGACACCGACATGCCGGCGATCTCCAAATTTGGAGCGCTTCCCGGCCGCCGCAGGGCCGGACCCAGCGCCTTCCTCACGGTCCAGGAAGGCTGCGACAAATTCTGTACCTATTGTGTCGTGCCCTACACGCGCGGGGCGGAAATCAGCCGGCCTTGGACGGATATCGTCGCCGAAGCCCGTTCGCTGGTCGACGGCGGCGCGCGCGAGATCACGTTGCTCGGCCAGAATGTAAATGCCTGGAGCGGCGAGGACGAGAAGGGTCGCGCAGGCGGTCTCGATTCGTTGATCCGAGAATTGGCGAGGGTCGATGGGCTGGAGCGCATCCGCTACACTACCAGTCATCCAACCGACATGACCGATCGGCTAATTGCCGCCCATGGCGAAGTCGACAAGCTGATGCCCTATCTCCACCTTCCAGTGCAATCGGGCAGCGATCCGATCCTGAAGGCAATGAACCGCAGCCACACGGCCGAATCCTATCTGCGCACGATCGAGAAGGTCCGCGCGGCGCGGCCCGATATCGCCATCAGCGGCGACTTCATTGTCGGATTTCCGGGTGAGACCGATGAAGATTTCACCGCGACGCTATCCATTGTCGATGAGGTGCGTTACGCTTCGGCCTATAGTTTCAAATATAGCGCCCGGCCGGGCACTCCGGCGGCGCAGATGGAAGGAGCGGTGGCGCCAGAGGTGATGGACGACAGATTGCAGCGGCTCCAGGCCCGCATCACCGAGCATAGCCTCGCCTTCAACCGCGCCACGATCGGCAAGGACACGCAGATCCTGATCGACCGCAAAGGCCGCCTGCCCGGTCAAATGATCGGCAAGTCGCCCTGGCTCCAGTCGATCTTCGTCGAGACGAATGCCGCGATCGGCGACATGCTCGACGTCACCGTCACTCAGGCTTTGCCCAACAGTCTCGGCGGCGTCCTCAAGACGGCAAAGGCTGCCTGATGGCCAAGCGCGAACTGTCAGCCGCCAACCTCGATTCCAGGATTGAAGGCCGCGCCCGGCTCGAGCTGGAGTTCGAGCAGCCTTACCTGCTCGGACCATTGTTCGGCGACTATGACCGCCACCTGATCATGATCGAGGACCGCCTCGGCGTGAACATCGCCGCGCGGGGCAACCGGGTGATGATCGAGGGCGATCCCGATGCCGCAGCCCGTGCCCGCGATGTGCTCACCGGCCTCTACAACCGGCTCGACCAGGGCCAGGACGTCGATGCCGCCGCGGTCGAGGCGTTGATCGGCATGGCCAACCAGCCCGCGCTCGACGGGATCATCGCCGACGAGGTGGCCTCGCCGCCCAGCGTCATGATCCGGACGCGCAAGAAGACGATCGTCCCGCGCTCGACCGTTCAGACGCGTTATATGGAATGCCTGGCGCGCGACGATATGATTTTCGCCCTTGGGCCCGCCGGTACTGGCAAGACCTATCTCGCGGTCGCCCAGGCGGTGTCGCAGCTGGTGTCGGGCAGCGTCGACCGGCTGATCCTGTCGCGCCCGGCGGTCGAGGCCGGCGAACGGCTCGGCTTCCTCCCCGGCGACATGAAGGAGAAGGTCGATCCCTATCTCCGCCCGCTCTACGACGCGCTCTACGATATGCTTCCGACCGAGCAGGTCGAACGGCGCATCTCGTCGGGCGAGATCGAGATTGCGCCAATCGCCTTCATGCGCGGCCGCACCTTGAACGACGCATTCATCATCCTCGACGAGGCTCAGAACACCACGCCGCAGCAGATGAAGATGTTTCTCACCCGTTTCGGCATGAGGAGCCGAATGGTGATTTGCGGCGATCCCAATCAGACCGACCTTCCACCGGGCGTTACTTCGGGGCTGGCCGATGCGGTGTCGAAGCTTGAGGGTATTCCCAAGCTGTCGATGGTCCGATTCAGCGCAGCCGACGTCGTCCGCCACCCGCTCGTCGGCCGGATTGTCGAGGCCTATGAGGGACCGGGCCGGTGATGCTCGAAGTTGCCATCGATACCGACGGGGAATGGGACAGTAGCACCGGCTGGGCGGAGATCGCCCAGGCCGCCGCAAACGCCGCCATCGCCGAAAGCGCCTTCCCGCAGCTTGGCAACAGCGAGCGGACGGTCGAGCTCTCGATCCGGCTTGCCAATGACGACGAAGTCCATGGCCTGAACTCGGAATGGCGCGGCAAGGACAAGCCGACCAACGTTCTGTCCTTTCCCATGGCGGAACCCGAAGATCTGGCAGTAGCGAACGGGTTTGGCCCGGAACTGATGCTGGGCGACATCATCCTGGCCCGAGGAGTGTGCGCCGCCGAAGCCGCCGAAAAGGCGATCCCGCTGGAAAGCCACGCCGCGCACCTGATGGTGCATGGGACGCTTCACTTGCTCGGCTACGATCATATGGACGAGGCGAGCGCCGCCGACATGGAAGCGCGCGAGGTCCGGGCACTGGCACGGATGGGAATTGCCGATCCTTATGCGGAGGGCCGCTGATGGCTACCCGCAACGAGGATGAAGGCGGTTCGCGGCTCTGGCGCGGAATGCGGTCCCTGCTCTTCGGCGAAGGGCATGAGGAGACGCTGCGCGACCAGATCGAGGAAGCGATCGACGAGGCCGAGGACGAGCCGATCAAGCGCGGCGACTTGTCGCCAACCGAGCGGCAGATGCTGCGCAACTTGCTGCATTTCGGCGACCGGACAGTCGGCGAAATCGCGGTCACCCGCGGCGACATCGTCTCGGTACCCTCGACGATCAGCTTTGAAGGGCTGATTGCCGCCTTCGCCGAGGCCGAGCACAGCAGGCTGCCCGTCACCGGCGATGATCTCGATGAAGTCATCGGCATGATTCACATCAAGGATGTGTTCAAGGCCCAGGAAGACCCTTCGCGCCCGCGCTCGATCGAGGGCCTTCTTCGCACCCCATTGTTCGTGCCCGAGTCGATGGGCGTGCTCGACCTGCTGGCGCGGATGCGCACCGAGCGGCTCCATCTCGCCATCGTCGTCGACGAATTCGGCGGGACCGAGGGGCTGGTGACGATCGAGGACGTTGTCGAGGAGATCGTCGGCGAAATCGAGGACGAACATGACGTCGAAGCGGCGGGAATGCTGACTCTGCTCGAGGACGGGTTGTGGGAAGCCGACGCCCGCGTCGAACTGGAGGAGCTCGCCAAGGTGGTCGATGCCCGGCTCGCTTCAGCGGATGACGAAGTCGATACGCTAGGCGGCCTGGTCTTCCTGCTGGCCGGGCATATCCCGGCCAAGGGCGAATCTTTCCTTCATCCCTCTGGCTGGCGGCTTGAAACAATCGACAGCGATCCCCGGCGCATCGTCAGGGTCAGGCTTCATGCGTCGGAAACCTCGCTGGAGCGGGAGCCGAGCGGCAAATAGCGCATCCTTTCACGGTCATCGCCGTTTAAGGGCCGAGCGGCGGGCCGACGAGGACGAATTCGATGCGCCTGTGCCACTTGTTGCTTACCACGGCTCTCGCCCTTGCTGCATGCGGGCACAAACCGAGCGGAGATCCGAGCAGGGCCCAAGGACCCGATCCCCAACTTGATCAGCCCCAAACCAGGACGATTCCGACCGTCAATGTCGCCAAGGGAGAAGGCTGGCCGCACGGCAAGACACCGATCCCTGGCGAAGGGCTGCAGATCAACGAGTTCGCCGGCGGCTTGCAGCATCCGCGCTGGCTCTATGTCCTTCCCAACGGCGACGTATTGGCCGCCGAGTCTGACAGCCCCGGCACGGACAAGACCGGCGGCAATCTGCGCGGCACGATTCAGAAATTGCTGATGAAAAAAGCGGGCTCGGATAGTCCCAGCGCCAATCGCATCAGCCTGCTTCGCGATGCCGATGGCGATGGGATCGCCGAGGCCAGGACAGTTCTGCTGACCGGCCTCTATTCGCCGTTCGGCATGGCGTTCGCCAATGGCGAGCTGTTCGTCGCCAATGCCGACGGAATTGTCGCCTACCGCTTCCAGCCCGGCCAAACGAAGCTCGACGCCCGGCCGCGTCACATCACCGGGCTGCCTTCCGGCTACAACCACCATTGGACCAAATCGCTGGTCGCCTCGCCCGACGGCAAATTCCTGTTCGTCGGCGTGGGATCGAACAGCAATGCCGGAGAAAATGGGTTGGAGATGGAACAGGGCCGGGCCGCGGTATGGATGATCGACGCCCGAACCGGCGCCTATCGCATCTTCGCCAGCGGGCTGCGCAATCCGGTCGGGATCGCCTGGAATCCCTGGAGCAGGAGTCTTTGGGTAGTGGTCAACGAACGCGATGAGCTCGGCGACAATCTCGTCCCCGACTATCTGACCTCGGTCAAGGACGGAGCCTTTTATGGCTGGCCGTGGAGCTATTACGGGAACCATGTCGATGCCCGGGTGAAGCCGGCGCGGCCCGACATGGTTGCCAAGGCGATCGCTCCCGATTTCGCCCTTGGGCCGCATGTCGCCCCACTGGGCCTCGCGTTCTCGGCCGGCCAGGCGCTGGGACCGCGCTTCGCGCAAGGCGCCTTCGTCGGCGAGCATGGCTCATGGAACCGCAGCGAGGCCAACGGCTACCAGGTCGTGTTCGTGCCGTTTGCCGGAGGGCATCCATCGGCGAGACCGGTGCCGATTCTCACCGGCTTTCGCGTTGGCGACGTGGCGTACGGACGGCCGGTCGGAGTAACGATTGCCAGGGACGGCAGCCTGCTGGTCGCCGACGACGTTGGCGGCAAGGTGTGGCGGGTGAGCGCAGCCCTTTCCCAGCAGGTCGCAAGCCGCTAGCGACGCTTCATGCAATTCCTGATCGCGCTGGTGATCGGCGCCCTCTCCGCGTTCGCGTTCCAGCCGGTCGGCTGGTGGCCGCTGATGATTTTGGCCATCGCCTCGCTGTGCGAAATGGTTTCGCGCGCCGGATCGCTCAGGCAATCGCTGCTGATCGGCTGGGGCTTCGGGTTCGGCCAGTTCCTGATCGGGCTCAACTGGATTGCCATCGCCTTCACCTTCCAGGCGGCCATGCCCGCCTGGCTCGGCTGGGTCGCGGTGCTGCTGCTGTCGCTCTTCCTCGCCGTCTATCCGATGATTGCCGCCGGGCTTGCGTGGCGGTTCGGCAGGCAGAGCGCCCTTGCAATGGTGCTGGCCATGGCCGGCGCCTGGGCCACTACTGAATGGCTTCGAGCGACCCTGTTCACTGGCTTTGCCTGGAATCCGATTGGGGTGATCCTGGTCGACACCCACGCCCTTGGCGTCAGCAACCTGATCGGAACTTACGGACTTTCCCTGCTCGTCGTCCTGGCGTCCGGAGCGATCTGGCTCCTCGCCCGACGCCACTGGCGCGAAGGCATGGCGATCTCGGCAGTCGTGCTGCTGACCCACTTCCTGCCGCGCCCATCGATCGAGCCCGCCAACGCGCAGGCATTAAGACCGATCCGCATCGTCCAGCCCAACATCGGCCAGCAGCTAAAATGGATCCCTGGCTATGAGCAGATCGCAGCCGCCAGGCTCGGCAAGCTTTCGACTCTAAAGGACCAGCGGCAGGAGCTGATCTTCTGGCCCGAGGCGGCGGTTACCGAGCCGCTGTCCGACAACCGCCCCGGGGCCGCGACCTATATCGTCGAGGAACGAGCCGCGGCGGCAAGGCAGGTATCCGACCGCGACCTGCTGCTGACCGGCGGCCTCGCCTTCCGGTCGAGCGACCAACGCCGCGTCGACGGTGCCGCCAACAGCATATTCGTGCTTGGCCCGGGCGGAAAATTCGTCGGTCGCTACGACAAGGCGCACCTTGTGCCCTACGGCGAGTATCTGCCCTTCCGGCCCTTGCTTTCCGCCATCGGCCTTTCGCGGCTAGCTCCCGGCGATCTCGACTTCCAGCCCGGCCCCGGCCCGCGAAGCCTGGCTTTGCCTGAGGGTTGGGGAACGGCGGGCTTCCAGCTTTGCTATGAGATCATCTTCTCGGGCCACGTCGTCGATCGGGACCACAGGCCGGACTTCATCTTCAATCCGTCGAACGACGCCTGGTTCGGCAGTTGGGGCCCGCCCCAGCATTTGGCCCAGGCCCGGCTGCGCGCCGCCGAAGAAGGCATTCCAGTGATCCGCTCGACGCCGACCGGGATCAGCGCGCTGATCGATGCGCGCGGCCGGCTGGTCGACTCCATTCCGCTGGGCAAGGCCGGGATCATCTGGGGCTACCTGCCTCCCTCCACGCCGCCGACCCTGTTCGCAAGGCTCGGCAACATCATCCCGCTGACGCTTGGCTTCCTCCTGCTCATCGCCGCGATTGCACTCGACCGCCGCGCTCGCTACAGGCGCATATAACGAATCCTTTATATCTCGTTTTTCAGCAGTTTTCTGCCAAGGACTGACAGCCCTCCATGCGCGACTCCTATCTCTTCACCTCCGAATCGGTTTCCGAAGGCCATCCCGACAAGGTCGCCGATCAGATAAGCGACGCGATCGTCGACCTTTTCCTTTCGAAGGATCCGGAATCCCGCGTGGCGTGCGAGACCATGGTGACGACGCAGCGTATTGTCCTCAGCGGAGAAATCCGCTGCCGACCGGTCTATGACGAGGAACGTTTCAAGGACACGCATGGCTGGGCTCCGGGCGCTCGCGACGAGATCGAGAAGGTCGTGCGGCAAACGGTTGAGCGGATCGGCTACGAGCAGGACGGGTTCCACTGGCAGACAGCGGAGTTCCACAACCATCTTCATGGCCAATCGGCCCACATCGCCCAAGGTGTAGATGCGGCAGGCAACAAGGATGAGGGCGCCGGCGACCAGGGCATTATGTTCGGCTTCGCCTGCGACGAAACGCCGGAACTGATGCCGGCCACTCTAAATTACAGCCACAAGATCCTGGAACGGATGGCGGCCGACCGCCATTCCGGGGCCGCCAAATTCCTCGAGCCGGACGCGAAAAGCCAGGTCACGCTCCGCTATGAAAGCGGCAAGCCGGTAGCGGCGACGGCGATTGTCGTCTCCACCCAGCACAAGCGCGGCTATTCGGAGAAGGGCGACCATGCCAACCCTGAACTCTACGCGCAGCTCCGGGACTATGTGAAAGGCGTCGTTGCCGATGTGCTTCCGGCCGAACTCCTGAGCGACCAGACCGTCTATCACATCAACCCTACCGGCGCGTTCGAGATTGGCGGGCCCGACGGCGACGCGGGGCTAACCGGCCGCAAGATCATCGTCGACACCTATGGTGGCGCGGCACCGCACGGCGGCGGCGCGTTCAGCGGCAAGGACCCGACCAAGGTTGACCGATCGGCCGCCTATGCCGCGCGTTACCTCGCCAAGAACATCGTCGCCGCCGGCCTCGCCAAGCGCTGCACCATCCAGCTGGCCTACGCGATCGGCGTTTCAGAGCCGCTGTCGCTCTATGTCGATACCCATGGCACGGGCACGGTCGGCGATGACCTGATCGAAACGGCGATCGGCCGCATCACCAAGCTCGGCCGGCTGACTCCGCGCGGCATCCGCACCCACCTAGGCCTCAACAAGCCAATCTATTCGGCAACCGCCGCCTACGGCCATTTCGGCCGCAAAGCCGAAGGCGACCTGTTCCCTTGGGAAAAGACCGACCTCGTCGAGGATCTGAAGTCGGCCGTGGCCGAAGTGGCCGCCGTCGCCGCGTAGGCGTTGAACGGGCGCCGCGTGAACTAACGGCGCCCCGATTCCTATTTCCAGCCGCCCAGTATCGCGCCGGCCGCGATATGGCCGAGCAGCAGGTGGGCGCAGTCGATCATCGTCATATTGGTATTGAGCCCGCCATAGACCCAGCCATAGAGAATGGTCGGAACAGCCGAGGCGAGGGCGACGACTATCGCCCATTTCGCGCCGGTCATCGCATCGGCGACCTGGCCCCATTTGAACAGCACCGCCATGAACGCCGCGGTCAGGATCGGCATCAGCGGGCTGTACATCATGCGCGCTTCGGCCGTCGCCCGTTCGGCGTCGGTCATGCCCGACATCGCGATATTTGTGTCCATCGGCATCATCACGCCATAGATGACGAAGCCGATCGCATAGATCGCGATCGCCGCGACGATCACCGACAGCCAATTGATTCCACCAATACGCATATTCCCCTCCCCCAGGCTTGTTGCGCGGGCGGAACATAACCGAGCGGCGTCATAACACCAACGTGAGGGTTTAACGGCTGGCACGAAGCGGTTAGGGGGCCGCCCATGACCGCGTTCAGGCAAGGCGATCCGACCACCATCAACCGGCTTTACGGGCGGTCGAGCAGCCACAAGCTACGGAAGGGCCAGTCAGAGCTGGTCGACACATTGTTGCCCGCAATCTCGGTGCCACCCGTGGGTGCGCTCAGCTCGGAAACATTGTTCGGCGATGACCGCCCGCTGCACCTGGAGATCGGCTTCGGCGGCGGCGAGCATCTCGCCTATCGCGCCGACCTGCTGCCCGACCATGGCTTCATCGGCTGCGAGCCCTTCCTTAATGGAGTTGCCCAGGCGCTCGGCCATATTCGCGAGCAGCGGCTAGCCAATGTCCGCATTCACATGGGCGACGCCCTCGACGTCCTCCGCCGCCTGCCCGACCGCTCGCTTACCATGGTCTACTTGCTCCATCCCGATCCCTGGCCCAAAGCGAGACATGCCAAGCGGCGGATGATGAACGATGGACCGCTGGCGCTGATCGCCGCCAAGCTGAAGCCGGGAGGCGAATTCCGGGTCGCGACCGACGATCCGACCTATCTCAACTGGGCACTGATGATCATGCAGCGCCACCGCCAAGATTTCGAATGGGTGGTGAAAGAACCGGGCGAGTGGCTAAGCTATCCGTCGGGCTGGCTCGAAACGCGCTATGCCGCCAAGGCCCGCCGGGAAGGCCGGGTGCCGCATCAATTCCGCTATCGGCGTCTTGGCTGAACCGTTGCGCCTTCCTAATTAGGCGCGATGGAGACCAGAGACTCCGTCCTCGCGGCGATCGGCAACACGCCGCTGATCAGGCTCCGCCGCGCGTCGGAGCAGACCGGATGCACCATTCTGGGCAAGGCCGAATTCATGAACCCGGGCGCCTCGGTCAAGGACCGTGCCGCGCTTGGCATTATCACCGAAGCGATCAGCCGGGGCGAACTCAGCAGAGGCGGGCTGGTGGTCGACGGCACTGCCGGCAACACCGGCATCGGCCTTACCATCGTCGGCAATGCGCTGGGCCTGAAGACGGTGATCGTCATCCCCGAGACGCAGGCGCAGGAAAAGAAGGATACGCTGCGGTCGCTCGGCGCCAGCCTGATCGAAGTACCGGCGGTGCCATACCGCAACGACAATAATTATGTGAAGGTCGCCGGCCGGACCGCCGCGCGGCTGGCCCGCGAGCACGCCGAGGGCGCCATTTTCGCCAACCAGTTCGACAATGTCGCCAATCGCGACATCCACGTGGCCACCACCGGGCCCGAAATCTGGGAGCAGACGGGCGGCAAGATCGACGGATTCGTCAGCGCGATCGGCACCGGCGGCAC
>DATJKE010000162.1:0-7111 GCA_035491735.1 Sphingomicrobium sp.
CAGGGCGCTGACCGGGGTCGGGCCCTCCATCGCGTCCGGAAGCCAGGTGTGGAGGCCGAGCTGAGCCGACTTGCCGCAGGCGCCGACGAACAGCAGCAGGCAGAGCAGCGTCATCGTGTCGACCCGCAGGCCGGCAAAGCCGATGGACGATCCGGCCATGCCCGGGCTCGCGGCGAGGATCGCGGGAATCGATACCGTGCCGAACACCAGGAAGGTACCGAAGATACCAAGGCTGAAGCCGAAGTCGCCGACGCGGTTGACGACGAACGCCTTCAGCGCCGCGGCGTTGGCGGAGGGCTTGTGGTACCAGAAGCCGATGAGGAGGTAGGAAGCGAGGCCGACCCCTTCCCAGCCGAAGAACATCTGCACCAGGCTGTCGGCGGTGACCAGCATCAGCATGGCGAAGCTGAACAGCGACAGATAGGCGAAGAACCGAGGCTGGCTCGGATCCTCCTCCATGTAGCCCCAGCTGTAGAGGTGAACGAGGCTCGACACAGTCGTCACCACCACCAGCATCACCGCGGTCAGCGTGTCGACGCGCAGCGCCCAGTCGACATCGAGCGCACCCGACTTGATGAACTCCAGCACCGGCACGACGGTCGGCTCGGCCGAGCCGGCGACGTAGGACAGGAAGATCGGCCAGCTAAGTAGTGCGCCGACGAACAGCGAGCCGGTGGTAACCACCTTGGATGCGGTCTTGCCGATGACTCGGCCGCCCAGCCCGGCGACGATCGCGGCGAGCAGCGGCAGGAAAACGATGAAGATTATTGGGTGCATCAGCCGCGCATCCGGTTGACGTCGTCGACCGCGATCGAGCCGCGGCGACGGAAGAAGATGACGAGGATAGCGAGGCCGATCGCGGCCTCGGCGGCGGCAACGGTCAGCACGAACATGGCGAACACCTGCCCGACCAGATCGCCGAGGAAGGCGCTGAACGCGACCAGGTTGATGTTGACCGCCAGAAGGATCAGCTCGATCGCCATCAGCATCAGGATGATATTGCGGCGGTTGAGGAAGATACCGAGCACGCCCAGCGTGAACAGGATCGCCGCGACGGCGAGGTAGTGGGTCAGGCCAATCACAGCTTCACCCCTTCGCCCACCGCGGGCTGCTCGAGCTTGATCGCCTCGTCGGGGCGGCGGTCGACCTGCTTCCACACCTTCTGCCCACGGACGTCGCCGCGGCTGCGGTGAGTGAGCACGATCGCGCCGATCATCGCCACCAGGAGGATCAGGCCAGCGATTTCGAACGGGAACAGGAAGCGGGTGTAGAGCAGCTCGCCGATCGCTTCGATATTGGGCTGGGTCACGGCCGCCGGCTTGACGTTTCCAGTGACCGGGCCGGCCTTCCACGCCGATACCGCGACGATGATTTCAGCAAGGAGAACAAGCGCCACCAGAAGCCCGAACGGCAGATTCCTGGTGAAGCCGGATCTCAGCTGGGCGAAATCGATATTGAGCATCATGACGATGAACAGGAACAGCACCGCCACCGCGCCGACGTAGACGATCACCAGCAGCATCGCGATGAACTCTGCGCCCAGGATCAGCATAAGGCCGGCGGCATTGAAGAAGGCCATGATCAGCCACAGCACGCTGTGAACCGGGTTGCGCGCGAAAATCACGGCCACCGCCGAAGCGATGGTCAGCGTCGCGAACAGGTAAAAGGCCAAGATTGCGATCATGCGCCAATCCCCCCGCGATAGCGGGATTTGTTGTTAGCGCGGAGACGCGGAGACGCGGAGGAAGGTCGCGGCGTCTCTCCGCGTCTCCGCATCTCTGCGTGAGATAGATTCTGACTTCCCCGCTTGCGCGGGGATGACGAGAAAAAGGTCACGGATGGTCCCTGTTTGAACAAGTTCGCCGCCCCTACCGATAGGCCGCATCGGCGGCAAGGTTGGCGGCAATGGCCTGTTCCCAGCGGTCGCCATTCTCGAGCAGCTTGGCCTTGTCGTAGAGCAATTCCTCGCGCGTTTCGGTCGCGAACTCGAGGTTTGGTCCCTCGACGATCGCGTCGACCGGGCAGGCCTCGGCGCACAGGCCGCAGTAGATGCACTTCACCATGTCGATGTCGTAGCGGGTGGTGCGGCGGCTGCCGTCCTCGCGCGGTTCGGCCTCGATGGTGATCGCTTGCGCCGGGCAAATCGCCTCGCACAGCTTGCAAGCGATGCAGCGTTCCTCGCCGTTCGGATAGCGGCGCAGCGCATGCTCGCCGCGGAACCGGGGCGAGGTCGGCGTCTTCTCGTACGGATAGTTGATCGTCGCCTTGGGCTTGAAGAAATATTTGAGCGTCAGGGCATGCGCCTTGACGAATTCCCACAGCGTGAAGGCCTTGATGGTGCGCGCGATCATGCTGCCACTCCATATTTGGTCCACATCAGCCAGCCGCTGATCAGCGCGACGAACAGGAGCGAAAGGGGCAGGAAGATCTTCCAGCCGAGCCGCATCAGCTGGTCGTAGCGGTATCTCGGTACGGTCGCCTTCACCCAGCCGAAGACGAAGAAGAAGAAGCACATCTTCCCGATCAGCCAGACGATGCCCGGGATGTAATAGAGCGGCGCCCAGTCGATCGGCGGCAGGAACCCACCCCAGAACAGGATGGCGTTCAAGGCGCACATCAGGATGACGTTGGCATATTCGCCGAGCCAGAACAGCGCGAAGGCCATCGACGAATATTCGGTCTGGTGACCGGCCACCAGCTCGCTCTCCGCCTCGACCAGGTCGAACGGGGTGCGGAAGGTTTCGGCCATCGAGCTGATCAGGAACACCACCGCCATCGGGAACAGCAGCGGATTTAGGCCGTAGGCGCTGACGATCCCGAAGATATTGCCCTTCTGCGCCATGACGATCCCGGTCAGGTTGAAGGTGCCGGCGTAAAGCACGACGCAGATCAGCACGAAGCCGATCGACACTTCGTAGCTGACCATCTGCGCCGCGGCGCGGAGCGCGGAGAAGAAGGGATATTTGGAGTTGGACGCCCAGCCGGCGATGATTACGCCATAGACGCCGAGCGAACTCGCGGCGAGGATGTAGAGCAGGCCGACATTGATATCGGTCAGCACCACGCCGACGTCGAACGGCACTACCGCCCAAACGATCAGTGCCACGGTGAAAGTGATGATCGGCGCGATCAGGAACAGGCCTTTGTTGGCGCTGCTCGGGATGATCGTCTCTTTCAAAAAGACCTTGAGGCCGTCGGCAAAGCTTTGCAGCAGTCCCCAGGGACCGACCACGTTCGGCCCACGGCGAAGCGCGATTGCCGCCCAGATCTTGCGTTCGGCATAGATGATCATCGCCACCGCCAGCATCAGCGGCAGGGCGATGACCAGCGTGCCGATCAGCATCGACCAGAACCACGCCCATTCGTAACTGGCGCCCCAGGATTGGAAGAGGGCGGTCATTCCGCGGCCTCCATGTAATGCACACCCTGCACCAGCTCTTCCGAACAGCGGCGCATGGTTGGGCTGGCGCGGCAGATGGCGTTGGTCAGGTAGAAATCCTTGATCGGATAATTCACCGACCCGGACGCCTTCGCATCGAGTTTGGGCGGCGACCAGGGCATGTCGATGATCCCGTCCTGCCCAAGCTCGGGCACTTCGGCGATCATCGCCGCGCGGAGCTGGTCGAACCGGTCGAACGGCAGCGGCTTTCCGATGAGGTCTGAAAGCGCGCGAAAGATGGTCCAGTCTTCGCGGGCGTCGCCGGGCGCGAAAGCGGCGCGCTCGCTGCGTTGCACCCGGCCTTCGATATTGACGTAGGTGCCGTGCTTTTCGGCATAGGCCGCGCCCGGCAGCACCAGGTCGGCGTTGGCCGCGCCGGCGTCGCCATGATGGCCGATATAGACTTTGAACGCACCTTTGAACCGGTCGGCCGCGACTTCGTCGGCACCGAGCAGAATTACCAGTTCCGGCTTGGCCTTCTCAATGTCGGCGATGCCGCCCTTCTGCGCGTAGCCGAGCAGCAGGCTGGCCATCCGTGCCGCAGCGATGTGCAGTACGTTGAAGCCGTTCCAGCCATCCTTGATGAACGCCTTGGAGGCCGCCAGTGCCGCGCCCAGCGCGCCCTTCCCGAGCGCTCCCGGGCCTACGATCATCACCGGCTTCTTGGCATCCTTGATCGCGTCGGCTGCTTCCTTGGGCAGCTTGCCCAACAGCGACAGATCGTCGCCCAGCCATTCGACCTTATAGGTCAGGTCGACCTCCGGTCCGATCGCATACACCTTGGCGCCCTTGCGGACCGCCTTGCGGATGCGGGTGTTGACCAGCGACGCTTCCCAGCGGGTGTTCGATCCAACCAGCAGCACCACGTCGGCGTTCTCGATCTCGGCGATCGGCGTGTTGAACCGCACCGCGGCGAGCGATGTCACGTCATAGTCGAGCCCGGTCTGACGCCCTTCGAGCATGGCCGATCCCGCGCCGGCCAGCAGCGCCTTCGCGGCGTACATCGTCTCGGCGTCGAGCAGGTCGCCGGCGATCGCCGCGACCTTCTTGCCGGCCTTCTTGAAGCGCTTGGCGAACAGGTCGAGCGCGTCGCCCCAGCTCGCTTCCTTGAGCTTGCCCTTGCCATCGCGCACCCACGGCCGATCGAGCCGGTTCCGGACTAGCGCATCGACATGGTGGCGCGTCTTGTCGTGCGCCCATTCCTCGTTCACCGCATCGTTGATCCGCGGCAGGATGCGCATCACCTGGCGCTGGCGGACGTCCATGCGGATGTTGGTTCCAACGGCATCCATCACGTCGATGCCAGGGACCTTGCGCAGCTCCCATGGCCGCGCCTCGAAGCTGTAGGGCTTGCTGAGGAGCGCGCCGACCGGGCACAGGTCGACCAGGTTTCCGGCGAGTTCCGACGTGAACGCCTTTTCGAGATAGGTGGTGATCTGCGCGTCCTCGCCGCGGAACAGCATTCCGACTTCCGGCGTCCCGGCCACTTCTTCGGCAAAGCGCACGCAGCGGGTGCACTGGATGCAACGGGTCATCGAGGTCTTGACGATCGGCCCGAAATATTTGTCGTCGACCGCCCGCTTATTCTCTTCGTAGCGCGAATGGCCGCGGCCATAGGCCATCGCCTGGTCCTGCAGGTCGCATTCGCCGCCCTGGTCGCAGATCGGGCAGTCGAGCGGGTGGTTGATGAGCAAAAACTCCATCACCCCTTCGCGCGCCTTCTTGACCATCGGCGTGTCGGTCTTGATCGCCTGGCCTTCGGCGGCGGGCAGCGCGCAGCTCGCCTGCGGCTTGGGCGGCCCCGGCGCTACCTCGACCAGGCACATGCGGCAGTTGCCGGCAATCGACAGCCGCTCGTGATAGCAGAAGCGCGGGATTTCCTTGCCGGCAAGCTCGCACGCCTGAAGCACGGTCGCGCCCTGGGGGACCTCGATCTCAATGCCGTCGACGGTGACTTTGGGCATTAGTTGGCTGCTCCCGCTGAGGAGCCGGGCTGACCCTTGACCATGCCGAGCCGCCACAATGCCTCTGCTATGCGATAGCGGACGATCATCGGGTCGAACTGAGGGTTGTTGGCCGGGTTGGGCGGAATGCAGGCAACGAGGTCTTGCAGCATCGCGTCGATCGCTTTCTCTTGCTGCTTCGATCCGGGGCGCGTGTTTTCGATCAGCGAGCGCGCCCCGGCGGCATGGCCTCCTGCATAGCAGAGCGCCATGTCGCTCAGATTCGTCACTTTTTCACGGGCCATCGGCGTGGCGACGGCAAGATTGGCGGGCACCGGTATCCGCTTGGTGTAAAAGCCTTCGGCGACCGCGCCACGGACATATTGCCACGGAACGCTCATGCTGCTGATATCGCCCAGGCATCCCTGGTCTGGGCTCTGGAATAGCGCCTTGTACACCTTGGCCTCGTCGATCGTGCCTGCGGGTGTCGATACCAACTTCAACGCATTGGCCTGCTCCGATGAGGCGTAGCATTCGCCAAAGTCGGCGAGCTCGTTCCAGGCCTGCTGGCCGGTGATTGTAACTTGGCTCGAGGTCCCCGAGCGGCCGGGCGCCATTTGCGCCGACGCAGCCGATGAACACAGCACAAGGGCTAGAAATTGGAAACGCATCACTCCGCGGCCTCCTGGATATCGCCATGTCGCTCAGCGATGCGCCGCTCGAGTTCGGGGCGGAAATGGCGGATCAGGCCCTGAATCGGCCAGGCGGCCGCATCGCCCAGCGCGCAGATGGTGTGGCCCTCGATCTGCTTGGTGACGTCGTAGAGCTGGTCGATGTCCGCGACCTGGGCATCGCCCTCGCGCAGCTTCTCCATCGTCCGCCACATCCAGCCGGTGCCTTCGCGGCACGGGGTGCACTGGCCGCAGCTCTCATGCTTGTAGAAATAGCTGATGCGGCTGATCGCGCGGACGATGTCGGTCGACCTGTCCATGACGATCACGGCCGCCGTGCCGAGGCCGGAGCCGAGGTCTTTCAGCCCGTCGAAATCCATCGGCGCGTCCATGATTTGCTCGGCCGGGACCAAGGGAACCGACGAACCGCCGGGGATTACGGCAAGAAGGTTGTCCCAGCCGCCGCGGATACCGCCGGCATGCTTGTCGATCAGCTCGCGGAACGGGATCGACATGGCCTCCTCGACCACGCACGGGCAGTTCACATGGCCGCTGATCTGGAACAGCTTGGTGCCTTCGTTCTTTTCGCGGCCGAAGCCGGCGAACCAGGCCGCGCCGCGGCGAAGGATGGTCGGGACCACCGCGATGCTCTCGACATTGTTGACCGTGGTCGGGCAGCCGTAGAGGCCGGCGCCAGCCGGGAACGGCGGCTTCAGGCGCGGCAGGCCCTTCTTGCCCTCCAGGCTTTCGAGCATCGCCGTTTCTTCGCCGCAGATATAGGCACCGGCGCCGCGATGGACGAAGACGTCGAAATCATAGCCCGAACCGACGGCATTCTTGCCGAGCAGGCCGGCGTCATAGGCCTCGGCGACGGCTTTCCGCAGCGCTTCGGTCTCAACGATGAATTCGCCGCGGACATAGATGTAGGCGGCGCGGCAACGCATGGCGAAGCCAGCGATCAGCGCGCCTTCGACCAGCTTGTGCGGGTCGTGGCGGAGGATTTCGCGGTCCTTGCAGCTCCCCGGCTCGGACTCGTCGGCGTTGATCACCAGGAAGTT
>DATJKE010000163.1:0-18569 GCA_035491735.1 Sphingomicrobium sp.
GCCAGCTTCCTTCCGCAAGGCATCGCCATCCATCACATAGCCGTCGCTGACCACTGTGACGACCCGCCGCAAAGCCCCGAGGTCATTGGCCACGTCGCCATCGACCAGCACCACATCGGCTTCCTTGCCGACGGCGATCGAACCGGTGCGCTTGTCGGCGCCGACCATCCGCGCCGGAACGATCGTAGCCGCTTGGAGCGCCTCGGCGGGCGTGAATCCTGCATCCTTGTAGAGCTCGATTTCGCGGACAATCTCGATGCCCTGGCCGTCGGTGCCGGCGACAATGGTCACGCCTGCCTTGTGCAATTCGCCGACCAGGCCGACGAGCTGCTTCCAGCTCTTGCGGTAATCGTCGCGCGTGTAGCCCTCGACCAGCGGATAGCCGCCAGCCTTGAAGAAGCGATCATATACCGGCGACATGATGCCCATGTAGGAAACATAGGCCGGCGCAGGCACTCCACCGTCCGAGATCAGCGTAGGTTCCCAGACCACCAGTGTCGGATCGATAATCGTCTTGCGCTTGGCCAGTTCGGCGATGAAGGCGCGCGCCTCGGGGCCGTGGAGATCGAAGTCCTTGAAATATTTGGCGGGGCCTTCGATCCGCTGCGCCGTGTTGGCCTTGTCGACAACATCCTGCGGCATGAACTGCATGGCGACGAAGTTGATGTGCGTGATCTCGTCATAGCCGGCGCGAACCGCGTCGAGCGGCCTCATGTGAGCCGGGATATGCCCGTGGACGTGCATCCCCAGCTTGTGCGCTTCCGCCGCTGCTGGAGCGATCCAGGCCGGATCCATCGAGGTATAGAATTTCACGCCCCAAAGGCCGGCGTCATGGATTTTATGCACGGCGGCGATGGCTTCGGCTTCGCTGGAAACGATTTCGGCGCCCTGGGCCGCGAGCGGATCCTTCTTGTCGATGATCTGTGAAATGAATGGCTCGCCCATCAGGAGCTCGCCGGATTTGCGGCGCTTGGTGGTATCGACAGCGCGATCGATTTCCGTGCCAGGGCTGCGGAAACTGGTAATTCCCGTCGCCATATTCGTAATGACGTTCCAGTCGTCGCCAATATGGAGATGGCTATCCCAAATGCCCGGAACCAGCGTCTTCCCCTTGCCATCGATCGTGCGCGCCCCTGCCGGCGCCTTGAGCGACCCTGCCGGTCCGATCGCGGCTACCTTGCCGTCACTGAGCAGGACCGCCTGATTGGCGATGAACTTTCCACCATCCGCATCGAACAGTTCAACATTGTCGAAAAGGACCGGCGCCTTGTTCCTGGGATCGAGGAAGCGATGCGAAATGTCGCGCACCGCCTTTGCAGTTTCGGCATCCTGGAAATCGATCATCGGCTTGAGATTATTTTCGTAGCCCGCCGGCATGATCGAGATTGCGCCGATTTCGGCAAAATAATTGCCCTTGGAGTCGAGCCAGATCGGCGTGGGCGAAGGCAATAGTCCGCGAACCCACGCCAATTGCACGGATTCCGGGCCCTTCGGTCCGTTGATTTGCAGGGTCGCTCCCTTTTCAAGGGTTGTCCGGCCGCTCGGAAACATCGGCAGACCGGTCGCACCGGCTTTTACCATTGCCGCCGCCAGGGGCATGTTGCCCATATTGGTGCCGCCGGCGGCCAGGTAGAAAGCAGGTGCCGCCGTAGCTTCGCCGCTATCTGCAGTGCTCGCCCATTTGGCATTCCCGCCGGCAATCGAAAATGTCTCTGCCGCATCGCCGTTGGGAGTCACGCCGCGGATAATGATTTTGGCTGGAAGGCCATCCGCTCCCAAGGTCATGACTTCGTCGGTTTCGGTGATCCATCCACGCAGCGACTGGGAGTAGCGGCTGGCAAGAGATCCGTCGGGCAAGGTCCAGGCCCATTGGTCGCCGTGCTTCCCGGCCATCGACACTACGACATAATGGGTCGCGTCGGCAGGCGGCTTCAGCAGCTGTTCCTTGGGAACTGGCGCTGTGTAGGCAGCGGAAGCGCAGGCAGTCAGAAAGGCGGCAAGCAACGCACGGCGCATGGATTTCCCTCCCGTTTTTCAGAGTCGGGACCCTGACGACCTGAATTGGCCACGGCAACCGCTCATTCGATGAACGGGACTGTTGGGCCATTGGAAGAGTGGAAGTGGGGAGCTTCTGTTGCCCGGTGCTCCCCGAACCGCTGGAATCCCCTTCTGTTGCCCGGTGGGGTCCGACCGCGCTTTAGCTTTGTAACGTTAGACCGTTAGGCCCTCAGTTACGCGGCAAGAGCGAGCGCCTCGTTATCGTTGGCACTTGTGTGAATGAGCCGTCACGGTGGCTCAATCCGATCGGCAACCGGGACTTTATTGCACTCGTCGATCCTGTTTCGCCCCCATCAGCAACCCTCGTCTGTTCGAGGGGCTGGTGGTGGAGGCGCCGGGGTACTGCCCCCCGGGTCCGAAATGCCTATTCCACCCGATATTCTACCGACATAGCCAGTTTCCCGGCATTCCTAAGATAGTTGCTGCACCCGATTGATGCAACCAATTGACAAAATCGCACAGGTTTCGGAACCGTCTTGAACGTGCTTGCGTTGGAACCGGTCACGTGAGGCTGGCTATCCTGCATCACGCTCAAAAAAGGGGACTTTTAATGAAGAAGCTTTCGTTCGCCGTCGTTGGTGCCGCCGCGCTCGCACTCGCCGCCTGCGGTGGCAAAGGTGACGACAGTCTCGGCGAGAACGTCCAGGAAAATTATGAAAACGCCGCCGAGAATCTCGAAGCGGCAGCCGATAACACCGCCAATGCAGCCGAAGCCGCAGCGCTGGAGAACCAGGCCGACGCGCTGAAGGAGGAAGGTGAGGACAAGGAAGAGGCGATCGACAAGTCGGACGTCAACGCCGCCGCGGTCAACGCAATGTAATTCCAAATCCGCTCCTGGAGTGGATGGAAGGGGCCGGCGCCTTAGGGTTGCCGGCCCTTTTTTGTGCCGCATATCCTGCTACGGCACCGGGCATGACGGACGAAGCGATACCCGCTGCCACCTTGGTTGTCTGGCGTGACGCCGAACCCGGCACCGAAAGCAATGCGGAAATCCTGGTCGTCGAACGATCCGCCAAGATGGTATTTGCCGGCGGCGCCATCGTCTTTCCGGGTGGCCGGATCGATATGTCGGACCGCAATTTGGCCGCCAGTCTCGGCCGAGCTGACGACGCTGCCAAGATCACGGCGATCCGCGAAACCATCGAGGAAACGGCTATTGCCCCAGCCTTGGGCGAAGAGATCGGACCGGACCGTGGGAGGGAATTGCAACAGGCGTTGATTGGCGGTGCGGATTTCGCCGACTTGCTCGCCACCCACCAGCTGAAGCTCGACCTTGACGCCTTGACCCCATTCACCCGCTGGATGCCGGCATTCAAGCATGCGCGACGGTTCGACACTTTATTCTATTTGACCCGAGCGCCTCGGGGAAATTGGCAGCCCTGTCCGCAACCCGGCGAATGCGAGGCGGCGGAATGGGCTAGCGCCGGCGAATTGCTGGACCGCATCGAGCGCGGTGAAGCCAGTGCGATCTTTCCGACCAAGCGCAACCTTGAACGACTGGCCCAGCATCGCGATTTGCAATCGGCGATTGCCGACGCCCAGGCACACTCGCTTGAGACAATCATACCCTGGATCGAGGAAATTGGCGGCGAGCCCCATGTCCGGATCCCCGAGGGCCGTGGATATCCAGTCATTTCGGAGCCATTGGCGACGGCATTTCGCGCCTGAGGCTGCGACTCACCCCAAACGAAAGGGGCCCCGGCGATGCCGGGGCCCCTCCTCATTCGCTTGCCGCGGCTAGAGGCGGCGAGCGAACTAGCTCAGATGCTTCGACAGGTGCTTGTTCATTTCGAACATCGTGCACTTGTCGGTGCCAAATACCTTGCGGAGCTTGTCGTCAGCGAGAATTTCCCGCTTGTTATTCGGATTTTGCAGGTTGTTCTTGCGAATATGGTCCCACACCTTCGATACGACCTCGCTACGCGGCAGCGGACTCGAACCCACAATCGCGGCAAGATCCGCCGATGGGGTTACCGGGCGGGCGAGCCCGCCACCTGCTTTACGACCAGTCCCTTTTGCCATTTGGCCCTCCTGTTGTTCTGAGGAGAGATAGAGCGCGATTCCCCTCTGTGCGCAAGAGGGGGATCATGGGTATTTGTAGTTAATTTGACAGATTATTGAATGGCACGACCCGATTGGCGGCGTCGTGGCCAATATCCGCAGGCCCGCCAAAGGTGATTCCGGCCCGCTTGCACCAGTCCTTGACGATGGATTCGGCGTCGCTTCCGAATACCGGATCATTTTCCGGGATTTCGCTCATACGGCCCATCCGGAGCGAGTCGACGAGCCGAATTGCGGGGCTTCCCGTCAAATGAAACATTGCCCGGTCGATCCGATATTCATGCTCGGCGACGTCCTCGATCAATAACTCCGCGTCACTGAAATCGGGTTCGATTGCCGTTCCCAGCAAATTCGAAAGCACCGTCAGGTTGAACGCCATCGCTCTTTGCCCTGGCCGAAGCCCGGGCTCGAGCGTTTCCGGATCGCGCCGAGTCAGCCAGTTCAACGCTCTATGTATTGCGGCGTCGCCCCCAGGCCTCATCATGTCCTGGACCATCGGTCCATGCGCCACGCTAAGGCCAGCCTTGTCGAACGCCGCCAACAGAAACCCCGAATCCGAATAGCCTAGATAGGATTTGGATCGCGCAGCGCCTGGCAAATCTCTGGCGGCGGCTTCGGCGATGCGATTGGACCCGTATCCGCCGCGTGCGAACCAGACTGCATCGACGCCTTCGTCGCCCATGACTTCGCGCAGTGCAGCGAGCCGCGCCTCGTCCGGCCCGGCGAAATGACCGTGCGACAAAAAGCATTGCGGGTGGATCATCAGTTCAGCGTCACCACGGGCGCGAACAATGGCAGCGGCAGCCTCAGCAGCCTCGGGCCTTAGGGAGCAGCTTGGCGCGACGACCGCGATCTTCATCACAACCTCATTTACATAACCTCGGGCGACCGCCTAGGCCCGCCTGCGATGACCGACCAATATTTCTTTTGCGGAATCGGCGGCAGCGGAATGCTGCCGCTCGCTGCCATCGTTCGCGCCGGCGGGGCGCGCGTATCGGGCTCCGACCGCTCGCTCGATGCCGGCCGGCTGGCGAACAAGTTCGCCTATTTGAAGTCGCTGGGAATTGCACTTGCTCCCCAGGATGGGTCCGGCCTTGGCGAGGGAATGACTCTGGTTACGTCCGCGGCCGTAGAGGACAGCATTCCGGACGTCGTGCGGGCTCGCGAGCTCAACCTTTCCCACCTGACCAGGCCTCAGCTGCTCGCCAAATTGCTCAACGCGGCCCACCGGAGCATCGCGATCGGCGGCACCAGCGGCAAATCAACCGTCACCGGAATGGTCGGCTGGATTCTACATGCGCTCCACCGTCAGCCGACGGTGATGAACGGCGCGGTGATGAAGAATTTCGTCTCGCCCGACGCGCCTTTCGCGTCCGCGCTGGTTGGCGATCCCGAGCTGTTCGTCAGCGAGGTCGACGAAAGCGACGGCTCGATCGCACTCTATCATCCCAGCGTTGCGGTGCTGACCAATGTCAGCCTTGACCATATGACGATGGATGAACTGCGCGCCCTGTTCGCCGACTTCCTCGCCCGCTCCGAACACGCAGTCCTTAACCTCGACGATCCGGAAACCAGGGCGCTCGCCGAGGCAATGCCGCAAGACAAGCTGATTGGTTACGGCTTTGACAGCCCTGCCGCCGCCCTCGTCGGGCGCAATCTCGAACTGCTGCCCGATGGAATCCGGTTCACGGCCGAGCTCGGCGACGAAAGGCAGGATGTCGAGCTTCATGTACCAGGCCGGCATAACGCCATGAACGCCCTGGCCGCGCTGGGCGCCGTACATGCCCTTGGTATTTCTCTCGGCGAAGCCGGGCCAGCGCTAGCGCGCTTTGGCGGTCTCAAGCGCCGCCTGGAAACCGTTGGCACAGCGGGCGGCGTGACGGTGATCGACGATTTTGCGCATAATCCGGACAAGATCGCGGCGACGCTGGCTACGCTGACGGCGCAACCGGGCAGGCTGCTGATCCTGTTCCAGCCGCATGGCTACGGCCCAATCGCCAAGATGGGCGAAGAGCTTGCCCGCACCTTTGCGCTAGGGATGCGGGAGGGGGACCGGCTGTTCCTGCCCGATCCGGTCTACCAGGGCGGCACGGTGGATCGGTCCAAGGGTTCAGACTGGCTGGCGGACGCGATCCGTGGCGCGGGAGGCGACGCGGAACACATCCCGGAGCGCGCGGAGATCGGCAAGAGGCTGCTGGCTGAAGCGCTTCCCGGCGATCGCATCGCTATCCTTGGGGCGCGTGACGACAGCCTGAGCGAGTTCGCGAGCGAACTTGTTGGTCGACTCGGAACCTGACGAAGTGACTCGGCAGCTGTTCCTCGATTGCGACGGAGTGCTGGCCGATTTCGAAGCCGGCGCGAAAGAAATTCTCGGCATGTCGCCGAATGCTTTCGAGCAGCGCCACGGCACGCGCGCATTCTGGCGAGAGATTGCGCGGACGAAGGATTTCTACGCTCGCCTGCCCTTGATGGCCGATGCCCGAACGCTTTTCGATGCGGTTGCTCACCTCGACCCGGTAATCCTCACCGGGCTGCCGCTCGGCAATTGGGCCGCACCGCAGAAAGTGCGCTGGGCAGACGAGCATTTTCCCGGAACCCGCATCATCACCTGTATGGCTCGCGACAAATATCGCCACATGAAAGGTGCCGACGTGCTGGTTGATGACCGAGCCGATCATCGCGACAAATGGGAAGCTGCGGGCGGCACATTCGTCCATCACCGGGATGCACGGAGCAGCCTGGCAAAACTCGCCGAAATTTATCCGACTATAAAGGTGCCCGCTTGATGCTCGCTTGCCCCGGCGACAAGCTGCGTTCCAGCGCCTAGGCGGCGGCCGCCTGGTCGACCTTTTCAACCCACTCCGGCCAGAACACGGGTTCCCGCGTTGACCAACCGGGGGCAGTTGCCGCGCTCTCGCTGATCGACTGCAGCAACACGCGGCGGCGATCCGGGTGGAGGTGCGGCAGCGCAGCGGCAGCGCAGAAGGCTGCCGGCAGCCACGGCCGGACGTTGGCGCCGAGCAACCGCTCGTAGAGGAAGCGGAAGGCGGCGAAATTCTGGATGCGGTCCTGACCCAGGTCGAACGCGGCCAAAGTGACCAGCATGCCCAGGAACGGTTCAATCATGTCGAGGCCGCTGTCGTCCGGGATTTGCATCCGAAGATGATCGATCTGCTTGTAGAAGCGGGCCTGAGCGGCAATCGCGGCGGCTTCAATTTCGTCGCGGGCCCAGGTCTCGATAGGGTCGGAACGTCCGTAGGCTACATCCAGTGAGCGACGGATGTAACGCTGCGTCGCTTTCGGGAAGGAGGCAAACTCCTTCATCTCCGAAATCAGCAGCGCGCCACCGGCGGGCTGGCTTGTCCTGGTCGCCATGATCCCCGACTCCACTAACCTTAAGGTAGGATCATGCGGCCGATTGGGTTTCCAATCTCTTAACCAAAATCCCACCCCCCATTCACATTGAATCAAAGGGGAGTCCGACCCGCAATACGAAATCCTCACACAGGCTTCATCTTTATGACAGCTGTGTTTTTCAGGGCACGATATTGAAGGATTTCAGCGCTCTGTAGAATTAATCCCCAGTTTTTTTCTCCGGGAAACTTGAAGATGGTGCCGGTTCGGAAGTGCCGGGCTGCGTCGTTGAGATCGGATCTGACGCATCCATCGATTCGTCGCTGCCGAGGTCGACCTTGGCATCTTCATCATCCGGGTGCTTTTTTACCTTGAGCTCCAAAGCACGGTCGGGCGCGCCTGACAGCGCCGGAGGAGGCAGCTTTTCGTCCTTCTTCTGGTGCGTTTTTTCGTCCGTCATGGCGGCAATTCCTCAAATCGGTTCACCTCCAAAACGAGCGCCGCCTCCTCGCGTTCCGGCTTCGATGGCCTTTTGTTCGACCGATAGGCCCGCTTCATCTGCCAACGGACGAGCGTGCAATTGTGGTTTTCGGCCAAGAGTCATTAATGACAGCCGCAAATGTCAGCCGGTTCGCCACTTTCACCACAGGGACGCTTCGCCGACTGGCGCCTGGCGACCCAATCGATCATCGGCTTCTGGGCCTTCTATCTGGTCACCGTGTTGCTGCGGGGCTTGCTTGGTCCCGAGGCCATGTCCGCGGTCGGCTATCGCGGGATCAACGCTGCGCTTGGATTGGTTCTCACCTTCCTGATCTACGCCGCCATCCGGCTTTTCGCGCGTGAGGGCAGCATCAGGCGAATGGCGATTGTGGCAGCAATAGCGGCGCTGCCCGCGGCAGTGATCATGTCGGCCGCCAGCCTCAAGATGGCGACCTGGTCCGACCAGATGAGTGAACAGTCAAAGATCACCACGCAGGAAGGCATTGCGATCGTCCAGCGTGGACAGAATGTCCGCATCATCAAGCAGGGCGGCGATGAGCTGGAGGTCAATCTCCCGCCGGTTGAAGAAATCATTGCGTCCAAGATGCCGCGGTTGATCGCTGACGGCACCGTCACCTGGTACTTCCTGCTGGCGGCCTGGTGCGCCTTCTTCATCGCGATGACGCAGCAGCATCGAACCCGGTTGACGGAGCTACGGCTGGCGGAAGCCGAGACCGCGGCTCATGCGGCCCAGGTCCGGGCGCTTCGCTATCAGGTCAATCCGCACTTTCTGTTCAACACGCTCAACAGCCTTTCCTCGCTGGTCATGTCGGGCCGCGCCGACCGCGCCGAGGAAATGTTGATGGCACTATCGACTTTTTTCCGCACCAGCTTGTCGATGGATCCGTCGGTAGACGTCAGCGTGTCGGAGGAGATTGCGCTCCAGAGGCTTTATCTCGACATTGAGCAGGTGCGCTTCCCGAACCGCCTCGACGTCAACATCGATATTCCGGATGACCTGGCGGCCGTGCGGGTTCCCGCGCTCATCCTGCAACCGCTAGTCGAGAATGCGATTAAATATGGTGTTTCGGCGACAACCGAGAAGGTCGAACTGTCCATTCGCGCTCGCCGGCTCGATGGTGGCCGCATGCAGCTGGACGTGACCAATCGCGCCCTCGGCGGACGATCCAAGAAAGCGCGCGCACCGACGCACCAGGGCACTGGTCTTGGCCTGGCCAACGTGTCTGAGCGGCTTCGGGCGCATTTCGGCGACCGGGCCGATGTCCGTTTTGGCCCAATCGCCGGCGGCTATGAAGCATCGCTCGCCATGCCGGTTGACGATGATGACTGACGACAATGACCTGAAAATCCTGATTGCCGACGACGAGCCGCTAGCGGCCGAGCGGCTGCAGATGCTGTTGGCGCGGATCGATGGCGTGCATCTGGTCGGGACCGCGCATGACGGTGAAAGCGCGGTCCGCATGGCTGAGGCCGTACAGCCCGACCTAGTGCTGCTCGATATCGCCATGCCCGGTCTTGACGGGATCGAGGTAGCGCGGGCCCTGTCGAGCCAGGGCCAATCCCCGGCGGTCGTATTCATCACCGCCTTCGACCAATTCGCCGTGGCTGCGTTCGACGTAGCTGCGATCGACTATCTGATGAAGCCGGTCGACGCCGAAAGGCTGGCACGCTCGATCGAACGCGCTCGTGCCTATCTCTGGGCGAGGGCGGAACATGTTCTCGAAGAAGCACCGGCTGCGGCCTCGCCCTGGCTCGAGGAATTTTGGGCATCGGATCTTTCCGGGCTGGTCCGGATCGCAGCCCGCGACATCGACCGGGTCACTGCCGAGCGTGACTATATGCGGCTCCACGTTGCCAAGCGCAGCTGGCTGATCCACCACTCAATGAGCGCGCTGGAAGAGGGACTGAACCCTGAGCTGTTTGTCCGGCTGCACCGCTCAGCGATCGTCCGGCGTGATTTCATTGCCGGCTTCACCCGCAATGCATCCGGGCGCTGGATTGCACGCCTTTCCGACGGCAACGAACAGCCTGTCGGCCGCCTTTACGCCGACCAGGTGCGGGCCATCGCCGGCCGCTGAATATTGCCGCTTCAGAGGTTGCGGCGCGAAGAGGGTCGGGATGTCAGGGGTCTCCCCCCTTCGCGTCGCATGCATAGGGAAACGCAGTTCCGTCCCCATTGCACCTCCTCATCGACGGGAATCCAAATTTGCTCGACCGACAAGCCGGGAAACGGATGAACGGTCAGTGGGTGCAGACAAACGACAGACGTTCAGGCGTCGGCGCGCTCACCTCTCGAGGCTGCTCCGGTTACCGCAACGTCCCAGGTGACGTTACCGACGGTGCGGGTAATATCGGGCAGCACCTCAACCGCAATCAGCAAGGCCAGCGGCTCGATCGGAACGCCCATGGCAAGCGCAATCGGCGCAATCGAAGTCACGAACGACAGTGCGCCTGGAAGGCTCACAGCCCAATAGCTCGCGACCGCGGCCACGGCGAAGCCGGCAATGAGATTTCCGGGATGGAGTTCGACCCCCATCATATAGGCCACATAAATCGCCACCGCGACGTTCATGGCCGGCCCCGTCGCCCGGAACAGCGCCACCGCCAGCGGCAAGGTAACGTCGGCATTGCGGTCCGGCACGCGAAGTGTCTTGGACGCATCCAGCATCGCCGGAAGCGAGGCGAGGCTGGATTGGGTCGAGATGGCGACGGCCTGCGGCGGGATCATAGCGCGGGCAAAGTCTCCAAGCTTCCACCGTCCGAAGATCACTGCCGCGACATAAGCGGGGAGTGTCACCAGAATGCCGACCAGTGAGACCAGCACAACATAATGGACCAGTGCGCCAAATGCGGCACCGCCGGCGCCTGCCCCGACAGCAAAGGCCAGTCCGCCGACGCCAATCGGAGCCAAGGCGAGTACCCACCCAACCACCACCAGCATTGCGTCCTGGACGCCCTTGAAGAAGGCCGCGATGGATTGCCGGCCCTCGCCTTCGATCCGTGTGACCGCAAATGCGAAGATTGAGGTGAACACGACCAGAGGCAGCACCTTGTCATCGGCCGCCGCTGCAATTGCATTGGTCGGGATCAGGCTTCTGATCCAGTCCTGCACGGTCGGGACAGATGCCGCCGTTGCCGAGCTGTCGACGCTTGCGAGGCCGGCGCGAAGCGCTTCGGTAGCAGCTGCGGGAAGCGGAAATGCCTCGAGAAGTGCTGGCATCAACAATGTGCCGACCGCGGCCGAGCTTGTCAGGACGACCACGAACCAGAGCACCGATCGGGCCGCGATGCGTCCCGCCCTGGCCTGGTCGGCGCCAGACACAACGCCGGTGATCAGCAGAGCGATGATCAGCGGGATAACAGTCATCTTCAACCCGTCGAGCCATAGGCCACCGACCGTCGACGCGATCGTGATCAGCGTTTCGCGGATCGTACCGAACTGGTTCGACAAGACGCCGAGCAGCAGACCGCCGACTAGCGAACCCAATACCAGCCAGGTTGCGCGGCGCGCTTTACGATCGGAGGTTGTAATACTCATGGCCTCACGATGCGCGACGACCGCGCCCGACACAAGCGCCTGTCACCCGCCTATCGCGGCTTGCGGAACTTAAAGACGAAGCGGTCGGTCTTGCCGCGAATCTTGGGGTCGAACACCAGCAGGCTGTGATCATCGGCGGGGTTGCGGAGGATGTTGCTTTCCGCCTCGAGCACAAAGCCCGCCTTCTTGAAGTCGGCCTTGACCGTGTTCGGGTCGATGCGGTGCAATTTCTGCACCGTGTCACGGGTGTCGCCAGGATTGGCGACGTGGTCGACCACACCAACCACCGCGCCCGGCTTCATCGCGTCATAAATGACCTTCAGCCATTGGTCGGGATCCATCTTCACGATCCCGTATTTGGTGCTTTCCCAATAGACGTCGTGGTAGTCCATGTTGATCAGCATGAAGTCGTATTTGCCCGGCAGGTCCGGCGCTTCCATCGGGCTGACGCGTAGCCAAACATTCGGCTGCCTGGCCTTGAACGCCGTGTAATTGTCGTAGGTCTTCTGATCGTAGAATTGCTTGGGCTCCCAAATCGTCACGCGCCCCTTGGGCCCCACGGCAGGCGCAGTGATCTCGGCCCAATAGAGGTTTCCGCCGAACGGGTCGGCCACCCACATGCCCTGCTGAAGACCGAGGAACTTCAACACGTCGGCAGGCTTGCGGGATTCGTCGAGCTTGACGTTGGCTTCGCTGCGCGCGGCGGTTGCCGCAACGCTGGCCTTGACGTCGGCCGGTGCTGCCGCAGCCGTCATGGGAATTGCCGTCGCCATTAGTGCTGCCAAGAACAATGTGCGCATGCTCACCCTCCTCCATGTATTGCGGGGAGGCTTATCGCGGGGGCGGGCATGGCGCTACCGCCGTTTGTCGAAATTGCTGCCTTCCCCGGCTGCGCACCGAGCTTTTTACCTGCGCGTCGATGTGCGGACCGATCGCGACACATCTGCCCGGCGTCTAGCGACCAGCCGCAAGCCTTTTGGGCCAGGCCGCGCATCGCTTGGCGTTGCAATGCGTTGGCAGGCCATGATCCTGCCGATTGATCGTTCCCGGCGGGATTTGAGGCGGCGGGCTGGCCAGCACCGCCGCCTCCTTTTTTGGGCTAACGGGTTCGTGAGATCAGCCGCAAAATGGCCGCATGACGGCTCGGTTCATCTCCGGCGGCCGCTTCCAGCACCTCCCGGATCCTGTCGAGTTCGACCTCGGTCAAATGCTCCACCCCAATGAATTCGTTACGCGCATGACCGACGGCTCGGATCAGCTCGTCGAGCTTGGCCTGGATTGCCGCCCCATCGCGATTCTGGGCATTCTGGATCAGGAACACCATCAGGAAGGTAATGATGGTCGTGCCGGTGTTGATCACAAGCTGCCAGGTATCCGACCAATGGAATAATGGGCCGGTGACCGCCCAAATGATGATTACCAGTACGGCCAGCAGGAACGCTTTGGGACGCCCGGCTGCTGTGGCGACCTTGCTGGCCGCGCTTTCAAACCAGTCGATCATCTTCCCTCCCCAAGACTCGGCCGCAATCACGCCGCGCCTGTTGGAACGAGCCTAGCGTGGCTTGATGGCCTGGTCGACGGTCGCCGACCGTTCAGTCCTGGAGACAGGTTCCGGTCCCGGCGAGGTGAAGGTCGACAGGGCGCCGCAGCGTCAGTGCAAACTTGCCCTGCGAATGCCTTCCACTTTCCAGCAAAGCGGTTGCCCGCCGGTCATCAACACCACAGCCGGCTGACTGAGCTCGAACCGGGCGGCCATCGGCCGAAGCCAGCACTGCATGGCTTCCGGCGACACTGCCGACCGTTCCAATTCGGCCAGCATCACCAGCTCGGGCGCAAGCGCGGCTTGAACGCCTCGCCAGATCTCCGCCCGGTGTGCCGGCGCCTCGCCGATCATCCGGCGAAGGCCTTGCGCGGCGTCTTCGACGATGCGTTCGTGCGGGCATTGATGGCGAATTCTGGCCAGTTGACGGTCTAAAGAGGCATTATTGCCTGCCAGAAAGGCGGCTGCGAGCACGGTACCGCAAATCTCTTGCAGCGCCCTGCGATGACGCACGCTGTCGGTCGCTATCCGCGCCCGGGCATGGTGCACAAGGAATGAAAAGGGGGCGCCCCTGCGCAGAACTCGGGCGAGTTCGCGTGACGCATCCTCGATCTGGCCATATTCGAAACCGAACTGGCTGATTGCCGCATCGATGCTCCCGTCGCTGAACGGCATGCTTTCCATCCGGGTGTCTGACAAGATTTCGATCCGCGGCTCCCGGTGAACCCGAACCGATGCAAAATCGACACCGATGATACGCAGCGACGGGTTGGCTTCGACTAGCGCACGTCCGGCCACTCCAGTGCCGCAGCCAATGTCCAGGACTTGCGAGTCAGGGGCCAGCGATCGGCCGAAAATCGACCAATGCGCTCTCACCGGCCCCAAAATCTCGGGCGCGCGGGCACAGCAGCCATCCACCTCGCCCTGGCCTTGCCAAAACTCAGTCCAGGCTTGTGCGTGCTGTCCAAGGGCACCCATGTCTGCGCTCTCCCCAAGCAAAACCGCAATGAAATGCGATGCTTAAGTGTCGTCAGCGTGAGACCCAGATGCTTGCTGGTGAACGTCTGGCGTGATGCCGATGAACGTCCACCAAAGCGCTTCCCGTTGCGCGGGAGCCATGATTGCGCGGCGATCCATGCCGGCGCCAGCGCTGCTCGACCAATCTACCGAAGGATTCGACAGGGGAATATGACGGGAACGTTCCGTCCCATCTTCGCAAGTATTTAGATTCATTCCCCTTTTGTCGAATATCTCACCGAGTCTCGATCACTCCGTGATGTTATGATGCACGTGGGCGAAGTGATTGCCCGTTGAGGGGGATTGGTTATGGAATTCGAAGACACGGGAGCCAAAAGGACGCAGCTGATGGCACTGCTAATGACCGTTTGCGTGGTTGGAGGAGCGCTAATTTACGCCATGTCGGTGTAGTCAGGCCAAACCGCGCGACAGGTCCCACGGACGCGAACATGCGTTTGCGCCGCCGATTGGCGTTAGCAACTCCTTAGCCATCGCGGGCGCAAGCAGGGCGAATAACGCTCGGGAAAGCGAATGGCTGAAGCGCCTTCAGTTACAACATTTGTAATGGAAAACCGGCTGCCTTGGCCGGAGGATAGCTTTTCGGCGGGAATTGGCGGGCCGTTCGACCGCGGGCTCATCTATAACCGGGGCGAGCCGCGCCAATGCTCCATCAGAAGCATTTCGGCCCTTGGCGCGACGCTGTGCGGCGAAGTTGCGAACACGCCCGGCGAAGAGGTCGCGCTGGAGCTTGCAACCGGTCAGCGCCCAGCAGGAACCATCGAATGGGCGCGAAGCGGTGAAGCCGGAATCCGCTTCAAACAACCCATCGACATGCTGGCCTTGATCAATCGCAACCTGGTCAGCCAGCCTTCCGAGCGTCGCGCAATGCCGCGCATCGAGTTGCGATGCGGCCTCTATGTGAAATGGGCCGCCAATCTGGAGCCGGCCACTCTTCGAAACATTTCCTCGCGCGGCCTGCAGCTGGAAGGGGAAGCGCTGCCTCCGCAGGGCACCTTTGTCGGACTATTCGTTGAGGGCCTCAACATATCAGCTGGTGAAGTGGTTTGGCGGAAGGACAATCTTGCCGGGATCGAGCTCCTGGAAGAACTGAGCTGGACCTCGATCATTCCCTGGATTCGGGAGATTGGCCGGAAGGAAGCAAAATCGACGAAGGGATGATCGCCTCGCCGAGGGCATGGCGGTTACCAAAGCCAGAATTGTTTGGAAATGGTGAAGTAATTATCCGTTTTGGAATTAAAAAACCTAGCAAAATGCAATTGAAGTATCATTAAATCCGCATTAGCTACAGTAATGCCGAATTGATCGCTCGAGGAGCGACCAGATGCTTCGAGCAAACAGCTTCGCCATCCATCTCACTTACACCTGTCCTCTTACATGTAAGCATTGCTGCTTTTCGTCCAGCCCCACCGTCAAGGACCGGCTTAGTCCTGACCAAATCTTGGCATTGATTCAGTCGCTTGAGGGTCGCGGGATCGATCTGCTTGCCTTCACGGGAGGAGAGCCGTTTTTATTTGGCCAACGCCTGGTGGACTTTGTGCGCGAAGGGAAAAAATACGCGAACGCCGTGCGGGTAGTGACAAGTGCCTATTGGGCAAATTCGGACGAGGCTGCCCAAAGGAAAATTGTCCCTCTCGCTGCCGCTGGCCTCGATCAGATTTCCATAAGTTGGGATGATTACCACGAAGAATTCGTGGACTTTCAAAATGTGAAGCGCGCTTTCGCTTGCGCGAAGCAACACGGCATCCAACCCGCCATAGCAATGGTGCAAAGCCCGCGCTCGCGCTGGACCGCAGCCAGGGTCAAAAGTGAGCTGGATGGCCTGGCCAGTTCGCGGGATATAGTCGTCGAGTCCACGCTAAATTACACCGGGCGCGCGGAACGAGAACTGAAGGGGTCGGGCGTCAAGGCGTCCCAGCACCTGGGCCCATGCCCGTACGTTCTCACGGGACCGACCGCCAGTGCAAAAGGCAAGCTCCTGGCCTGTTGCGGCGTCATTCCGGAAACACCCGATCTGGTCTTGAGCGAATCCCTGGAGCCCGAGCTCGTTTGGTCAGCCGTCGATGAAGCGCTGAACTCGCCATTGCTTCGATGGATACACTTGCGGGGCCCCTATGCCGTCATGGAATATATTTCGAACAAGTACGGCATAGCCATTCCACCGCCCAATAAAGTCGGTGGAAATTGCGAGGCGTGTAAACTTCTTTTTACGACCGAAAGCATTCGGTCGAAGATCCCAGAAGCCGTCAGTGAGATGGAGCACAAAATCTCTGGCGAAGTGTCCACGCTGGAGGCGCTCGGCCTGTTAGACGGCATGTCTCATCTTCCGCTTTGGCAAGATTCCATGATTTCAATGGAGGAGAAGGAAAATGCCTGAGATAAGAACAACTACGCTGGATTTGATCGTAGATGGGAAAAAGATAAACGTAAAAACTCAGGATAAGAAGAATTTTGAGCTTAACAAAGCGCTTGGGAATAAGGACAAATTTGCCAAATTCGTTGCGAATCCAAGGGATTTCGTGAAGGCGTTTAGTCTTGATATTGACCACGATATTTCAGCCAAGCTCTCTGACAAGCTCAGTGGTATCGGCAGCCTAGAAGAGTTGGTCAGAATTAGGGGAGGTGACGACGGTGGTGGTGATGCGACTGTCTGGGCAGTCGCCGTCGGAGCCTATTCAATGGCTTCAACAAAAATTGCCGTGGCATTTTAGATCCAAAGTTGGGGGGCGGCACGTCGTCGCCTCCCCTCAATCTGTCGCAACTTTCAGTCCGCGCTGACGAAGCTGTCCAAGACTCTCTTCCGACCGGCCTTTTCGAATTCGATTTCGAGCTTGTTGCCCTCGATCGCCTCAATCCGCCCGTAGCCGAACTTGCCGTGGAACACGCGCTGGCCAACCGCCAGGTCGTCGCGCCCCTTGTTTCCAAGGCTCACAGCTGACGAACGTGCTTCGATAATCCGCTGTGGCTGGGCGTTGAAAGCGCCTCCAGCGGCTCGCTGCCAGCCGGGACCGCGCGACGGCCGGGCAACATGGGCAAACGGGTCGCCGCGCTCGCTCCATTGCGCCCGCCACAGGCTTTCGCCACCGGTCATGGTGGTCTCTTCGTCGATCTGGTCCTTCGGCAGCTCGGCGATGAAGCGCGACGGGATGCTGCTGGTCCATTGGCCGTAGATGCGGCGGTTGGCGGCATGGATGATTGTCGCGTTCCTTCTGGCGCGCGTCAGCGCGACATAGGCAAGGCGGCGCTCCTCCTCGAGGCTCGCCAGTCCGCCTTCGTCGAGGGCGCGCTGTGAAGGAAACACCCCCTCTTCCCACCCGGCGAGAAAAACATTGGGAAATTCCAGCCCCTTGGCTGCGTGAATGGTCATGATGGTGACCCTCGCGCCAGATTGCTGAGAGTCATTGTCCATCACCAGGCTGACGTGCTCGAGGAAGGCACCGAGGTTTTCATATTCTTCCATCGCCCGCGTCAGTTCGGCGAGGTTTTCGAGGCGGCCCGCGGCCTCGGCGCTGCGCTCGGCCTGGAGCATGGCAGTATAGCCGCTTTCGTCGAGCAGGATGCGGGCCAGCTCAGGATGAGGAATCTCTCCCGACATCTGCCGCCAGCGGGCGATGTCGGCGACGAAGCGAGCGAGACTGTTGCGGGCGCGGGACTGAAGCTCGTCGGAATCCAGCATCGACGCGGCGGCCAGCAGCAGCGGTTGCCCGGTCGCGCGCGCGTGCGCGTGAATAGAAGCGAGCGCCTTGTCGCCCAGCCCGCGCTTGGGTTGGTTGACGATCCGCTCGAAGGCAAGATCGTCGGCCGGCTGGCCAACGAGACGGAGATAGGCAAGCGCGTCGCGGATCTCGGCCCGCTCGTAAAAGCGAAAGCCGCCGACAATCTGGTACGCAAGCCCGATCGCAATGAATCGTTCCTCGAACTCGCGGGTTTGGAACTGGGCCCGGACGAGGATTGCAGCGTCGTTGAGCGAGCCGCCGCGACGCTCATGCGCTTCGATCTCCTCACCGACGCGGCGGGCCTCCTCCGGTCCGTCCCACACGCCGATGACCTTTACCCGCTCGCCCTCGTTGGCCTCGGTCCACAGGATCTTGCCGAGCCGTCCGGCATTGTGAGCGATTAGGCCGGTCGCCGCGGCAAGGATGTGCGGCGTCGAGCGATAGTTTTGCTCCAGCCGGATGACTTTGGCGCCGGGAAAGTCCTTTTCGAATCGGAGAATGTTGGCGACCTCCGCCCCTCGCCATGAGTAGATCGACTGGTCGTCGTCGCCGACGCAGCACAGGTTACGCCCCGGTTCGGCGAGCAGCTTCAGCCAGTCATATTGGGAGGCGTTAGTATCCTGATACTCGTCGACCAGGATATATTTGAACCGGTCGCGGTAGGTTTCGAGCACATCGGCATGGGACCGGAAAATGGTCAGCATATGCAGCAGCAGGTCACCGAAGTCGCAAGCGTTCAGGGCGCGGAGCCGCTCCTGATAGGCGG
>DATJKE010000164.1:0-16544 GCA_035491735.1 Sphingomicrobium sp.
ATGGCGGAACACCTTTGCCGCCAGCCGCCGCGCGGCACTCTGCCCGACTTTCTCGAAAATGGCGTTGCGGAGATTGTCGGAAAGCACGCCGCCGAACCGGGCGCCGGCGTAGGCGATGACCAGCATCAGCGCCGCCGTCCACGCCGCCTTGTCGCCGCTCATCGCATCGACCACGGCCTTGTAGGCGAACGGCATGGCGAGCGTGATGGCCTTGCCGGCCAGCACCAGGACCAGCGCGACGACCACCCGCAGCCTGAGCTCCAGGTCGTCTTTCGGCCACAGCATCGGAAGGAACCGCCACAGCACTGAAAAGCCACCCTTGGGCTTTTCGATCGGTGGGGCGGCGCTGCTCATTGCTCTGGCAAGTAGGGACCGTCCGGCGCTTCCGCAACGGATGCGACGAACCGTTTGGAACAAGGGCGGTTTCCGTTCCGTTATCGGCGAGGAGGTAACAAAATGGGTCCGGGCTTCTTCGTCATCGCCATCCTTGGCTGCGCAGACGGTTCAACCGCCTGCACACCGGTCGCGACCCTGTCGACGCGTTACGAAAGCCGCGCCGCTTGCGTCGCGGCCACCTCGACCGCGCTCAGCGACACCGCCGACTTCGACTATCCCACCCTCTACGCCCAATGCCGCCCGGCCAAGGCGCCGGCCGCCGAGCGCGCGCCGAAACCGGTCCCGAACGGCGCTCGCCAGGGTTAGCACGTCCCAAATTGCAAAATGGTTGGGAAAATCTCCCAAGCCTCCGCACTCTGCGCCAACAAATTTCATTGATTGTTCTCAGGCAACACTGAAAAATAACGATAATTTTCAATTGGCACACTCCCTGCAATAGAGATTGCGAGCCCCATTCGGGGGCTCAAAAAAGGGAGTATTTGAAATGACCTATTCGTTCCTCGATGGCCGCCAGCTCGCAGTCAGCCTCGCCGGCGCCTTCATTACCTCGCTGCTGTTCGTCTCGGCCGCCACCTCGCTGCCGATCGCGTGAACCGCAACAGAAACAAGGAAGTGAGACCCATGAACGGTCGCTTCGTCATCAACCACAGCCGCGCCAAGGTCATGGGCGTGTGCGCCGGTCTCGCCGATTGGCTCAACGTCGACGTGCTCGCCGTCCGCCTCGGGGTCGTGGTCGCCACGCTCATCACCGGCCCGGTTGCGGTCCTGATCTACATCCTCACCGGTTGGCTGGCCGCCGACGACCGCTAGGTCCCGGCCAGCCAACGCAACATCTGTTTTTCACTCGCCAGCTGTGGCACCATCGCTCCCGACCGCACGTTACAGGGCGGACAAGGAGGCGGTGATGGAACGGCAAGGCGAAGAGGTCCATCTCAACGAGACCGAGGCCACGGGAGCCGTCAAGGCACAGGGGGTCCGTTATGTGCTCGGCATTTCCCTGCTGCTGGTCGTGATTGCCATGTCCGCCGTCTGGATCATCGGCTCGGTTCTCGGCTGATAGACGCCAATTCCAATCTCAACGGGCTCGAACGGCTTGTCCGTTGGCTGTTGCTGCAATGGTTTTACCGCAGCGGCTGGAACATCTCCGGCACCCTCCCGCCCGACCGCAAGTTCGTCATCATGGGCGCTTCCCACACGTCGAACTGGGACTTCCTCGTCTTTCTCGGCGCTGTCCACGCGGTGGGCCGCCAGATCCGCTTCATCGGCAAGCACAGCCTGTTTCACTGGCCGATGGGCGGTTTCATGCGCGCGCTCGGCGGCGTGCCGGTCGACCGCAGCGCACCGCAGGATCTGGTCAGCCAGATCGTCGACCAATTTCGCGCGCATGAAGATTTCATCCTGGTCATTGCGCCGGAAGGCACTCGTTCCTTAACCACGCAATGGAAGAGCGGCTTTTACCAGATCGCCCTTAAGGCGGGCGTCCCGATCGTCGCTGCCGGCCCCGACTATCCGACCAGGCGCGGCGTGTTCGGTCCGGCGATCCGCCCGACCGGCAATTATGAGGCGGACATGAAACCGGCCTTCGCCTTCTTCCGCACTCTCACCCCCAGGCATCCCGAACGCGCCGGCTTCCCCGACGGCTGCTAGCCAGCGCCGGCCTGCAGGACTAGCGTGCCGCAACAGCTCTTGTAGGAGTCGCACCGATGCGCGCTTTGCTACCCATCATCTTTGGAACCATTGCACTGTCCAGCCAGCCGCTCGCCGCGGCCTTGCCGGTCGGCGCGCAGGCGCCCGACTTCACCACCCTGGGCGCGGTCGGCGGCAAACCGTTCAAACTGCATTTGAAGGACCAGCTCAAGCACGGCCCGCTGGTGCTCTATTTCTTCCCTAAGGCCTTCACCCAGGGATGCACGCTGGAGGCCAAGGCCTTCGCCGACGCCATGCCGGAGTTCCGCAAGGCCGGTGCCCGGGTGGTCGGCCTCAGCGCCGACAATCTGGATACGTTGAAGAAATTCTCGACCGAGGCCTGCCGCAGCAAATTCCCGGTAGCGACCGCATCGCCTGAAACGATCAAGGCGTACGATGTGGTCTTGAAGCAGAAGCCAGAACTGACCGACCGCACCAGCTATGTCATCGACCGCAAGGGACGGATCGTGATGGTCCATTCGGAGCTCGACTGGAAAGATCATGTCGCCAGGACGCTGGCTGCGGTGCAGGCGCTGAAAGGCTGATTCTTTCGACAAGCGACCGGAGTTTGGCGTGCCGGGCACTCGGCCGGTCATGCAGGCTTCATCTAAAAGGCGTCAGCAGGGAGCCAGTTACCCCTGACTGAGTTTGCTCTTGTTCATGCCGCGTCATCCGTCCCTTCTGTTCGTTCTGCTTGCATCCACGGCCCCGGCGCCCGCCCTGGCCCAGGATGCGGCCGCGCAAACGCCTGCCGATGAGGCGGCAGCGGCCGCTGCTCAGCCTGCTGATGAGTATGTCGAAGAGGAAGGCGGTCAGGAAATCGTCGTCCAGGGCCAGAAGCCGCGCGGCTCGGTCGTCGGCAACATCCCGCCGGAAAAGACACTCACCTCGCGCGACATTCGCGCCACCGGGGCGACCAGCATCCAGGAATTGCTGGATTCGGTCGCCTCGCAGATCGGCAGCGCCCGGGGCCGTTCCGGCGGACGGCCGATTATGCTCTTGAACGGGCAGCGCATTTCCGGCTTTCGCGAGCTTCGCGACCTGCCACCCGAAGCCATCGAGCGGATGGAAATTCTGCCTGAGGAAGTCGCGCTCAAATATGGTTATGCCGCCGACCAGCGCGTGGTGAATATCGTTCTACGTCGCCGGTTCAACTCCACCAGCGCAGAACTGCGCGCCAAGGGCGCGACCGACGGCGGCTATGTCTCGGGGCAGGGCGATGCCACACGGCTAATCATCGCCGAGGACACGCGGACATCGTTGAATTTTCATGCCGAGGCCAATTCGGCCCTCTTCGAGTCCGAGCGCGATATTGTGCTGCAGCCGGTCGCGCCGGACACGGATGCGGTCGATCCGCGGCCGTTCCGCACCCTGGCCGCGCCGCACAGCGACATTCGGCTGTCCGGCACGCACAACCGCACCATCCTCGGCGACGTGTCGGCGACGATCAATCTCGAAGCCGAGCGGGAGGCGAGCAAGTCCCGTTTCGGCGTCCCTGCCGTGACCCTCGACGATGGCGGGACCGAGATTGTCCGCGCCTTCCCCGAAGATGCGCCGCTCACGCGCACCAGCCGGACCGATTCGCTGCGGCTCGGCACCGCTCTCAATGGCCAGCGCGGCAAGTGGCGTCTGTCCTCCACTGGCAATGCCGAGCTTAATCACAGCGTGACGAAGTCGGACAACGGTCCCGACCTAAGCGATATCCAGGCACGGCTCGATGCGGGAGACCCGACGGTCGACCCCTTCGGCGACTTCGAGTCACTGGATGTTCTGCCGCGCGATCGCACGCGCTCGAACCACTATAATCTGGCGCTCGACGCCACCGCCACCGGACCGTTGTTCGTGCTTCCAGCGGGAGACGCCACCGCCACCTTCCGCATCGGTGCAGGGTCGACCGGAATCGATAGCGAGACGACCATCGACGGCGCGCATGCCGAATCGGATTTGAGCCGCGGCACTCTGGAAGGCTCGGCCAGCATCGATTTGCCGATCACCAGGTCCAGCGCGTCGATCGGACGGCTGACCGCCAACGCCAATGCGCAGCTCACCCACCTTAGCGATTTCGGGACCCTCACCAGCCTGGGAGCGGGGCTCAACTGGGCGCCGGCCCAACCGCTCAATATCAATGTCAGCTGGACCCGTGAGGAAGGAGCGCCGTCACTGCAGCAACTCGGCGACCCGCTGATCGAGACTCCCAATGTCGACTTCTTCGACTTCACCACCGGCCAGACGGCGCAGGTGACGACGGTCACCGGCGGCAACCCCGATCTTCGATCCGACAAGCGCAACGTGTTCAAGATCGGCGGCAACTGGCAGCCGCTGAAGGAAACCGACCTTCGGCTGCGGGCGGAATATGTCCATCAGACGATCGACCGTCCGCAAGCCAGCTTTCCTGCCGCCAGTGAAGCGTTGGAAGACGCTTTTCCCGGCCGGTTCATTCGTGACTCGGATGGCAATTTGATTCGGGTCGACCTTCGGCCAGTCAATTTCGAGCAGTCGCGGAAGGATACCATCCGCTGGGGCTTCGATTTCACCAAGCCGCTCAAATCCGAGCCGCCCTCGCAGGCGGCAATGGACTCCTTCCGACAGCGCTTCGCCGCCGAACGGGCCCGGCAAGGCGGCACCGCACCGCCTCCGCCTCCGCCTCCGCCGCCCGAGGGTGGCCGCGGCGCTGGGCCGGGCAGCGCGGGAAGCGGAGGCTCCCGCGGGTTTGGCGGGGGAGGCGGCCGCTTCGGCGGCGGCATGGGCGGACGCCTGACCTTTTCGCTGACCGATCAGATCAATCTGGTCGATGAGGTGGAGATCGGACCCGGCGTACCCAAGCTCGATTATCTGAATGGCGAGCCGGTCAGCTCGCTCGGCGGCCGGCCGCGGCACGAAGTGCAATTCGAAACCGGCTATTACAACAATGGCTATGGCGCCCGGCTACAGGGCAGCTGGCGGAGCGGAACCACGGTCGAAAGCTCATCGGGCGACCTCAAATTCTCGCCCTACTTCGACCTCGACCTGAGGCTGTTCGCCAACCTCAGCGAAAATTTCGACCTGGTGGCGAAGCACCCCTTCTTCCGGGGCGCCTCGATCCGGTTCGACGCGGAGAATATCCTCAACAATCGGCCCCAGGTGCGCGATGCCGGCGGCGACACGCCGCTCAGCTACCAGCCAGACTTGCTCGAGCCGATCGGGCGGACATTCGGAATCACCTTTCGGAAGCTGTTCATCCCGCGGCGCTTCTTCCAGCAACAGCGCCAGCAGCGCCGGCAACCGCCCGCAGCCTAGGCGGAGGCCTCCTCGGCCTTCGCCATTTCGATCGAGTCGAGCACGACCTTGCGGGCAGCCTCGGCATCGCCCCACTTGCCGACGCGCACCCACTTCTCGGCCTCGAGGTCCTTGTAGTGGGTGAAGAAGTGCTCGATCTGCTCGACCACGATCGGCGGCAGGTCGGTGTAGTCGTTTACATCCTTATAATAGGGAGAGACCCGGGTGACCGGAACCGCAAGGATCTTCTCGTCGCCGCCAGCCTCGTCCTCGAGGTAGAGTACCCCGATCGGGCGGCAAGCGATCACGGAACCCGGCTGCAGGGTCCAGCGGGTCATTACCAGCACGTCGAGCGGATCGCCGTCGCCGCACAATGTTTGCGGGATGAACCCATAGTTGCACGGGTAGCGCATCGGTGTGTGCAGGATGCGGTCGACGAAGATCGCACCGCTCGGCTTGTCGAACTCATATTTGACCGGTTCGCCGCCAATCGGGACTTCGATAAGCACGTTGACGCTGTGCGGGACGTCAGTTCCCGACGGAATTAGATCGATTCTCATGATGGCGCTGCCCTTAGACGCTGGCGCGCCAAGGGCAACCCCCCAAGGGCAGGCGCGGTCAGCGCGGGGCGAGCAGCCTGTCCAGCGGGGCATCGCCTTTGCCGGCCTTCTCGAAGCGCGGATAGCGAAGGCCCCCGCTCCACATAATGTCGACCGGCCCCACCTCCTCGCCGCGCTTGACGATCAGCCGGATGGGCGCATTACTGCCCTTGGCCGCGGTCACTGCGTCCTTCAGCACATCCTCGCTATAGGCATGGCCGTTGACCGAAACGATCGTCTGCCCGACGGTCAGTCCGGCATCGAACGCCGGTGACCCCCACACCACTGTCGCGAGTTTCGCTTCCTTGCCGACGCTGAGGCCGAGCGAATAGCTGAAATCGGCGGCCTCGCGGGACTTGAAAATGGCCTTTGCGGCATCGGTCGGGGTGTCGGTGTAGACCAGCCGGTAACCGGACTTGGCGAAGCCGTTCAGCGGCGCCCGCTCGGAGGTCTGGTACACGCGCTCGCGAAGAAACGACGACCAATCATAAGGATAGACGCTGTTCAGCGTCGCCACGACATCGTCGAAGCTGTAGGTCACTTCACCCCAGTCGCCGTCGTTGATGCCGAAGAAGGCGCGGGCGAAATCGTCCATCCCGCGCTTGCCCTTTGTACCCTCGCGGATGATCGCGTCGGCCTCGGTCCAGATCAGCAGCCCCTCGTTATAATAATCCTCGGACCGCTGGTTGCTGGTCCAGCCCTTGGGACGCCGCGCGGAGATGATCGGATCGTTGGTGGTATCGATCAGCGGCCGCCATTGCCTTCCCGGCAAATTGTCGAGCCCGGCTGCAATCACAGCCAGCTTGTCCAGCACTTCCTGCTTGGTCGACAGGCCGGAACGCGCTTCCAGCACATAGCCCCAAAACTGGGTCTGGCCTTCGTAAACCCACAGCAGGCTGTCGCGCATCGGGGTGCGGAAGTCCGGGGTCCACAGGTCGGCGCCACGCCGGAATTTGCCGTTCCAGCTGTGCGTGAACTCATGCGGCAGCAAATTGTGGTCGGCCAGGCTCTTCTTCCAGTCGATGAAGTAGCCAGGGTCGTTCTGGTCTTCGCTGCTGCGGTGATGCTCGAGGCCGATGCCGCCCATCCGATCGGTGACCGCATGGAGGAAATCATAATGATCGAAATGACGGGCACCGAACAGCTTCAGCGCCTGGTCGACCAATGCGCGATGCTTGGCGAGGACGTCAGCGGAAACCTCCAGTTCCTTCGGCGCATCGGCGACCGTGTTGAGCGTGACGCCATGGCCAAGATCGTCGGCGCGGAAATATTTGCCGGCGAACACAGGCGAATCCTGCAGGACTTCGTAACTCACGACTCCATAGTCGATCCGGCCGCCATCGCCGCCAGTTGGACGCAGTGCCGACGCCGCCCGCCAGCCGCCGGGGATGGTCAGGCTCGCCTGGACCGGGATCTGCCGGGTGAAATAACCGGCCGGATAGAGCGATACGGCTTCCCACTGAACATTCATCATTTCGCGCGTGACGGTGATCCGGCCCTGGTCTGCGGCAGTCGACGCCAGGTGCAGGAAGCGAACCTCGACCTCTTTGGCGCCGGCCGGGACATCGACGTGAAAGGCATAGACGTCGACCGGGTCGCGCAGCCACGCCAGCTTCTGGCCGTTGGCGGTGATTTCCAGGTTGGCCAGCTTCTCGATCGGGCCGCGCGGGGCGTGGTTGCCCGGGAGCCATTTGGGAGCGAGGAGCACCAACGGCCCTGGCCCCGCCACCGGAATCGTCTCGCGCACCTTCATGATGCCGCGCGCAAGATCGGTTGCCTCAACCGACAGCCGGATCGTTCCCGGATAGGCGATGTCTCGCGCCGCCGGAATATTGTCGGCAAATGGCTGCGGCTGCGGCGCGCTGTTGGCGGCAAGGATGAAAGGAAGGGCGAGACTGAGCGCTATTGCGCGACGAAGACCTGACATGGGCGCATGGCTAGCGTTCGTTATTTCGAGACGCTAGGTGCTGCCCCATCCGTATGTCGAACAGTCAGACCCCTCAGCCGATCCGTGGCACCCAGAGCCTGCTTGGAGAAGAGGCCGATCGCTTCCATGCAGTGGTCGCTGCCTTCGATCGCGTTCGCCGCCTTTATGGCTTCAAGCGGGTCGAGGTTCCGCTGATCGAGCCGACGCAGGTGTTTGCCCGGACGATCGGCGAAACCACCGACGTCGTTTCCAAGGAAATGTATTCGTTCGAGGACCGCTCGGGCGATTCCATCACGCTCCGGCCCGAATTCACCGCCGGCATCTGCCGCGCCTACCTGAGCGAGGGCTGGCAGCAATTTGCGCCGCTCAAGGTAGCGACCCATGGCGCGGCCTTTCGCTACGAACGGCCGCAGAAGGGCCGTTACCGCCAGTTTCATCAGCTCGATGCAGAGATCATCGGAGCAGGCGAACCTCAGGCCGATGTCGAGATTCTGTCTCTCGGCTCACAGCTATTGGCTGAGCTCGGTATCGGCGGGGTCATGCTCAAGCTCAATACGCTGGGAGATGCGGAAAGCCGCGATTCCTGGCGCACTGCGCTGATCGACCATTTCGCAGCACATCGCTCGGAACTCAGCGAGGACAGCCAGGAGCGGCTCGACAAGAACCCGCTCCGGATCCTCGACAGCAAGGACCCCCGTGACCGGCCGTTCGTCGACAAGGCACCGACCATCCGGCTGACCGGGGAGGCTGAGGAGTTTTTCGGCAAGGTCCGCGAGGGACTGGAGGCGGCGGGCGTAGCATATGAGCTCGACCCGCACCTGGTGCGTGGACTGGATTATTATCGTCACACGGCGTTCGAGTTCGTCACTGATCGGCTGGGCGCGCAAGGAACGGTCATCGCCGGCGGCCGCTATGACGGCTTAATTGAATCGCTTGGCGGACCGCACACGCCCGCGATTGGCTGGGCCGCGGGAATTGAGCGGCTGGCGATGCTGATCGATGCGCCCCCAATCGAGCAGATCGATGCGGCGATTGTCGTTGAGGACGATGCCGCCCTCGGTGCCGGCCTTGCCGCCGCAAGCCGGTTGCGTGCGGCGGGACTATCGGTCGAGATCGTCGCCACCGGCAGCCCGCGCAAGCGCTTTGACCGCGCGGTGAAGAAGGGCGCGCGCGAAATTGTGGTGCTGGGCTTTGCCGATGGCGCCGTGACCCGCCGGGTCAAGTCGAACGACGCGCCTCGGGCGGAGGCATTGCTGACCGCATGAAGACCATCTCGCTCGACCGGATCGTCTCGATCGAGGCGAAGAAGCATGAGTTGGCTGAAGCGATGGCCGCGCCCAATCTCGCGCCCGAGGATTTCGTTCGCCTTTCCAAGGAATATGCCCAGATCGAGCCCGTGGCCGCCGCCGCCCGCGAAGTCCGGCGGCTGCGGGCCGAGCTCGAAGTGCTGATCGGCCTCTCTCATGACGCCAGCGCCGAGCCCGAACTCAAGGAACTCGCGGCAACCGAGGCCGAGGAGATCAAGGAAAAGCTGCCCGAGGCCGAGCGTGCCCTGGCGTTGAGACTGCTGCCCAGGGACGCAGCCGACGACCGCGCGGCGATGCTGGAAGTCCGGGCAGGCACCGGCGGCGATGAGGCGGCATTGTTCGCGGGCGACCTCCTTCGCATGTACCAGCGCTTCGCCGAGGAACAGGGCTGGAGGTTCGAGCTGATCAGCGCTTCGGGGGCCGACGTCGGCGGCTATAAGGAAGCGGTCGCGTCGATCAGCGGCGCCGGCGTGTTCGCCAAACTGAAATTCGAAAGCGGGGTGCACCGGGTCCAGCGGGTGCCGGTGACCGAAAGCGGCGGCCGCATCCACACCTCGGCGGCGACGGTCGCCGTGCTGCCCGAGGCCGAGGATGTCGACGTCCAGATCGACGACAAGGACCTCCGCATCGACGTTTATCGCTCGTCGGGCCCCGGCGGCCAGTCGGTCAACACCACCGACAGCGCGGTCCGCATCACTCACCTGCCGACAGGGCTGGTAGTTATCCAGCAGGACGAGAAGTCGCAGCACAAGAACAAGGCCAAGGCGCTGAAGGTGCTGCGCACCCGCCTGTTCGAATTGGAGCGAGAGCGGCTGGCATCGGAACGGGCAGGCGCCCGCAAGTCGATGGTCGGCTCGGGCGACCGGTCGGAGCGCATCCGCACCTATAATTTCCCGCAAGGGCGGGTGACCGACCACCGCATCAACCTCACGCTGCACAAGCTCGATGCGATCCTCGAAGGACCGGGCCTGCGCGAGCTGGTCGATGCGCTGGTCGCCGAGGATGAGGCCGAGCGGCTGTCGAGCCTGGAAGAAGCGTGACCGCTATCGCGCGGGCGCTGAGCCGCGCCACCCAGCAACTGTCCTCGACCAGCGATACGCCGCGCCTTGACGCGGAACTGCTGATGGCCGCCGCGCTGGGTGTCGGCCGCGACCGGCTGATCCTCGACAATCCCAGGGGTGAAGCGCCGCCGGCCTTTTTCGACTTTGTCGAACGTCGCCGGGCCGGCGAGCCGGTTGCCTATATTACCGGCCATCGCGCCTTTTGGACGGTCGACCTCGAAGTCGGACCAGGTGCGCTGGTGCCCCGTCCGGACAGCGAAACGCTGATTGCCGCGGCCGTCGAGCATTTCTCGGGAAGACAAGGTCCCGCGCGCATCCTCGATCTCGGCACCGGGCCTGGAACCTTGCTGCTGGCGGCGCTTGATGAATGGCCGGACGCAACCGGGGTTGGGATCGATGCATCGGATGCGGCCCTGTCCTACGCCCGCCGCAATGCGGAGCGGCTCGGCATGGCCAAACGCGCCGACTTTCGCATTGGCGATTGGGCCGAAGGCATCGGCGAACGATTCGACTTGATCCTGTGTAATCCACCGTACGTCGCGGCGGACGCCGACACCGGTCCCGGAGTAGCCGATTATGAGCCGGCCGAAGCCTTGTTCGCCGGTCCGGAAGGTCTTGACGACTATCGCCGCCTGGCTCCGGAGATCGGCCGACTGCTGTCGCCGGGCGGCCTGGCGGCTATCGAAATCGGTTTCGACCAGGCGGAAAGTGCTGCCGAACTGTTCCGCCAGCAAGGCTTGTCGCCGGCGATTGCCCTTGACCTTGGCGATCGTCCACGGGCGCTGTTGATTGGCAGTTAGTCGAAAACGCTTGGAATTTCCGCGGCTCATCATTACATCAGGGTCCAGGGACGGGGCCGCTCCCTTAAAAATGATGCGCCCCCGCCACCGACCCCCGACGACATCGCCGCGCTTTCGCAATGCGACTGACGGCAAAGGGAGGGTCGACTTGCGTAGTTGCGCGAGCCGGTCCGCCGCGACGGGGGCCACACTTCCGTTGAAGGGAAGAAGGAAAGGCAATCGGTCGAGGCCGGTGCCAGTGCGACAGGGAACCAGATTTTGATCAACAATCGTCAGGGCGGCCGTCGTCGTGGCCGCGGCGGACAGCGTCCGCAGGGAATGCCTGGTAATGCCGGTGCCAATCGGCAGGACAACCGCCAGCGCGGCAATGCCGCCCAGCTGCTGGAAAAATACAAGAGCCTGGCGCGCGACGCCCAGCTCGCCGGCGACCGCGTCCAGACCGAATATTATCTGCAATACGCCGACCATTATTTCCGCGTGCTCGAGGACAACCGCTCGCGCTTCGAGGAGCAGCAGGCGCAGCGCCGCCCGCGCCGCGACGATGATGAAGACGTCGAGGGCGATGAAGAATTGGTGGCCGAGAATGATTCGGCCGAGGACGAGGGCGAAGAGTTTCGCCAGCGCCCCCGCCGCGACCGCGAACGCGGCCGCGACCGGTTCGAGCGCGGTGATCGCAGCGACCGTGCTGACCGCGGCGAACGAGAGGCCCGTGCCAATGGCGCTCGCCGCGACGATCGCGACGATCGCGACGACCGCGACGACCGCGACGAGGAAGCAAGCGAAGAGCGGATTTCTCTCGGCGTCCTGCCGCCTTCGATCGGCGCGCCTGAAACGGACGTTGAGGAAGACGAAGCGCCCAAGCCTCGCCGCCGCGCCCGCAAGCCCCGCACTGACGGGGACAGCGACGAGACTTCACCGGCCGCTTAAGCGAGACTGGACAGCAAAGGGCGGCGGAATCAATTCCGTCGCCCTTTCTGTTGCCGCAAAGCCTCGGCCGTTGCCGTCACGAAACGGTAATATGAAAGTCACGAACGCGTCGCGGGTCCGTCCTAATCCGCACCCTGTCGGCGAACGGAGCTGTTCGCCCAAAGGGACTTGTCACATGACCTCGAAGACTCTGATCTATGCCGCCACCGCGGTAGCCGCACTCTCACTACCGGCCATGGCCGATGCGCGCGGCATGCGCGCCGTCGGCAGCTCGACCGTCTATCCATTCGCCAAGACCGTTGCTGAACGCGTCGCTCGCGCCAACCCCAAGCTCGGGGCGCCGGTCATCGAATCGACGGGCACGGGCGCCGGCATGAAGCTGTTCTGCGCTGGCGTCGGCGAGCGTTTCCCCGACATTGAGAATGCGTCGCGGCGAATGAAGGCTTCCGAAGCCAAGGCGTGCGCCGCAAACGGCGTCACCGAAGTCACCGAGATCCAAGTCGGCATCGACGGCATTGCCTTCGCCACGGCCAAGGGCAGCCCGCTTTTGGGCGTGACCACCAAGGACATTTATTTGGCCCTGGCCAAAACTCCGTTCGGCAAGCCGAACAGGGCCAAGACCTGGAAGGACGTCAATGGCAGGCTCCCGGCCATTCCGATCCGTGTCTATGGCCCGCCGCCGACCAGCGGCACGCGCGACGCCGTCGGCGAGCTGATCATGTCGGCCGGCTGCGACACGAACCCCGCCATGCCTGCCCTGAAGAAGGCCAATGAAGCCAAGTACAAGCAGGTCTGCACCGCCATGCGCGAAGATGGCGCGTTCATCGAAGCCGGCGAGAACGACAATCTGATCGTCCAGAAGATCGAGGCGAATGCCGGCACCATCGGTATCTTCGGCTATTCCTACCTGGAGGAGAATCTGAACCGCCTGAAAGGCCTGACGATCAACGGCGTTCAGCCAACCTATGAGAATATCGCCTCGTTCAAATATCCGGGCGCTCGTCCGCTCTATGTCTATGTGAAGAATGCGCACGTCCGGGCGATCCCGGCGGTCCGCGCATTCGTCGCCGAGTTCACCAAGGAAAGCGCATTCGGCCCCAACGGCTATCTCCGCCAGGCCGGCTTGATTGCCGCTCCAAACGGCGTCCGCGCTCGCGCGCAGATGGCGGCGCGCAACCTCACTCCAGTTAAATTTGCCGAGCTGAAATAGGCTAGGTTGGTCACATAAATGCCATGCGCGCCGTCCACTCGGGCGGTGCGCATCAGCCTCACCAAGTGAGGCGGGGGGAAAGGGAATAAGATGAAGCGTACTACTTTCATTCGCGCGCTCCTCGCTGGCAGCGCTTTGGTCATGAGCGGCACGGCGCTTGCGCAGCAGGCCACCCCGCCAGCCGACACGGACCAGCCCGACCAGTCCGACGCCACCGCCGACGCCGCGATCCAGCAGGCGAAGGACCTCGACGACGCCCAGGCAAAACTCGAACTGCTCCAGGCCCAGGTCGAAGCGCTCCAGGAATCAATCGCCCAGATCCAGGCCGCCCAGGCCAAGGTCACCCCGTCATGGAAGGGCGCACCGCAGCTCGAAGACAAGGACGCCGGCTGGAGCTTCAAGCCGAAGGGGCTCGTGCAATATGACGCCGGCTACGTCGGCTACCCGAATGGCGACGAGCTCCGCGGCACCGTCGCGGGCCTCAACTTCGGTAACCTCGGCTGGAGCACCCGCGCTCGTCGCCTGACGATTGGCGCCGACGGCACGATCCCCGGCGGGTTCCGCTACAGTGTCGAGTTCAACTTTGCGCAAGGCCAGGTCGATTTCGAGGACGTGCTGCTGGCTTATGATTTCAAGGACACGCCGCTGACGGCGCAGGTCGGATATTTCTACCCCTTCTCGAGCCTCGAGACGATGACCAGCTCCAAATACACGTCGTTCATGGAGCGTGCCGGCATCACCGATGCCTTCTCGCATAACCGCCGCATCGGTGCCGCATTGGTCGCCAACGACAAGACGGCCGACAAGTGGACTGCCCAGGCCGGCATCTTCAGCGAAGAGATGAATGCCAACGACTTCAACCGCACCGGCTGGGTGTTTGCCGCGCGCGGCGTATTCTCACCGACGCTCGGAACGACCCGCCTGCACCTCGGCGCAAATTTCGAGCACCGTGACAACAGGCGGGAAGCGCAGAGCCGCAACTATCAGTTGCGGCCCACGACGCAGCTGACCGATCAGCGCTTCATCAGCACCGGCGCCCTGTCGGCAGCGGGCGACAATATCGTCGGCGTCGAAGCCGCGGCGATCTTCAAGCAGTTCCATGTCGCCGGCGAAGCGCAGAAGGTTTGGGTGCATGGAACATACACGCCTGCCGAGCAGGCGGCCAAGCTGTTGGACCTTGAATCGAACACCACGCCCAACGGCACGGCACTCAATGGCAACCCAAGTTTCTGGGGCGGCTATCTAGAAGCTGGCTTCTACCTCACCGGCGAGACCCGCGCCTACAAGGGCGGCAGCTTCAGCCGCGTGAAGGTGCTGAAGCCTTTCAACCAGGGTAGTTGGGGCGCGATCCAGCTTAACGGCCGTGTCGATTATGTGGATCTTAACGACGATGTTGATGGCGGCTCGTCATCACTTTCAGCTCCGTTCTACGTCAACGGCGGCAAGCAGATTGCCTACCAGGCCAGCATCATCTGGAACCCTACGGATTACACCCGCTTGATGGCGCAATACGCGCACATCAACGTGACAGGGGGGCCGCGCAATTCGCTTAGCGATGACCTGTCCGACCCCGCCAACGAGCGTGAATTCGACAGCGACGTATTCGCAATGCGCGCCCAGCTCGACTTCTAGAGGCCTGTTCTTCCCGGCCTCACTAGGGCCCCCGCTTGCCGGGGGCCCTTTTTACTTGGGGTCGACCGGCCTCGGCCGATGCTGCTCGTCGAGCGCGACGAAGGTGAACAGTCCTTCGGTGACCTTGATGTCGGTCGCTCCGCGATCGCGGGTAGCAATGACCTCGATCCGGATTGCCATCGAAGTGCGGCCGACGCGTTCGACCTCTGCGAACACGCTGATCACGTCGCGCAGGTGGATCGGCGTGATGAACTCCATCCGCTCGATCGCGATAGTCGCGACCGGACCATCTGCCCGGCGCGACGCGACGATGCCGGCGGCGATGTCCATCTGGCTGAGCACCCAACCGCCGAAAATATGGCCGTTGGCGTTGATGTCGCTCGGCCCCGGGACGACGCGGAGAACGGGAATCTTATGATCGATCGTCATACTGGTCCTTTGGGCTATGGTCCGCGGCGTCCGCATCCTGCCCCATCCGGCTGCTGAGGAACACCAGGGTCATGAGCGCAATGCCGAGCATCACGCTGAGGCCCACGCCCAGCGCCGTGGCGATCAGCATATGGATGTGGACGGTTTCGTCGCCCTGGGCGACCAGCACCACTGCGATGGCGGCTACCGTCAGCGAGAATAGCGCCCCCCAGCGCATGATCTTCAGGAACTGCTGTTTGAGCGATTCCAGCGGCGGCGTCGGGTCAGGCCTTGGCATATGACGGCCATTTGGCGGTTGAATCTGGGACTTTCAACGCGCACATGCATTTGGAGGCAATGAAGAGGCGGCGCCGATGACCATCGCGACGATTCTTTCGAATAAAGGCCATGAAGTCGCAACCGTACCGGTCGGAACTCCCGTTCGCGACGCGGTTGGCCTGCTTTCCGAAAAACGTATCGGCGCAGTGCCGGTGCTGGACCAGGCTGGGATCTGCGGCATTTTTTCCGAACGCGACCTGGTTCGCTGCGTTGCCGATCATGGCTCCGGCGTACTCGACTGGCCGGTCGACCGGGTCATGAGCTCGCCGGTCGAGACCGTCGACCCGCAGACTCCGATACTTGCCGCACTCGCCACGATGACCCAGCGCCGAATGCGCCATTTGCCCGTGGTCGAGGGCGGGGAGATTCGGGGAATCGTGTCGATCGGCGACCTGGTGAAGCACAGAATCGAGCGGATCGAGGCCGAGGCCGAGGCGCTCAGGACTTATATCCAGTCGGCGTGACAATGGGTGAAATGCCGAATTTCCAACGTTTTACAGTCATATGACAGGCTTGTTCCCGATTTTTTGAAAAAGGCTGTTGACCCCCCGGCGGGTCCTACATATATGCCCCCTCACAGCAGCGGCGGCGGCCGAGTTTCGGACCGCCACCGTGTTCGTGTCTCTAACTAGTCGAATATCGACACCCGGAACCAATCGAACCGGGGGCCAGAGATGCGTCGGCTCTTTGACATTGTCGGTTTAGATGAAGGGACATGTGGGCGGCGGCCCGGTCTTCGATAGCCTCTGGGTATCGAACGGTCGGTCAAATTTATGCCGTTCCTTAATGTGACTTCCGTCGGGCTTGCCTGGCGGGATGAGCAAATGTCCTAATACGCAAACACACCAGTTTGTATATTTGTGCAGGAACGGCTCCCAGAGATGCCGGCTTGCCGGGCCTATTCCGCCTGGCTTGTCGTACATCAACTTGAGAGTTTGATTCTGGCTCAGAACGAACGCTGGCGGCATGCCTAACACATGCAAGTCGAACGAGACCT
>DATJKE010000165.1:0-2608 GCA_035491735.1 Sphingomicrobium sp.
GACGCCCGCCTTGCAGGCGAACGGCGCCGGCAATCCAGCTTCGCGCGCACTGTCGAGGATGTTTGCCTCCGTAAACTCGACCTTGCGGGTTCGGCCGTCGAGCGTGACGCTGAGCGTCAGCCCGGCCGCCTTTTCCTGGAGTTGCGCCATTTGCGCGGCCAGCGCGGCGGACGGACGTCCAGCAAGGAAGCGCTCGATGTGTACCCGGTCCTTGGGCACGTCGCGATCGGACAGCGCCGCTTCGGCGGCATCCATCATCGGCCCGGGCCCGCAGATGAACCAGGCGTCGACTGCCTTGGCGTCGTTGACCAGATGATCGAGCGCTTCGTCACAAGTCTCGCGGTCGAGCATGCCGTTGAACAGGTCGACGTCACCCTCTTCATCGCTGAGGAAATGATAAAGCTCGAACCGGCCCAGGTAGCGGTCCTTCAGCGCCGCCAATTGCTCGAGAAAGATGACCGAATTGGAATCACGATTGCCGTAAAACAGGGTGAAACGGCTCTCCGGCTCGGTACTCAGCGCCGTCTTGACCAGCGACATGACCGGCGTGATCCCGGACCCCCCGGCAAAGGCGACATAATGATGTACATTGGCGGGATCGAACTCGACAGTGAACGAACCATGCGGCGCCATCACGTCCAGCGTGTCGCCGGCCTTGAGATTGTCGCCCACCCAGTTGGAAAAGACGCCGCCGGCGATCCGCTTGACCGTAACCTTGACCTGGCCCTCGTCCGGCGCGACGCACAGCGAGTAATTGCGGCGCACTTCTTCGCCGCCGATGTCCGCACGTACCGACAGATGCTGCCCGGCCTTGAAGCGGAAAGCCTCCTTATGCTCTTCCGGCACGTCAAAGCGGATTGAATTGGCCTCGTCGGTCTCGGGAACGACTTCCGCGACCCGCAACCTGTAGAAATGTTCGGCCATCAGCCTACCACTGCGCGTCGGGATAGGTGCGAGGCAGGAACTGCATCACCGCCAGCAGGTGGCCGAGGTTCTCGCTGTGATGGCCGCGCCGGCCGCCAAGGATCGGCCGCTGGTCGGCAGGGGCTTCGAGCTTTGCATCCGCCAGCACGGCCGCGATTGCCGAGCGATATTCATCCTCGAACTGGCGTGGGTCGGCGGCGACACCCTGGCCGATCAGCCCTTCGAGCAGATCGTCGACTTCGAACAGTTCCGGGACAAATCGCCAGCACCAGTCGAGGCCTTCGGCCATGCGCCGCGCGCTCTCCCCGGTCCCGTCTCCCAGTCTGATGGTCCAGTCTGCAGCCAACTCGCGATGATAGGCGACTTCCTTGACGCCCTTTGCCGCAATCGCTGCAATGCCTTCGTGCGATGAGGTTGCAAGCCGCTGGTAGAGCAGATGTTGCCAGGTCGAGAATAGAAGCTGCCGTGCGATGGTCTGGCCGAAATCGCCATTGGGCTGTTCGACCAGCCAGCAATTCTTCCAGTCGAGCACGTCGCGATGAAAGGCGAGCTTGTCGGCATCTCCGGCCAAACCAAGGAAATGCGTTCCCTGCCCGATCAGGTCGAGCGCGATGTTGGCAAGGCTAAGGTCGACCTCCAGCGCGGGCGCGTGGCCGCACCATTCGCCGAGCCGCTGACCAAGGATCAGCGCATCGTCGCCAAGCCGCTGGCAATAATCGAACAGCGCTGAATCCTGCTCGCCGACAATCGGCGTGGTCGGGCCGCGCTTCACCAAATCGGCGCCGATCTTCGAACGGCTCGCCATCAGATGTGCTTCACCACGTCGGGGATGTCGTAAAAAGTCGGGTGGCGGTAGATCTTGTCCTCTGCGGGCTCGAACAGCTCACCCGCCTGATCAGGGTCGGAAGCGACGATGTCAGTCGATCGGACCACCCACAGGCTCACCCCTTCGAGCCGCCGCGTGTAGGTGTCGCGGGCGTGGCGGAGCGCGAGCTCCGCGTCAGGAGCATGAACGCTGCCAACGTGACGATGGCTAAGGCCGCCCTTCGCACGAACGAATACCTCCCACAGCGGCCAGTCGTGACCGGACATTTATATTCCCCTTATAAACTTCGCGTCAGGCCGCGGCTTTGGCCTGCCGCTTTGCCTCATGGGCCGCAGCAGCGTCACGAACCCAGGCGCCGTTATCCCAAGCCTCTTGCCGCGCCTTCATCCGTTCCTTGGCGACGGGGCCCTCTCCGCGGACCACAGCGTAAAATTCCTCCCAGTCGACCTCGCCGAAATCGTGGCCGCCCTTGGCCTCGTTCCACTTCAGAGCCGGGTCCGGCACGGTCAGATTGAGGAAGTCGGCCTGCGGGACGGTGATGTCGACGAACTTCTGACGAAGCTCGTCATTGGTCTCGCGCTTGATCCGCCACCGCATCGAGCGTTCGGTGTTGGGGCTATTGTCGTCCGGCGGGCCAAACATCATCAGCGACGGCCACCACCAGCGGTTGAGGGCGTCCTGCGCCATCCGCTTCTGCTCCGGCGTGCCGTTGGCCAGCGCGATCATGATTTCATAGCCCTGGCGCTGGTGGAAACTCTCTTCCTTGCACACACGGACCATCGCGCGGGCGTAGGGGCCGTAGCTGGTGCGCTGCAGCGGCACCTGGTTCATGATCGCCGCGCCGTCGACCAGCCAGCC
>DATJKE010000166.1:0-3503 GCA_035491735.1 Sphingomicrobium sp.
GCGGCTGTACTGCTCGGCGTCCGCGTCTGTCTCGACTCCCTGGCCCCGGCGATCGATGCGTGGCGGCAGATCATGATCTTTGCCGCGCTGGCGTCGATCTTCCTCGGTGCAATTGCTGCCTATGGGCAGACCAACATCAAGCGGCTGCTGGCCTATTCCTCGATCAACAACGTCGGCTTCGCCCTGATCGGCCTCGTGGCCGGCGGCCCCGCGGGTGCGAGTGCCGTGCTGTTCTACATGGCCGTCTATGTGGTGATGACGCTCGGCGCCTTCCTCTGTGTGCAACGAATGCGCGATGAGAATGGCGAACCGTTAGAGGCGATCGATACGCTATCCGGCCTCGCCCAAACCCGTCCGGGTCTCGCTGCCGCGCTGGCGACCTTCATGCTGAGCCTGGCGGGACTTCCGCCGCTATTCGGCTTCTGGCCCAAGCTGCTGGTGTTCCAGGCCGCGGTCGCCGAGGGTTTCCTCCCGCTGGCGGTGTTCGGAATCCTCGGCACGGTGATTGGCGCTTACTATTACCTCCGCATCGTCAAGGTGATGTATTTCGACGCGCCCGCTCAGCCCTATGGCAAGGGGCAGGGGATGGTTGAAGGCGCGCTGATTGCGATCGCGGCCATCCTCGTGTCGCCGCTTGGTTACCTGCTGATCGGCCCCCTCGGCGACGTGACCAATCGGGCCGCTGGAAGCCTGTTCTGAGCCGTATTCGCATCGTCGACCGGCTCGGCTCGACCAACAGCGCGTTGCTATCCGATGAGTTGGCGGTCGAAGGCGATTGGCTCGTCGCGCTGAAGCAGGAGGGCGGCAAGGGCCGGCAGGGCCGGTCCTGGCATTCCCTTGACGGCAATTTCACCGGTTCGACGCTGGTCCAGCTCCGGCCAAGCGATCCGCCGGCACCCTCGCTGGCGCTGGCGGCGGGATTGGCCCTGATCGAGGCAATTGACGTCGTTGCACCCGATGTGCCGACCTCGCTCAAATGGCCCAATGACCTGATGCTCGGCGATGCCAAGCTGGCGGGTATCCTGCTCGAACGGACGGGTGACCGGATCGTCGCCGGATTTGGAGTCAATCTGGCAGAGGCTCCGGAGATCGCGGGCCGCAAGACCGCCGGGCTGCAATCGGCGGCGGAAATCAGCCCTCAGTCCTTTGCGCCGGTGCTCGCCGGCAAATTTATGGAGCTGCTCGCCGCCTGGCGCTCGTCGGAACCCGCCCAATTCGCCCAGGCGTGGATGGCCAGGGCGCATCCGATCGGGACGCCGCTGGAGGTACATGGCAGCCCGGGCGAGCAGGTCGCGGGGACCTTTGACGGGATCGAACCCGACGGCGCCATGCGGCTGAAGCGGGACGGGATGATCGAGATCATCCGCGCCGGGGATGTCACGCTGGCGTGACAATTGGCTGCTGTTGAGGCTAGTCACGCCGCCATGCTGCTTGCGATCGATGCCGGAAACACGAATATCGTCTGCGCCCTCGTCGAGGATGGCGAGATCAGGACGCGCTGGAGGATCGCCACCGACCCTCGGCGAACCGCAGACGAGTATGCGGTGTGGCTGCATCAGCTTCTTGAACTGGAGGGTTATGGCCGCGGCGACGTCAGCCAGGTTATTGTCGGCACCGTCGTGCCCCGCGCCCTCCACAATCTGGAAGTGCTGTCGAAAAAATATTTCGGTGTCGACCCGATGGTTGCCGGGCAAGGCAAGGCCGAGTGGCCGATTGCGCTGGACGTGGACGAGCCGCAAAGCGTGGGTGCCGACCGGGTACTCAACTCCATTGCTGCACACGCCAAACACAAGGGCGACCTGATCGTCATCGATTTCGGCACCGCGACGACTTTCGACGCGGTCGATTTCTCCGGCGCCTACAAGGGCGGCATCATTGCGCCGGGTATCAACCTCAGCCTCGACGCCTTGGTCGGCGCCGCTGCGAAACTGCCGCGCATCGCCATCGCCGCGCCACAGGACGAAAGCGTCATCGGACGGACCACGGAAACGCAGATGCTGATCGGCGTTTACTGGGGGTATGTAGCGATGCTCGAGGGCCTGGTCGCTCGGATGAAGGCCGAAATAGGCCGGCCGGTGACGGTCATCGCAACTGGCGGCCTCGCCATTCTGTTCGACAAGCATACGGACGTTTTTGATGTGATCGAGCCCGACCTTACCATTCAGGGACTGGCGCTGCTGGCTGCGCGGGCCGGCAAATGACACGGATATCAAGATGACTCCCGGCGAAGAGCTGCTGTTCCTCGCTCTCGGCGGGTCGGGCGAGATCGGCATGAACGTCAACCTATACGGTTGCCGCGGCAAATGGCTGATGGCCGACCTCGGCCTGACATTTGCCGATAGCGACTACCCCGGCGTGGACCTGATCCTTCCCGAACTCGAATTCATCGAGGAGCGGATGGCCGACCTGGTTGGGATCGTGCTCACCCATGGACATGAGGACCATATCGGCGCTCTTCCCTACATGGCCGCCGACCTCAAGGTGCCGCTCTACGCGACGCCGTTCACCGCGGGGCTGATTGCCGGCAAGCTGGAGGAGGAAGGGCTTACCGGCCAGGTCAGCCTGCGAATTATCGAGCGCGGCGGATCGATCGACCTCGACCCGTTCCGGGTGACCTATGTCCCCCTCGCCCATTCGATTCCCGAGGGGAACGGGCTTCTGATCGAAACGCCGTTCGGCAATGTTTTCCATACCGGCGACTGGAAGATCGATGAGACTCCGGTGCTCGGCCATCCCAGTTCGGCCGAAACGCTGACCGATATCGGCGAGGCCGGCGTGCTGGCGCTGGTGTGTGATTCGACCAACGTGTTCCAGGACAATGCGTCGGGCAGCGAAGCCGGAGTCCATGCCGGCCTGTACGAAGCGGTGCTGGGGGCTCGTGGCCGTGTGCTGGTCACGACCTTCGCGTCCAACGCGGCGCGGTTGGAGACGATCGGCCGTGTAGCGCTGGAGACGGGGCGGCAGGTATGCGTCGCGGGCCGCAGTCTCGATCGAATCCTCAGGGTCGCGAAGGCGACTGGCTATCTCAAGGACTTCCCCGAGCCGATCCGCTTCGACGAAGCGATGATGCTGCCGAAGCAAGAATTGCTGATCATCGCCACCGGTGGCCAGGGCGAGCCGCGCGCTGCCCTGGGCAGGATTGCCTTTGGGCAGCATGAGTTGAAGCTGGCCGAGGGCGATACCGTCATTTTCTCGTCGAAGCAGATCCCCGGCAACGAGATCGCCATCGGCCGGATCATGAATGCACTCAGCGATCTGGGCGCGCTGATCGTGACCGACCGCCAGGCGCATGTCCATGTATCGGGGCATCCCGGCCGGCCCGAACTCGAGGCGATGTACCGCTGGATTCGGCCGCAGATCCTCGTTCCTGTCCACGGCGAGATCCGCCACATGCGCGAGCAGGCGCGCCTCGCGCTCGACCACGGCGTCCCGGAGGCGATCTACCAGGTCAATGGCGACGTCATCCATTTGGCGCCTGGCGAGGTAAAGAAGGTCGACAGCGT
>DATJKE010000167.1:0-3938 GCA_035491735.1 Sphingomicrobium sp.
CGTGCTGGTCGAGGATGACGGCGAATCCGAAGTCGGACCGGGCGACATTCTGGCCTGGGCCAAGGGCAGCACCAATGGCCACCATCTGATCAACCGCTCGAATGGGCCTTGCACCTTCGTGGCCATCAGTGCCGGACCGCGAACCGGCGGAGGCTACAGCGATATCGACATGGTCTTTACCGACGACAGCCGCTTTTGCCGGCGCGACGGAACGGAATATCCCAAGCGCGGCTAGGCTGCCGGCGCGGACTCATATTCCTCGATCACCCAGGGCTCTTCCTGGGCCAGCTCGATCCATTCGACGACGTCGGCGCGGTGCAGGACCGCTTCCATGTAGGCGGCCGCGAACGGGGGCACCTTGACGCCATAGGTGACGAAACGGGTCACGACCGGCGCGAACATGATGTCGGCCGCGCTCCAGTTGCAGAACAGATATTCGCAGGTGCCGCCAAAGCGCGCCCTGGCCTGGGCCCACAGGTTGAGGATCCGGTCGATATCCGCTTCAACCTCGGGAGAGAGGTCGACCGAACCGAAGTTGCGTCGCACGTTAAACGGCAGTTCGCGGCGCAAGGCGGAAAAGCCCGAATGCATTTCGGCAGCCATCGACCGTGCCATGCCTCGGGCCGCTTCGTCCTCTGGCCAGAAACGTTCCCGGCCCACCTTGTCGGCGCAATAGTCAATGATCGCCAGGCTGTCCCAGATGACTGTGTCGCCGTCCCACAGGATCGGGACCTTGCCCAATGACGGCGCAAATTCGTCACCCTCGCGGCGCTGTTCCCAGACTTCGTCGAACAGTGGAACGACCAGTTCTTCAAACTCGAAACCGGCATGCTTCAGCGCCAGCCAGCCGCGCATCGACCAGCTGGAATAGGCGCGATTGCCGATGATCAGTTTCATGAAAATACTGCTTCAAGCATCGCCGTTCTCAACTCGGCGATCCCGTCTCCGGTTTCGCTGGAGGTCGGCAGGATGAGCGGATGGGCGGCCGGATGCTTGGCCGCCTCGACCTTGATCCCTTCCACGGTCTTGGCGAGTTCGCTCGGCTTGACCTTGTCGGCTTTGGTCAGGACGAGGTGATAGCTGACCGCCGCCTCATCGAGCATTTGCATGATGTCCCGGTCGACGTCCTTAAGGCCGTGGCGGGCGTCGACCAGAACGAGCGCGCGTTTCAGCACCTGCCGCCCGCGCAGATAGTCGTTGATCAGAAACCGCCAGCGCTTGACCATGTCTTTCGGCGCTTCGGCAAAGCCGTAACCCGGCATATCGACCAGCCGAAATACCAGCGGCCGTCCGACATCGAAATAGTTGAGTTCTTGCGTGCGTCCCGGAGTGTTCGACGCGCGCGCCAGCTTGCTGCGGTTTGTGACCGCATTGATCAGCGAGCTCTTCCCGACATTGGACCGTCCGGCGAACGCGATTTCAGGGACAGTGGGCGAGGGCAGATGCTCAAGCTTCGGCGCCGACTTCAGGAAGTCGATCGGCCCGGCGAAGAGCTTTCGGGCGCGCTCGGCGATGTCTGGCTGGTCGTCCACTTAGTCCTTGACCGGGTGAGTGTCGCTGAGGTGGAGATGGTACCGCTTGTACAGCCACCACTGTTGGGCGATCGTCAGCACGTTCGACACTACCCAGTAGAGCTGCAGCCCGGCTGCGAACGGGGCCATGACGAACATCAGCACCCACGGCATGAAGCTGAAGATCTGCTGCTGGACCGGGTCCATCTGCTGCGGATTGAGTTTGAACTGGATGTACATGGTGATGCCGAGCAGGATCGGCAGCACCCCGATGGCGAGGAAACCCGGTGGCGTAAAGTTGAGTGTTCCAAACAGATTTAGGACGGTGGCCGGATCGGGCGCGGAAAGGTCCTTGATCCATAGCGCGAACGGCTGATGGCGCATTTCGACGCTAACCATGAGCACCTTGTAGAGCGCGTAGAACACGGGGATTTGGAGCAGGATCGGCAGGCAACCGGCAGCCGGATTGATCTTCTCTTCCTGATACAGCTTCAGCATTTCCTGCTGCAGCCGCGGCTTGTCGTCCTTGTAGCGCTCCTGCAGCACCTTCATCTTCGGCTGGATTTTGCGCATCCCTGCCATCGATCGGAACTGCTTGTCGGCGATCGGGAACATCAGGCCGCGGACAATGAACGTCAGGCAGATGATGGCGAATCCGAAATTGCCGAGCTGGGCGAACAGCCACAGCAGCAGCTTGAAGATCGGGATCATGAACCAGCGAAACCATCCCCAGTCGATTGCGCGATTAAGCTCGGTGATGCCTCCAGCCTCGTAGCGGCGAAGATAGTCATAGTCCTTCGCACCCGCGAACAGGTGAGTTTCGCCGCTCACCGCCTGGCCAGGCGCAACTGCAAACTGAGTGCCTGCATAATCGGCCTGATAGGCGCCGGACGCGGTCCTCTTGAGGCTGGCCTCGATCGGAGCATTGCTGGCGGGGGCAAGTGCCGTCAGCCAATATTTATCAGTGAAACCAAGCCAGCCGCCGCGGCTGTCGAGCGTAACGCCGGATTTATCTTCGTCGAGGGTTTCCCATTTGACGTCATATTCGGCTTTGCCGCCCAAGTAGCTGATGGGGCCGACATGGTTGGTCCAGGTCGAGGGATCCTTGCTTTTTTCCGACCGGCTGGCGAGGCCGTAGGTGCGGACGGCAATGGCGCCGGTGCCGCCATTCACGACCCGCTGATTGATCGTGAACAGATAGCCGTCGTCGACCGAGATGACCTGCTCGAATCGCTGGCCGGTTGGGTTGGTCCAGCTGAGCGTCACCGGCTTGCCGGGGGCGAGGACGGGCGCGCTCGCGGTCCAGACGCTGTTGGCATCCGGCGCCGCAACTCCTTCGCCGCTCCAGCCGAACTGGGCAAAATAGCTGTCCTTCGCGCCGGCCGGCGACAGCAGCCGCACTGGCGGCGAATTCTTGGCGATGGTCTCGCGCTGCTTGAGCAGCACCAGGTCATCAAACCTTGCGCCTTTCAGGTTGATCGAACCCGCCAGGCTCGGCGTGTCGATTTTGACGCGCGGCGTCTCGCCCAGCACGACGGTACGCTCGCGAACCGCCTGCGGCGCCTGGACGGCAGGGCTGGCGGAGGGCTGCGGTACCGGCTTCACCTTGCCGTTTCCGACCTGCTGGGTCTGCGGCCCGGCGGTAGGGAAGAATTTGTCGGACAATAGCCCCCAGCTGAGCAGCACCAGGGCGCTCAGCACGATCGCGAGGAGCATGTTGCGATTATCGTTCACTTACACTGTCCTTGAAATTCAGGGGACGGGGTCAAATCCCTGTCCGCCCCATGGATGGCAACGGAATATTCTTTTGAGGGCAAGCCAGCCGCCTTTGAGCGCGCCATAGCGTTGCAGCGCGGTGATTGCATAGGCCGAACAGCTTGGCTGGAAGCGGCAGCTTGGCGGCAAAACGCGGCTCGGGCCCTTTTGCCATGCTTTCGTCAGCAGGATGAGGGCGTTTGCAATCATGAGGCGGCAAGTTTCTTGAGCGCGCGCTGCAACTCCGAAACGAGGCTGGCATAGTCGCGTTCGATCCCGCCTTCACGTCCGATCAGGACATGGTCGGCGCCGGCAATGCCATGATCGGGCAGGATTTCGCGAGCGAGGGCGCGGAAGCGGCGCTTCATCCGGTTGCGAACGACCGCGTTGCCGATCTTCTTGGTAACGGTGAAGCCGATGCGCATGGTCGAATCGTCATCGTCTCGCGGGCGGACGAGCAGGACGAAACCGGGCATGGGGGCGCGCTTGCCGCGGTTGGCGGCGAGGAAATCCGAGCGTTTTCGGATGGTGACTAGGCGCTGAGCTTTTTGCGGCCGCGGGCGCGGCGCGCGTTCAGCACCTTGCGGCCGCCGACCGTCGCCATGCGGCTGCGGAACCCGTGCCGCCGCTTGCGGACCAGATTGCTCGGCTGGAAAGTGCGCTTCATCGCTC
>DATJKE010000168.1:0-5750 GCA_035491735.1 Sphingomicrobium sp.
CTCCAGGAAAAGGCGGCCGGGCTGACGCTCAGCGTCACGCTCGACGGCCGAACCCGCAAGGTCGAGTTTACGGAGGCAAACATCCTCGACAGTGCGCGCGAAGCTGGATTGCCGGCGCCGTTCGCCTGCAAGGCGGGCGTCTGCGCCACGTGCCGGGCCAGGGTAACCAAGGGCAAGGTCGAAATGGCGGCGCGTTACGGCCTGACTGATGAGGAAGTCGCTGCCGGATACGTACTGACCTGCCAGTCGGTGCCCGTCGGCGAAGGCGTCGCGGTCGACTATGATGCGTGACTGTTGGCAATCATTGAGCTAGGCGGCAGCTATGTTGGAAGAGGCGACCATGGCGGGCACCAACGGGGGCGCTCAATTCTTCGATGCACTTGGCGACGTGCAGAGCGATTCCTTGCTCGCGCTGATCGCCATGGCCAATGCCGATCCCCGGCCAGACAAGATCGATGTCGGTGTTGGGGTCTATCGGGACGGTGTCGGCAACACTCCGATCCTTCGAGCGGTAAAAAAAGCCGAAAAGCTGCTTTGGGAAAGCCAGCAGACGAAGAGCTACATCGGCGGCTTTGGCGACAAGCGTTACACCGAATTGCTGCGGCCGATCGTGCTGGGACGCCACGCGAATGACGATCGGATCGCTGGTCTTCACACGCCGGGTGGTTGCGGCGCGCTGAGCCTTGGCTTCAAGCTGATCGCGGCGGCGCATCCGGGCGCCAAGGTGCATGTCGGAACGCCGACATGGCCCAACCATGTGCCCGTGATCGAGGCAGCCGGCCTCACAATCAGTGAGTATCGCTATTACGACCGGCTCGAGACCCGCATTCGTTTCGACGAAATGATGGCCGCGCTGAACGGCGCCCCCCAGGGCGACGTCGTTTTGCTGCACGGCTGTTGCCACAATCCGACCGGTGCCGACCTGGACGACGGCCAGTGGCGCGACGTTGTCGAAGTGGTTTCGCGGCGCGGGCTGGTTCCGCTGGTCGACATTGCCTATCAGGGCCTGGGCCGAGGCTTTGCCGAGGACGCGGCAGGGCTGCATTTGCTGCTCGATGCCTGCGACGAAGTCGTCATTTCCCAGAGCTGCGACAAGAATTTCGGAGTCTATCGCGACCGGGTCGGCTCGTTGTTCCTCAAGACGGGGAACGCGGCCGGCACGAAGCGGGCGATGGACCATGTGGTGCAGATTGCCCGCGAAATGTGGTCGATGCCGCCTGACCATGGGGCCGCGTGCGTCCGGATCGTGCTCGATACGCCGGAGCTGCGCGCCGACTGGGACGCCGAGGTTGGAGAGATGCGGGCGCGCATCAACCGGATCCGAGGCCAAATCGCTGCCGCCGATCCCCGCCTGGCCTACATCGGCAATCAATTCGGGATGTTCTCGATGTTGCCGGTCAGCAAGGATCAGGTAGTCAAGCTGCGCGAGCAGAACGCCATCTACATGGCCGATAGCGGCCGCTTCAACGTCATCGGCATGGCAGACGCAGCGGTCGACCGCTTCATTGGCGCCGTTGTCGAGGCGATGAATGGCTGAGGCCATGACTGCCGAACCGGAGTCCGACTTTAGGACGCAAACTGGCGTGGACTGGGCCGAGGTGGCGCGGTTGGTGCTGACCAGCCGGGCGATGGATGAGCTGGAAGAAACGCGGCTCGTTCCCGAAAAGAAGGTCCTCTACCAATTCTCGGCGCGAGGCCATGACATGGCCCAGGTCATCCTCGGCATGCACCTGCGCGATGGCGACGCGGCCTGCGGCTACTATCGCTCGCGGCCGATGTTGCTGGCACTCGGGGTGCCGCTGGCCGACGCGCTAGGCTCTGGGATGGGGCTGGCGGACGGCTATAGCGACGGGCGCGACATCGGCGTGGTGTTCAATTACCCCAATCCAGGCGGCGCCCATGCCCTGCCGATGTGCGGTGGGGTGGGGGCGCAATATACGCCTGCGGCCGGCTGGGCCCAGGCGATCGCCTACAAAGCTAAAGTCCTGGGCGAAATGGACGATGGCGCCATCGCAGTGGTGCTCGGCGGCGATGCCAGCTGTGCCACCGGCGGATTTTGGTCCGCTCTAACAATTGCAACCACGCAATCTTTGCCATTGCTATTTTATGTCGAAGACAATGGCTACGGCATCTCGGTCACATCGGATTACCAGACGCCGGGTCGAGACATTGCCGCCAATCTTGCCAGCTTCAAGAATCTAGCGATCTGGAACGGCGACGGAACCGAGCCCGATGAAGCTGCCCGATTGATCGCTGAGGCGATTGATCATGTGCGGTCGCGCAAAGGGCCGGCGCTGATCCGCCTCACCGTGCCACGGCTCGAAGGGCATAGTTTCCAGGACACCCAAACCTACAAGTCGGCAGCCGAGGTCAAGTCCGAATGGGCCCGTGACCCGCTGCCCAAGCTCCAGAAGCACTCGCCCGGCCTCGATTGGGCCTTGATAGAAGCGTCGGTCGCGCAAGAAGTCGAAGCGGCGAGAGCCGAAGCCGAAGCGCGCGGCGTGTCGTCCCCGGACCGCGTGACGGACCATGTCTTCTACGACGGCGTAGCCAGCCAGATCGGCGGTGGCGCGGGGAGCTTGGACGGAACGACCGAGGAGCCGCTGCCGGAGGGCCAGCGAATCAACATGGTCACAGCCATCCGCCGGGTGCTCGACCAAGAATTGGATTCCAATCCTAAGCTGCTGGTTTTTGGGGAGGATATCGGTCCCAAGGGTGGTGTTCACGCCGTAACGCTCGGCCTGCAGGAAAAGTTCGGCGTCGAGCGGGTGTTCGACACCTCCCTGAATGAAGAAGGCATTATTGGCCGCGCGGTCGGCATGGCGCTCGCAGGCCTGATGCCGGTTCCGGAAATCCAGTTCCGCAAATATGCCGAGCCGGCGACCGAACAGATCAACGATTGCGGGACGATGCGCTGGCGAACCGCCAACCGCTTTTCGGCGCCGATGGTGCTACGCATCCCGGGCGGTTTCTTCAAATGCGGCGACCCCTGGCACAGCCAGACTAACGAGGTGCAGTTCGTCCATAGTCCCGGCTGGAAGGTCGCAGTGCCGTCCAACGCCGAAGATGCCGTCGGCTTGCTCCGCGCATCGCTTCGCGGCCATGACCCGGTGATCTTTTTCGAGCATCGGGCCATGCTCGACGACAGCTGGGCTCGGCGACCATGGCCCGGCGACAAGTTCGTCCTGCCGTTTGGCAAGGCGAAGAAAACGCGTGAAGGCGATCGGATTACGATTGTCACCTGGGGAGCGATGGTTCCGCGCTGCGAGGCCGCGGCAGAGGGCGTCAGCGCCGACGTCATCGACCTCCGCACCCTGATGCCATGGGACTGTGACATGGTGCTCGACAGCGTCCGACGCACGCGTCGCTGCCTGATCGTCCATGAAGACTTGCGAACCGGGGGATTTGGCGCGGAGATCGCCGCAGTCGTGGCCGACGATGCGTTTCTCGACCTTGATGCGCCAGTTGCGCGGGTGACCATGCCCGACATCCCGAGCCCGCATCATCCCAAGCTGATGGAATGGGCACTGCCGAGCGTCGACAAGATCCGCGCCGAAATCGACCGGCTGGTGGGTTTCTAGATGATCGAGGTCCGTGTTCCGGACGAACAGGAGGGGACCAAGGCCGTTGTCCGCGCCTGGCTTCGCCGCGTTGGCGACCTAGTGTTCGAAAATGAGCCCCTGGTCGAGCTGGAAACCGACAAGGTGACGCAGGAAGTGCCTTCGCCGGGCGCCGGGGTGCTGACCGAGATATTGCTCGATACGGACGACGAAGCAGAACCGGGCGCGCTGCTGGCGAAGATCGATCCGGCGGCTGAGGCAACCAGTTCCCCGGCGAAGGCCGGGGTTCAGGGCGGTGCGACGGCAGCGCCCATTGGCGCTCCTGGGCCCCGGCCTGCGCCGGGGAACGAGAATGAAAAACGCCTTTCTCCGTCCGTTCGCCGCGCCTTGCTGCAACACAATATCGATCCGTCGCGCATCGAGGGTACCGGGCGGGACGGGCGGATTACCCGCGACGATGTTGACCGCGCCGTAACCTCGGCAACGACGGCGAGGGCCGGCAAGCCTGCTGCCCAGCCAAGCCAATTCTCCGCCCACGACATCCCGCACGATCGGATGCGGCTGAAGATCGCCGAGAATATGGTCCGGGCCGTCAGCGAAGCGCCACATGTCACCGCGCTGTTCGAGGCGGATTTTTCGGCGATCGCGTCGCACAAGGCTGCAATGGCATCCAAGGGCGTCAAGCTCAGCTACACCACTTATCTGATCAAGGCCGCGGCCGAAGCGATGGCCGTCGCCCCGGCGATCAATGGCCGCTGGGAAGAAGACCGCATCGCTGTTTCACCGACGATCAACGTCGGCGTCGGTACCGCGCTTGGGGAAAAGGGATTGGTTGTGCCGGTCGTTAAGGACGCCGGTACGCTGAGCCTGGAGGAGATCGGCGACAAGCTCGACGACCTCACCACGCGAGCTCGGTCGGGGAGCCTGACGGCAGCCGATGTTTCGGGCGGCAGCTTCACCATCTCCAACCACGGCGTGTCGGGCAGCCTGCTCGCCTCGCCAATCATCCTCCACGCCGGTCAGGCGGCGATCCTCGGTGTCGGCAAGCTGGAGAAGCGGGTGGTTGTTCGTGGCGTGAACGGCCAGGATGCGATCCTGATCCGGCCAATGGCTTACGTCACACTGACCATCGACCATCGCGTCGTCGACGGCCACCAGACCAACGCCTGGCTCACCCGCTTCGTGGAAGTCGTAGAGAATTGGCCCACATTCTGATTGAAGTTTGGCAATTTCGGCGCCTCCGAATCCGCTAGGACGCGCTTCGTCCAGATTATCGAGATTTGTGGGTGAAATGAAAAAGCTCACTCTAAGTGTCGTCCTCGCCATCTTTTTGGTGGCTGCCGCTCCCCGCACCGACGACCGTGCCGATCTTCTCGCGGTGGAGCGAGCGTGGGACACTGCGGTCGTTGAGCGCGACGTAGCGGCGCTCAACCGCATTCTCGCCGACGATTTCGTGCTCGTGTGGATCAACGGCCAGGTTTCGGGGAAGCGCGAAATGCTGCAAGCCGTTGCGGACCGAAAGGCGGAGATCGATCCCTTCGAGACAGAAGAGGTTATGGTTAGGATCTACGGCGATACGGCCGTCGTCAACGGTCGATTCACGCAGACCGCGCGTCTCGGCGAGAGGAGCGAGACCAACCAATTCCGCTACACCGATGTATATCATCGTACGCGAAAGGGCTGGCAGGCGGTTTCCGCTCATGCGAGCCTGATTAAACGCTAAGCCTTCTCAGCTCCCGCGATCGGCAAGCGGTGTGGCGGCATCCGCTTTCGATCCCACGAAGCAAATCTGCATGGGCTTGTTTCTTGTCGCCCATTCGGGTCGGACGCGAGGAAGGAGAGCGAACGCGGCGGGCCACCTAGGCGTGGGCCTTGAATTCCTCCGCTTCTTCCGATCCTTTCGTGGCGTTGCCGGGGCTGTAACTATGCGCGCCGGCGCCGGCGAGATGGCCGCCCTCGACAATCAGATATTCCTCACGGATCGGCCGGCCCTCCAGGAAGCATTCGAGAATTTCGCGGGTGCCCGCCGCATAGCGCGCCTGGGCCGACAGGGTCGTGCCGGAGATGTGCGGCGTCATCCCATGATTGGGCATGTTCCGCCACGGATGGCTGCGAGGCGCTGGCTGCGGGAACCAGACATCGCCCGCATATCCCGCCAATTGCCCGCTCTCCAAAGCATCGGCAACGGCA